>CAXTGE010000116.1:1350-8240 GCA_964243645.1 uncultured Acidobacteriaceae bacterium | reverse complement strand
GGCTTCTATCTCCGCTTCTAGAGCGAACCTGGCGCTCCCCAGACACGTAGGACAGACATGGATCACCTCCTCGACGACGAAGAGAACCCCCGACACGAGCGGGAACTCACCCTCAGCACCGGCTCCCTGCTTGCCATCTTTTTGGGCCTGGTGGTGCTTTGTGGGGCCTTCTTCGGCTTCGGCTTCAACATGGGACGCAAGTCCGCCCCCACGCCGCTGAACCTGTCGGATGTCGCCACCGAAGCTCCTTTGCCTGCACCGTCCAGCGGAAACAAGCCAGCGGCCGGATCTCCCATGGACTCAACGTCCCCGGTGACGACAACAGTCGCTGCGCCGAAACCGGTTCGTCGGCCGCCCGCCCCCACCCCGGCGACGGATGGAAGTGGTACTACGACGGAAGCTGTGACAAAGCCCATTCCCGCCAAGCCGGTGACGCCGGTGCCGGCCCCGATCGTGCGCGCGCCGGTAGCCGTGCCGCCTTCTGCGCTGAGCTCTTCCGCACCGGTGGCCGGTGCAGGCAGCTTCATGGTGCAGGTGGCTGCGGTCTCGCACCAGGAGGATGCTGAGCTGCTGGTCGGGGCGCTTCGTGCCCGCGGCTACGGCGTCACGGCACGCAGCACGGACGCGGATCACTTCATCCACGTCCAGGTCGGGCCTTTTCACGATAAGAAAGAGGCTGACGCCATGCGGCAGCGCCTGCTTACCGATGGGTATAACGCGATCGTGAAGTAATCGTGGAACAAGACGTAAAGCACGGCGTCAACAAGCCGTGAGGTAATCGTGAAAGCGGGACTGGGCGTCTTCTTTCGTGGAGAGTGGTCTGACCTCACTGGGTCGTCCAGCGTTGCAGGGCCTCCTCCATGTCGCTGCGAACGGCTGCCATCAGGTCCTCGCGTGAGGCGAAGTTCTCGGGCCTTCTTGCGGGCAGGAACTCCACCGTGGCCGTTCCCGGCTTCATCTTCAGCGTATCGCGGGGCATCATGCGGGCCGTGCCGTGGATCACAATCGGCACGATCGGCGCGCCTGTCTCCATGGCGAGAAAGAACGCTCCCTTGCGGAAGGGCAGCAGGCGGCCATCCGGGGAGCGCGTGCCCTCGGGGAAGACCGTGATGTGCATGCCGCTGCGCAGGGCGCTGGCGGCGGCGGCCACGCTGCGGATGGCGTCCTCGCGGGAGTGCCCGCGGGCCACCGGCACAAACTTGCCCATGCGCATCGCCGTTCCGAGCAGAGGGATCTTCATCAGCGACTTCTTCAGCATGATGCTGGTCTGCCCGGGTACCGAGGGCAACAGTACCGGCGGATCCAGGTTGGATACGTGATTGCTCATCAGGATGCTCGGCTGGGAGGGCAGATTCTGGAGGCCGACCCGGTGCACCTGAACGCCGGCAGCCTTGACGCCCAGGCGGATGATCGCCATGCCCCAGCCGTACATCGTCGTGAAATCCCCTCGCAGAGCGGACCATGGAATGCCGATCAGCGACGCAGGGACACCGAGCAGAACAAAGACGGACAGCATGCGCAGCGAGGCCCACATGGCTCAGCTCCCCCCCGCTGCGGCCAGCGCGGGCGTGGGCACCGGCCGTGAGGGCTGCGCCGCTTGAAGGGCCTGCGGCAGCTTGTCGTAGATGCCCCCAAAGCCGCCGTTGGACAGGATAGCCACCACATCGCCCGGCAATAGCCGGGGCGCCAGCTCCGCCACGATGGCGTCTGCATCGGCACGCAGCACGGCGGATGTGCCGAGTGCCGTAAGCCGGGCGATCACCTGCACGGGGTGCAGGCGCTCCGGCTCCGGGATGGCCTCGCTCTTAAAGACGTCCGCGAGCACGACGGCATCGGCCAGCGCAAGGCTCTCCACCAGCTCGCGTTCAAAGATGTTGCGCCGCAGCGTGTTGGAACGGGGCTCCAGCACGGCGAGGAGACGCCTGCCGCGATAGGCCGCACGCAAGGCCCGCAGCGTCTCGCGGATGGCGGTGGGATGATGCGCGAAGTCATCGATCACCGTGATGCCGCCGATCTCCGCCCGTACCTCGAGGCGACGCTTTACGCTCCCGAACGTCCGCAGCGCCTCCTCGATGGCGGCCACCGGCACGCCCTGCCCCGCTGCCAGCGCCGCCGCGGCCGTGGCGTTCAGGGCATTGTGCTCCCCGGGCATGGGCAGCTCCAGCCGGGCGAACGTCTCGCCGGCACGGAGAAGTGTCCAGCGCGAGACCGTGCCCTGCTGCAAAAAATCCGTCATGCGCCAGTGCGAGGACGCCTGGAAGCCATACCGTTCCACTGCGCAGAAGGCCCTGGCGCAGCACTCGTCCACGGCCTCGCTGCCGTCGAACGCCACCAGGCGGCCGCGCTTAGGCAGCAGATTCACCAGCCGCTTGAAGCTGGTCTTGACCGCGGACAGATCCGCGTAGATATCGGCGTGGTCGAACTCCACATGCGTCAGGATGGCGGCATCCGGGAAGTAATGCAGGAACTTGGGTCCCTTGTCGAAGAACGCCGTGTCGTACTCATCGCCTTCGAGCAGAAAGGGCCGCGTCCCCGGCTCCACATGGAAGCTGGTGCCGAAGTTTTCGGCCACACCGCCGATCAGGAACGAGGGCTTCCACCTGGAGCCGGCTCCATCGGAACCCGCCCCTTCCCTTCGCGCGGCCGTTTCGTAGATCCACGCCAGCATGCTCGTCGTGGTGGTCTTGCCATGCGTGCCGGTGACCACCAGCCGCTCACGGCCCTGCAGAAATTCGTCATGGATCAGCTGCGCCATCGAGGTCATCGGGATACGCTCGTCCAGCACCCGTTCCAGCTCCGGATTGCCGCGCGAGATCGCATTGCCCACCACGACCAGGTCCGGCAGCGGGTCAAGGTTTTCGGCGCGGTACGGCTCCATCACGGCGATCCCCATGGCCGCGAGCTGATCGCTCATCGGCGGATAGGCCGCGGTGTCGGAGCCGGTCACGGTGTGCCCCCCGGCCTGCAACATACCGGCCAGCGAGGCCATGGCCGTCCCGCAGATACCGATCAAATGGATGCGCTTGTTCTCGATGCGCTTGTTTTCTTTGCCTCTTGTGTTCGTCAACCCTGCACCCCGGCATCCTGTCGCGGCGTTCCTGGAAAGGGCAAAACGTCCGCCCTCTTTCTCGGCCCCGCAGACCTGTCTCCTGCTTCGTTGCCCTCGCGGCCACCGACGACCAACCTGGCGCCGGTTTGGCAGTGCAGGATGGCACTCGCTCCAAGAACGACGGTCCGATTGCCCGGGCTCACATGGCCGCAGCGCAGACCGATCGCGATTGGCCCCGGGAAGTTCCGCAGCGCGTGCAGGCACGCCGCCTCGAGCGGCCCCATCTCCGTCGCATCCACGTTGGCCGACATATCCCCGAGCACGATGCCCTTCACCTGGCTCATCAGACCCGCAAAGCGCAGATGCTGCAGCATGCGGTCCCATTGGTAGGCCTTGACACCGATGTCTTCCAGAAACAATAGGCATGGCTCGTCCAGACGCAGACTCCAGGGCGTCCCGAGACCCGCCTCCACGATTGCCAGACAGCCGCCAAGCAGCCGTCCCGCCGCCTGGCCTGGCCGCAGCGCACGCATGCCGTCCGGCGCACCGAGTTCGTACTCGTGTCCGGCCATCGCGGCCTCCCAGGAGGGCAAATCCGCGCCTTCGTTGTGCGACCAGTCCGCCGCGACCATCGGCCCATAAAACGTTGCCAGGCCGCACTCCTGCCAGAACCACGCCTGCAGCGACGTATGGTCCGAGTACCCCACGAACACCTTGGGGTTGGCCCGCACCAGCTCACGGTTCAGCAGGGGCAGAAGCTCCGCCGAGCCCCATCCGCCGCGCGTGCAGAAGATGCCTTCGATAGAAGGGTCGGCAAAGGCGGTATGCAGGTCCGCCACACGCTGTTCCGCGGCGCCGGCGTAGTAGAGCGGCCCACGGCTGAGCGCATGCGGCATGATGACAGGCTGATACCCATAGGTCCGGAGGCTTTCGACCCCCTTTGCAATCAGCTCATGCCTTGCCGCGGAAGCAGGCGACACCACCGCGACCCTGGCTCCACGTCGCAGGGTGGGTCGTCCGGTTTTTTTGTCCCTGCCCTTGCCCGTCGTCGTCAAAGCCGGGCCTCGCCCGTGCATACAATCGTCGCAGGCCCCGTCAACAGCATCTCCAGGCCGTTCTCCGGCCACGCCACCGACTGCGTCCCACCCGGGGCGCTTGCTGTAAGTTCCCGCGTCGCGCCACGCAGCGCGATGGCCGCCGCGGACGACGCACACGTGCCCGTGCCCGAGGACTCGGTCGGCCCGCAGCCGCGCTCGAAGATCCGGAACTCGATCCGGTCCGGCGCATGGACATGGACAAACTCCACGTTGGTCCCGAAGCGGAAGACCGGATCGGTACTCAGCTTCGCGCCAAGCTCCTGCCAGCTGAGGCCGTGGCTGCCGAAATCGTCACGCTCCGGAAACAGCACAAAGTGCGGGTTTCCGACGTTGACCATGGCGCCGGCGATCTCGCCTTCGACGCCGTTCACCCGGATGCGACGCTCGGTGATGCGCGGCACACCCATGCCGCTCTCGATCCAGACCTCGGCACCCTCACGCCGCATCACGCGACAGCGCCGGGGGCCGCCATGCGTGCCCAGCACCACGTCTTCAGTTCCTTCGCTCTCGGCCAGCCACGCCGCCACGCAGCGTGTGCCGTTGCCGCTCAGCTCCGCCTCGCTGCCGTCCGCGTTGAAGAGCCGCAGAAACAGGCTTCCATCCGCACGGCGCTCGAGAAACTCAATACCATCGGCCCCGATGCCCAGGTGACGCGCACACAGCGTGCGTGCCATGGCCGCATGACCGTTCGCCGCCAGCGCCTCCTCGATGACCAGGAAATCATTGCCACAAGCGTGCGCCTTTACAAACTGGACGGTCCGAGCCACCATCACCCCTGTCCGTCAGCATAAGCCCGCGGCTCATGGACAAGGAAAAAGCCCGCACCAGCGGTGGTGCGAGCCCCTCTGCAAATCCGTCCGTACGATGCCCCGCGCCCCGCCGCCGCGGTGGCTACGGCTTCCATAGCAGCGACTGGTACACCCGCGTGACCGGCTGACCCGAGGAGCGAATCACCTCGGTCTCGGCCAGACCCGCCGGGTGCGCGGCCACTGCCGCCGCCACAGGGTCGCCCTCCATGGCAATGGCATAGGCAGCATGATGCGCCGGGTCAGCCAGCGCGGCACGCCACGCCTGCTCATCGCCTTCGCTGACCATCGAGCGCAGAGGCCGCCCGGCACCCTGCAGCGCACCCACATGTGCCGTCACCGACATGAGCACGGGCTGGTCGGCCGGAATGGACTCCAGCACCCGCGCCAGGGACTGCTCAAACGGCACGCGGGTCTGGGCATTCACCAGCCCCTCTTGCAGCACCAGCGGACAGGCCCAGCGCCGCGCCGCGGGCAGGTAGCCGCCCGCCAGAGCCTGTCGCAGCTGGCGCGCATGGGCCGCGTCGCCGCGCAGGAAGCCCGCCGATCCCAGCCCCGCCATCATCAACACCGCATTGAGCGCGCAGGCTACGGCCGCGGCCGGCTGCCAAAAGCGCGCACCGATCCGCTGCCAGGGCGCGATGCCGCGGAGAAGCCACAGCTCCAGGCGCTCGGCGGCCAGCGCGGGGTACACGCACAGCGCGGGCAGCAGCTCCATGCCATAGCGGGCGTTGTAAAAGGCATGCGGCTGGAGTTGCGGAATAAAGATCGGCACCGCGCCGTAAGCCACTGAATACACGTAGAACGGCAAGGGTGCCCACAGCAGAAGCGTCAGGCGCTCCGCACCAACGGCCGGGTGCCCCACCTTCGCCGCAGCCACATCACGGCTAAGGTGGGCGTTGCGTACGGCGTTTGAGGAAACCCACGAGATCCAAATCCCATACAGCGCCGCCGCCATCAGGCCGAAGCCGAGCTCCCAGATCGCCGCGTCAATCTGCGCGGCACGGGTGAAGTACATCAGCGCCAGCCACGGGTTGTGCCACCCAGGGTAGTGCTGTCCGGGGTGCGAGGTCTTGCGTTCAATTGCCTTTGCCGAATACGGGCCGCGCATGAAGTCCAGCCAGTCGCCGTCAAAGTGCGCGTTATACCAGAACCACAGCAGCGGCCCGGTCACGCACAGCAAGGTAAAGAGAGCGAACGCCGGCAACACGCGCCGACGCAGCCCGGCCTCGCAGCGCCAGACAGCCCAGGCGATCGAACACCATACCAGCGCGCCCATCACCCAGCCGTCGTAGCGCGTGAAGACCTCAAGCAGCACGGTGATGCCGGCCAGCCCCATGCGACGCGCGGCCACCGTGGGATTGCCGGCGCGCAGGGCGGCGACGCACTCCACCGCGCCCACGACGGACCAGACAAACAGCGCCAGAAAGAGTGCCTCGGTGAGCGCGGTCGTCGCCACGTAGAGCAGGTTGGGGTTCAGCGCGTAGAAGAGCGTGGCCACAAAAGCCCAGCGCAGCCTCATCAGGCGCCGCGACAGCCGCCATACCCCGACCACGCTGGCGGCAAAGCTGATCATCGACATGGGCGCCGCGGCCAGGCCCGACTGCCACATCGCCATGTTGCCGATGAAGGGCAGCATGAGCACGTGCGGCAGCGGCAGCCATACCCCGCCCAGCTGCGAGAGCCCCGGGTAGTGCGAGTCCAGGATGCGCCGGGCATTGCCCAGGTGGGCCACGGCGTCGCCGTACAGCAGCGTGTAGCCGTGCCGATAGCAGACCGCCAGCGCCACCAGTGCCAGCAGAACGGCCGCGACGAAGACCGGCATACCCTCGCCACGCCCCAGCGGGCGCACCGCCTCCGGATCGCCGGGGGGCCAGAAAGAGGCGGGTTCGCGAGCGACACGGGTCCGCGGCAAGGGGGTTCCGGCCCTTGCGCGGG
>CAXTGE010000116.1:0-1250 GCA_964243645.1 uncultured Acidobacteriaceae bacterium | reverse complement strand
CCTTGCGGAAGACCTCGGGCGTGAGCTCAGGCTGCGACGCCACATAGCCGTAGAAGCCCCCTGCGAAGGAGTCGCCCGCGCCCGTCGGATCGACAACCTCGCCCAGGGGCATGGTGGGCGTGCGGAACGGCAGCCGCTGCACGCCGTCACCGAAGCTGCGAGCGGAGAAGTAGGCCGTCGAGCCGTACTCGCCATGCTTCACAATCAGCGTCTTCGGTCCCATCTCCAGCACCTTTTCCGCCGCGCGCAGGCCGTTGCTTTCGCCACTTAACATGCGGGCCTCGCCGTCGTTGATCAGCAGCACGTCCAGCTCACGCAGCACGGGCAGCAGCCGCTCGCGATGGGCACCGATCCAGTAGTTCATCGTGTCGCCGGCGACCATCTTTACGTTCGGCATCTGCTTGCGCACATCCAGCTGCAGGTCTGGGTCAATATTGGCCAGAAACAGGAACTCCGAGTCCGCGTAAGCCTCAGACACCTTCGGTGCAAACGTCGCAAATACGTTTAGATCCGTCGCCAGCGTATCGGCCGCGTTCAGATCGTTCATATAGCTCCCGGTCCAGTGGAAGCTCTTGCCAGGTACATGCTGGATGCCGCGCGTATCGACGCCCTTGTCGGTCATCACACGCTCCTGCCGGGGCCCAAAGTCCTCGCCCACCACACCGATCACGCGCACGGGCGAGAAGAAGCTTGCCGCCAGCGAGAAGTGCGTGGCCGCCCCGCCAAGCACGCGCTCCCGCTTGCCGCTGGGTGTCTCCAAAGAATCAAACGCTACTGAACCTACTACCAAGATCGACATCAGGTCTCTTTCGCTTATCTAGCTTTATCTTGCTGTCATCCCTACAGGGATCTGCTTCTGTAGTTGTCTATCTAGCTGTGGTCTTTCTGTCTGTCATCCCCCGCAGGGGATCTGTTTTCAGCAGCCACAACCCTTACATATACTTCCCAAATAGCACATCCAGCTTCCGCTTCGTCGCTTCAGGAATCACCTTGCGATCCGTCATGATGGCGAACTTTGCCGCACTCTGTGCCGGGCTCGCACTCAGGTCGGTGGGCAGCAAGCGCACCGCCGCCTTAACCACCTTTCCCGCATTCTCGGAGTTCTGGTGCATCACCGCGATCACCTGCTCCACGGTCACGTCATCGTGGCCCTCGAACCAGCAGTCATAGTCGGTCACCATGGCCAGTGTGGCGTAGCTGATCTCCGCCTCGCGGGCCAGCTTGGCCTCCTGCAGGTTGGTCATGCCGAT
>CAXTGE010000115.1:0-8383 GCA_964243645.1 uncultured Acidobacteriaceae bacterium | reverse complement strand
GACCGTGGGCCGCCAGCGATGGCGGCTTTCGACTGTGAGGATCACGTGAATCATCTAAGACGCGGCCTGCTCGCGGCAGTGGCCGCCACCGCCTGCCTCTCTACCGCATCCGCACAAAAGGCTGTCACCCTGCACGGCATAGTGGTTGATGCGAAGGGAGCCCCTGTCCCAGGAGCGAGTGTGGCCGTCTATCGTGGTGCAACCGTCGTAACGCAGCAGGTAGCGGATGCCGCTGGAGTCTTTCAATTCGAGGCGGCTCCCCGCGAATACAGAGTGGTAATCACGGCTACCGGCTTCGGAACACTACATAGCGGGAGCGTCCCGTTTACCTCGGAGGGCGTCAGCCGCTTTACGTTGCTCAACTACACTGCAGCCACGGAGCCGGTCCACCCCGGCATCGTGAAGGGCACGCGGTCGCAAGCGGGCTGGGAGTATGGTGCGCTGGCGCAGGGAGGGTTTGGAACGGGAGATCGGGGCGGTTACAAGTTCTTCCTTCTGGGCGGTCACGCCGGCAAGATCCTGACCCCGGACCTGGGATCCGGACTTCTAAAGGGCAACTTTGAATATGCCGTGGAGGTTTTCCCCTTCTGGCAGTCCTACACGCCCAGCTTTCAGAAGATTTCCTGCAGCGCCGACCCTGGGGTACCGTTGGGTTCCTATGTCTGCAGCCAACCTTATACCGTTGGAGGCACTTACACGGGGGTGAGCGTGACGCCCATCATCCTGCGCTGGAACTTTACCCATGGGGAGCGCTGGATGCCCTGGGTACAGGGTGCCGGGGGTGTGGTCTGGACGAACCATAAATACCCACCCATTGGAAATACGAACCCGCTGGACACTGCCAGCAACGGCCCTCATGGCGACACAAGCGTCTGGAACTTCACCCCGCAGTTCGGTTTGGGAACACACTATTTCCTGCGACCTCGGCAATCGGTGGATCTCAGCGCCAATGCAGTGCATCTGTCCTCGGCGAGCCTGGGAGACAAAAATCCAGGCGTGAACGCGAGCGTGCAACTCTCCGTCGGATATACGTGGTGGAGATGATGTCGTACCGTGCAGGCAATCGCGGAAGAGAGTAAGAGCAAGTTGGCTATGACGGACCAGGAACCCATTGTTGAGTGCGTCCCGAACTTCTCCGAGGGCTTGGATCGAGGAAAGGTGCTTGCCATTGTTCGTGCTATGCGCGTGGACGGGGTGTGCCTGCTCGACTGGTCGTCCGATCCGGACCATAACCGGAGTGTGGTGACGATTGCGGGTCCACCTGACGCGGTGGTGGAGGCGGCGGTTCGAGGGGCAGGGAAGGCCTCCCAGCTGATCGACCTGACCCAGCAGCAGGGCGAGCACCCCCGGATCGGCGCAGCGGATGTCGTTCCGTTTGTGCCGGTGCGGGGCTTGTCCCTGGGCCAATGCGCCGTGTTGGCAAGGCAGGCGGGAATGGCGATCTGGCAACGGTTCGGTGTGCCGGTCTACTTCTACGAGGCTGCGGCATCCCGGCCGGACAGGGTCAACCTCGAGGATGTCCGGCGTGGGCAGTTCGAGGGACTGTTGCGCGACGCGGGGAAGGACTCTACGCGGCGTCCCGACGTTGGTGGACCTGAGTTGCACGGGCACGCGGGAGCGAGCGCCGTGGGGGCGCGTAAGTTCCTGATCGCCTACAACATCTACTTGGCGAGCGACGCGACCGGAGGTGACGTGAACGGACATGGTGGAGCGCCCGACGTTGGTCTGGCCCGCGCCATCGCGAAGGAGATCCGCGCCGTCAACGGCGGTCCGTTTGGGTTGAAGGCCATGGGCGTTGTCGCCAACGGCCGTGCCCAGGTGAGCATGAACATCACGGATTTCAGGCAGACTCCGGTCTCTCGCGTGCATGCAACCGTACAGGAAGTGGCACAACGACATGGTGGCGCGATTGCGGAAGGGGAGCTGATTGGTTTAATCCCTGAAGAAGCCTATGAGCCAAACGCCGCGTGGGTTCGTCAAATTGTTGGGTTCGAGCCGGAGGAAAAGGTTCTGGAGCGTCGGCTCCGGCATCCACTGGCATGGCCGTAACGCTTTCGATGAATTGCCCCGCGGCGTGTTGGGGGCAAGAATAGAGCAGCAGGAGTACGGGAAACCGCAGCGTGCGGTACTTGGGAGCAAAAATAAGTGACGATTGGAATGGAACGGATTTCGGGAATGGTAGGAAGGGCGTTGCTAGCCGCTGCCATGGTGAGCACCGGGGCACATGCAGCGCAGCTGAGCGGTGATGCACGCTCTTCTATACCCAAAGACGTTCAGCAGATCATCGTGGTGGACTACCGGTCCATGCAAAATTCACCTGCCGCGATGCAGCTCAAAGACCGTGTGCTGCCGCCTGAGCTGAAGCGACTAGAGACAGCCCTGAAGACCTCCGGTCTGAAGGTGGATCAGGATGCCGATACCCTCGCCTTTGTCGCCTTTCGCAGCGAGAAAGGGACGCGGATCATGGGGGTGGCTCAAGGGCAATTTCAGACGCAATCCATCCTGAGTTACTTCACCAAGAACAAGATCAAGACCACGTCCCTGCGCAACAATACGATCTATCCGATGGGTACAGCGGGCATGAGCGTGGTGTTTCTGAACCAGACGACCATGGCCTTCGGGGATCGTGACGCGGTGCGGGCTGCCCTCGATGCGCGCGACGGATTGACGCCGAACTTCCTCCAGAATGGCGAGATGATGAACGAGATGACCGCGGTCGACACGCGGTCCGTCTGGAGCTTGCTGGACCAGAAGGGTACGCAGACCATGATGCGCGGCGTGCTGGGCGAAGCGTCCCAGTTGGCGGACTACGACACGGTAAAGAACCGAATGAAGTCGGCCAGGTACACAATGGATTTCGGGAACGGCGTCAAGTTCGACATGGCTGTGGTGATGTCCGATTCCGTGACAGCGGCTACCGCGGCGACCATTATGAAGGGGGTCATGATCCTGAAGAAAACTGGCGGATCGCCCATTGAAAAGTCAGCGTTGGATGAGACCACCATTGATTCCAACTCGGGCACGCTGACGGTGGGCTATTCTTCTTCAGATGGTCAGTTTGCCACGCTTCTCAGCTCACCGCTGTTCCAGCAGGTCGTGAAATAGGTAGTCGCAAAGCAAGAGGGACAGCTCCAGTGAGCTGTCCCTCTTTATCCTGTCTCTAGCGCTGATTCGAGAGGTGCTGGGTCATTTCTACAGCACGTCCCTTCTTGGATGTGTTCGGCGTATACCCCTCGCCGCAGCGCTTCATCACCGCGGCTCGTAAGCGCGTGGCCAGGTCGTCCGGAAAGTCATACGGCTGCTGGTGCCGATAGATAGAGATGGTCTGTTGTGTCGTGCTGACCACGACCTCGCAGTGATGACACGTACCGAGATGCTCCTTCACTTCCAGAAGCAGTTCGGGTTCGATCTGACCGTCAAAGTAGTCGGTCAGCTTAGCTAAAAACTCCGTGCAGTTCACCGCTAGCCCTCTTTCTTCTTCCGAAAGTAACGGCTCAGGCGCTCGCGGAGTTGAAGGCGGGCGCGAAGGAGTCGCGACTTGACAGCAGGAACGCTTAATCCAAGCGCTTCAGCCGTCTCCTCGGTTGACAGGTTTTCGATGTCACGCAGGGTGAAAACGGTGCGGAAACCTGGAGGCAGGCCGGCGATCGTCTTGCGGAGGATGTCACCCAGCTCCGATTGAGAGAAGATCTGCTCTGGATTCGGTCGCCACTCGGCGAAGTCACGAGGGATCGCGCCTTCTTCAGTTTCAACATCCTGGTCCATCGAGACCGTCTTGGAGGTCTTTCGGCGGCGGAGACGCATCAGGCTCTCATTCACCGCAATACGCACCAGCCATGTGGAAAACTTGGAGTTACCCTGAAATTGTTCCAGCTTTTGGAATGCTTTGAAGAAGACATCCTGGGTAATATCTTCAGCATCCTCGCGGTTCTGCGTGATGTGCAACGCGGTGCGGTAGATCTGCCGGTCATACTGGCGAATCAATTGCTCAAATGCAGAGGTGTCACCGGCCTTGGTGCGCTCAACCAGGGCGACATCAGGATGCTGATCAAACGGGACGGGGCCGGTTGGATGCGCCTGCTCCTCGGGGTGAATCATCGGTGTAGTCTGCGCCGCCATACCTCTCCAGTGTACTGGATGTGATTTCCCGGGCGGTCGAGTTTCGAGGAGCGCAGGAGGGTTGAAGTGCTTCGCTCGACCGTTGATTCGGCCTGCGTATCTTGTCTGATTCTGCAATCGGGCAGAGAGTTGGAATGTACGGGGTCTGGGACGTAGAGTCTTTTCAGGGTGACAACATGGGGAAACGCCGGCTCAGCCTTCTGGCACTCGTTGCAACGCTCATTCTGGGCGGCACGGGACAAGCCAGTGCAGCTAAAAAGCATGTGATCGCGAGAGGGAATGGCACGGCCACCTTACGGCACGCCGTAGCGCACACCACCTCCTCTCACGGCCGCGGTCACGCCAATTTGCGCAGGGTCTCGGGCCGTGTTTCGGAGCGCAGTTCGCTTCGGGGAGTGCCAACCCACCGTCCTTTGGTGGTGCACGCCACTGCGGAGTCCCGACGCCTGAATGGAGCATTTATAGCCTCTGCCACATTGCGGCCCATGGCACAGCAACTGCTCACCTCGCGAACCGTCGCGGCCTACAACGGCGTTCTTGCCTATGCCACGACCCATCCGGGAGAAGCCGCTGCTACGGCGAATCTGGCAATCGGTCACGCGTACGCGCTTGATCACCGCTTTGGCGATGCCGAGAGTGCCTTCCGCAACGCGGCTGCCGCCGGCGAGGTGCTTTCTGACTATGCCGACTATCTTGGAGCCCAGGCGGCGGTCACTGCCGGACACCTAGGAGACGCGGTCACCCTGCTCGAGCACTTCGAGACACACCATCCGGATAGTCTTTTTGTTCCGCAGGCACCGGTGCTGCTGGCCGCCGCCTATCTGGCGCAGAACGACTCCGCCAATGCGCTGCGGGTGCTCCAGCCGTTGCAGGCCGGGATTCTGGGCTCGCATCTCGACTTTCGATCCACCCTTGCCCGCGCATACCAGATGGCGGGCAACACGGCGTCAGCGGCTACGTTGTACCGGGGTATCTATCTGAACGACGCCCTTACGAGCGAAGCCGGCAATGCCAAATCGCAACTCACCGTCATGAACGCGGCCCTGACTGCAGGGGAGCGCAAGCAGCACGCCGATGCGATGTTCAATGCCAAGCAATATGGTGAAGCTGCGATCGAGTACCGTGCGCTACAGCAGAACGAAGGCACACTCACGCAGGCCGATCGCGACGCGCTTGATATCTACGCCGCCGTCTGCGATCTGCGCCTGAAGAGGCTCAACCGGGCAGACGTGGATCATCTTCCCGTTACGGGCGACGACACGGCCGCGTTGAAGATGTACCTGCAATCGGAGCTTGCCCGCAATGAGGGTAACAGCGCGGAACACGATGCCCTCGTCCAGACCATGCTGGCGCAATACCCGAACAGCCGCTGGCTGGAAGAGGCCCTGTATTCCGGCGGCAACATGTACCTGATCAAACGTGACCCGACGCATGCGGTCTCGGACTACTCGGCGCTTGTCAGCCACTTTCCCCACAGCACCTACGCTCCCGGTGCGCACTGGCGGGCCGCGTGGTTGAATTACCGGCTGCGGCATATGCCCGAAGCGGCACGCCTGTTTGACGAGCAGATTACAAGCTACCCGGGAGGTACGGAGATCCCCGGAGCACTATACTGGCGCGGCCGTCTCTATGAGGAAGCCGAGGGAAATCCCGGGCAGGCGTTGAACTACTACAAGGCTGTAAACGCGGCCTATGTGAATAGCTATTATGCGATGCTGGCGCGGCAGCGATTGGCGACGCTGGGTACGCACGCAGGGGTCGATCCGGCTCCGGCGCTCGCATCCGTGCGTGCCGTAGAAGACCCGCACCTGATCGATGCCGTCCCCCAAGACGATACGCACCTGATCAAGGCGAAGCTGCTCGCCAATGCCGCTCTGAACGAGTACATACGGCCTGAACTTCAACTGAGCCCGACCTCCGGGCAGTGGGGAGCGCTGGCGGAGGCGCAAATTTACCAGAGCTTTGGCGAGAACGCGCGGGCACTGCAGGCGATGAAGCGCAGCAAGGTCCCGTTCTTCTCGCTCCCTGTCGATGAGGTGCCCACCGCATACTGGCAGCTCGTGTTTCCAAGACCCTACTGGACCCAGCTGGCCAATGATGCGCAGAGTCAGGGTCTGGACCCTTACCTTGTCACGTCGTTGGTGCGCCAGGAGTCCGAGTTCAACCCCGGGGCCGTTAGCCGGGCAAATGCCTATGGCTTGATGCAGCTCCTGCCTTCCACGGGTAAGATGCTTGCCAAACAACAAGGCGAGCGTCACTTCAACACGAACGAACTCTTCGACCCTGCCGAAAACCTTCGTCTGGGGACGGCCTATCTGCGCCAGAATATCGACCACTACGGTGGCCAGGTAGAGTATGCCCTGGCGGCGTACAACGCCGGCGATGCGCCGGTGCGCCAGTGGATTGCAAGTGGTGACTATAAGGACGTACCGGAGTGGGTCGAGTCGATTCCCTACACAGAGACTCGCGACTACGTACAGGGCATCCTGCGCAATCGTGAGGTGTATCGCGCGGTGTATGGCGGACGGTGATGGCGTGTCGCCCATATCCCACCCCGCGCGCGGCCGCGAGTGACCGGGGTGTCGGTCCCCCCTTCAGGATTGCCCTCTCCGGTGCTGCCCATCGACGCGCTCCTGCCGGAGATCGCGCAGGCTCTTGGGCGCTGCCGCAGTCTTGTGATCGAGGCAGCACCCGGGGCAGGCAAGACGACGCGCGTTCCCCCGTTGCTTCTGAGCCTCGTACAGGGCGAGGTGCTGGTGCTGGAGCCGCGCCGTATCGCCGCGCGGCTAGCCGCGAAGCGCACCGCCGCGGAGAGGAATGAGCAGGTTGGCGATACTGTCGGTTATCAGGTGCGCTTTGAAGAGGTAAGCGGACCGCGCACCCGACTTCGCTTCCTTACCGAAGGCGTGCTCACGCGACGTCTGCTGTCTGACCCGGATCTGCATGGGGTCGATGCCGTGGTCCTTGATGAATTCCATGAGCGCCATCTCGATACCGATCTCGCCCTGGCGCTGCTGAAACGATTGCAGCAGCGTCGGCCGGGGTTCCTTCTCGTCGTGATGTCGGCCACGCTGGATGCCGCACCCATTGCTGTGTTCCTAGGGAACTGCCCCGTATTGCGCTCTGCGGGACGCTCCTTCGCGCTCGACATCCGGCACCTGCCCTATGCCGCACTGCCGCTTGAGAAACAGGTACGAGCGGCGCTGGGAGACTTGTTAGCTGCCGGGCACTCTGGCCATGTACTTGTCTTTCTACCCGGGGCGGCGGAGATACGCCGAGCCATGCGAGAATGCCACGCCTCAGCCCGCTCTGCCGACGCTCTGCTGCTGCCTCTCTACGGGGAGCTCTCCCCGGAAGAGCAGGACCGCGCGATCGCTCCCAGTTCTCAGCGCAAGATCATCCTGGCAACCAACATTGCTGAGAGTTCGGTGACGATCGAGGGCGTCACGGCTGTGATCGATAGTGGCCTCGCCCGGTCCGCTGCCTACAGCCCGTGGAGCGGGCTGCCCACGCTGCAGGTCGTCCGGATCAGCAGGGCCTCCGCCACACAACGTGCGGGTCGGGCTGGACGCACCGGCCCCGGTCTGGCCCTGCGGCTTTACCCGCCCGAGGACTTTGCGCAAAGGCCTGAGCACGACACGCCGGAGATGCTACGGAGCGATCTGAGCGGGCTTTGCCTAAGCCTGCGCGCCATGTCGCTTCGTGGCCCGGAAGAGCTCGCATGGCTGGATACTCCGCCGGAGGCTGCGGTCGCGCACGCAGAGGCCCTGTTGACCCGCCTCGGAGCTGACGGGGATGAGGCGCGCAGGCTTGCACGTCTGCCGCTGCCGCCCCGTCTCGCGCGCATGCTGATCGATGCTATGGAAAGGAGTGTCACCGAAAAAGGGATCGGCGCCGCCGCCCTGCTTGGGGCGGGAGGCCGTTCCGACCAGGCAGACTTGCTGAGCGCGCTTGATGCTCCGCCGGATGGCAATGCCGAACGCCAGCGACGTCAACTTCGAGGCCTCTTACGAACCCAGATGAAAACTCCGCGCGAGAGCGGGGGAGACGAGGACGCTCTGCTCCTCGCCGTACTGTCCGGATTTCCCGATCGCGTTGCGCAGCGGCGGGCAGGGAGATCTGTGTTGCTGATGAACGGTATCTCCGCTGAGCTATGTGCAGAGCCGCCGCCGTATGAGTTCATGGTGGTGCTGGATGCGGAGGTGCGATCCGACAGATCCATGCCGCTAGTTCGCATGACGGCTCGTGTCGAGCCTGAGTGGCT
>CAXTGE010000114.1:0-8464 GCA_964243645.1 uncultured Acidobacteriaceae bacterium | reverse complement strand
CACTCCTCACTCCTCACTCCTCACTCCTCACTCCTCACTCCTCACTTAGAACCTACAACCTAGAACCCACCCGACCTGCTACCCTCTCCCTCGATGAACATCCTCTTCGTCGGCGATGTCTTTGGCTCCGCCGGCCGCCACATCGTCCACGAACATCTTCCTCAGCTGGTGGAGACACATGCCGTCGATCTCTTGGTCATCAACGGCGAAAACGCCGCCGGCGGCTTCGGCATTACGCCTTCCCTCGCGGAAGAGCTCTTCGAGCTTGGCGCGCACGTGATCACCACCGGCAATCACATCTGGGACAAAAAAGAGATCTTCGACTACATGACCGTGCCGGCGGAGTCGCATGACCGCGGACGACGTGTCCTACGTCCTGCGAACTACGCCGGCGGGACACCCGGCTTCGGCGTGTACGAGGGCACGCTCGCGGACGGGCAGCGCTACGCCGTGCTCAACCTCCAGGGACGCGTATTCATGAGCTCCTGCGACGACCCCTTCCGCAAGGCCGACGAACTGCTCGACCAGATTGAAAAGAACTCCGGGGCCAAGGTCATCCTGCTCGACTTCCATGCCGAGGCCACCAGTGAAAAGGTGGCGCTTGGCTGGTACCTCGACGGCCGGGTCACCGCCGTGCTCGGCACCCACACCCACGTCCCCACGGCCGACGAGCGCATCCTGCCCGGAGGCACGGCGCATCAGACGGATGTCGGGATGAGTGGCCCCTATGATTCAGTGATCGGCGTGGAAACCGAGCTCATCCTCAAGCGCTTCCTGACGGGCATGCCCGGCAAGTTTGAAGCCGCCAAGGGTAACCCCAAGCTCTGTGCCACCCTAATCACCTGCGACGGGGGGACGGGCCGCGCCAGTCACATCCGCCGCTTCATGCTGGGCGAGTAGCCTTCGTCAAACGTCACGATAGCCATGAACCCCGACAGGGACAGCGCACAACAACAACGATGAGGACCCCCATGACCGGCACCCGCGCAGAAACCATCACCCAGATCGCCAATGTTCTCCTCGATGCCCGCCGGGAGACCCGTCCCATCCCTTCTCTGCCACCTGAACTGATTCCGGCCAGCATGGACGAGGTTTATGCCGTGCAGGATGAGGTCGCCGCTGCCTTCGGGGAGATCGGCGGATGGAAGGTGGGCGGCCCCAACCCGGAGGCCACGCCCATGTTCTGCCCCATGCCGGCCGCCTGGATGGCCCCCTCCGGCGGCGTGCTCTCCGGCGCGCGCTGGCAGTTCCGCGGCATAGAGGCGGAGATCGCCTTTCTGGTCGGCCAGGACCTTCCGCCCCGGCCCGGTCAGCCCTACACCCGCGAAGAGGTCCTCGGGGCCATGGCCTCGTGCCATCCGGCCATCGAAGTGCTGGAGACGGCCTTTAGCGATCCTGCCCAGGTGGCTCGCGAGGCCATGCTCGCCGACCTGCAGATGCACGGCGGCTTCATCTACGGTCCTGCCTTCGCCAACTGGCGCGAGGTGGATTTTTCCCAGGAAAAGGTCACGTTGATCGTCGATTCCATGGTCCGCGTAGAGCGTACCGGCTCCAACACCTACGGCGATCTGCTCAAGCTGCTGCCCTGGCTCGCGAACGAGGGCGCGGCCCGGACCGGTGGTTTGCGTCAAGGCCAGTGGATCACCACCGGATCCTGGACCGGCAACACGGTCGTCTTTCAACACTCCGGCGTCAGTGCCATCTTCTCCACCGCGGGCGAAGTCGACGTTCGCTTCGGCTGATGGTGCTGTAGATCGCGAACATCTCTTCTTGACGAGACTTGCCTGACGAGCGTCCCGTTTGGCCGGTGTTGTAGATACGGGTAATAACCAAGTTATAAAAACTGCGGGCTTAGATGCAGCCTTTGGTACCCATGGCCGGTATTTTCGCGCAAACGTACACCCCTCGGTACATCCCGACATCGCTCCGCGCTACTCTCAATCTCCGAGACGGAAGAAATGAGGTGCGCACATGGCACGTCCCTACTGGAGTGGGCAGATTACGATCTCCCTGGTCTCCTTTGGCGTAAAACTCTTTGTGGCCACCGAGGCCAAGAGCCAGATCTCATTCCACCAGATCGACCGCGCCACGGGCGAGCGCATCCGTTACCAGAAGTTCACCGCGAGCGCCGCTGAAGCAGCGGCGAATGATCCGGAAGAGGCACCCGCGGCCGCGCCCGTGCAGGGCAGCCAGATCGTAAAAGGGTATGAATACGCCAAGGGTCAATACGTCACGATCGAGCCCGAGGAGCTGGCCCATCTGCGCGTGCCGTCCAAGCACACCATGGAGGTTGCGCAGTTCGTCGATGAAGACCAGATCGACCCGATGTATTACGAAAAGCCCTATTTCTGCCTGCCGGAAAACGACGCGCAGACCGAGGCGTTCGCTACCGTGCGCCAGGCGCTGATCGACACCAGGAAGGTCGCCATCTCCAAGATTGCCTTTGGAGGCCGCGAGCACGTTGTTGCCATCGCGCCCTATGGCAAGGAGGCGAACGGCGGCCTGATGGCTTACACGATGCGTTATGCCGCCGAGCTTCGCCCCGCCGCCGACTACTTTCGGGACATCAAGAAGGTCGAGGTCGCGGCGGACTCGCTGGAATTGGCCAAGATGCTCATCGGACGCCGGGCGACCGAGTTCGCGCCGGGCGAGTTTGTGGATGGCTATGAGGTCGCGGTGAAAGAACTGGTCGATGCCAAGCTGGCGCACGCTCCAGTGCCCCAGGAGACCGAGGCCGCGCCGCCGCGCGGCAAGGTCATTAACCTGATGGATGCCCTGCGCAAGAGCATCGGGGGCGGAGGCCAGGCCGACGCCGCCCCTGCGCCAGAGCCACGGGAGGACGGGGAGCGGGCCAAGCCGCCAAAGAAAGAGCCCAAGCGGGCCGCCTCGGGGGGACTGTCGCTGGTGAAGAGCCCCGCCCCGAAAGCGACGGCAAAGGCTCCCGCCAAACGCGAAACAAAGACTGCCGCCAAGGCAGCATCGAAGCGCAAGAGTGCATAGGGATTGATGTATGGCGACGAAGAAGACAGCGAAAAAGGCTGCAAAGACAGCCCCAGCGAAGGTGCCGTTAGCAAAGAAGGCCTCAGCCAAGATCCCGCCAGCAAAGAAGGCTTCGGCGAAGACCCGGTCAGCAAAAGAGGCCTCGGCGAAGAAGACCTCGGCGAAAAGAACTCCTGTGACATGGGGGAGCCGTCCCGGATCGAAGACGGCCGCGAAGGCATCCGAGCTGCCTGCAAAGATATCCGCTGCACCTCCGCGAAAGGCTGTAAGGGGAGCTCCGCAAAGACCTCCGCAGGCGCCCGCAAAGTCGCATCTGGATCTGCCCGCGAATCCTACGCCCGAGCCTCACACGAAGGCGATTCGTGCGGGGAGCGATTACCCGGTAACGAAGGCGACGGCCACGCCGAAACCAGCCAAAGCTGTGTCCAGCGCGCCAGAGACAGAAGACGTCGTCTCAGCCAACGAGACGGGAACACCCGCGATTGGGACACCCGCCGATCTGGTGGATACCCAACTGGCCCGCTATCGCAGCATGAGGGACTTCAACGTCACCGCGGAGCCCTCCGGCGCGGAAGACCTGACAGTCAGCAAAGCAGTGGCCCGTCCCGCTCCGGCCCGAACCAAGCCCAACAGCGGTCTGCCCTTTGTGATTCAGAAGCACGCCGCCAGCCACCTGCACTATGACTTCCGCCTGGGTTGGAGTGGTGTGCTCAAGAGCTGGGCCGTCGCCAAGGGTCCCAGCTACGTGGTCGCGGATCGTCGTTTGGCCGTCCAGGTAGAGGATCACCCCATGGAATATGGCGGCTTCGAAGGCGTGATCCCCAAAGGCCAGTACGGTGGCGGCACGGTGATGGTGTGGGACCAGGGCACGTGGTGGCCGCAGCCGGGGCATGAAAACGTCGACGCGGGCCTGCGAACGGGCTCCCTGAAGTTTGAAATGCACGGCACCAAGATGCAGGGCAAATGGACCCTGGTGCGCATGCATACCACAAAGCCTTACGGGGGCGACAACGGTCGCTGGAAGGGGAACGACAAACCGCAGTGGCTGCTCATCAAGGAGCACGATGAGTTCGAGCGGCCCGCCACGGCTGCCCCGGTCGTCGACGACGCACCCCGCTCCGCCCTTACCGGCCGCACCATGGACGAAATCGCCCAGCAGAGCGACCACGTCTGGAACAGCAAGGAGACTGCAGGGGCAGGCCAGGCCTGGTATCGGCAGGACCCCCCCTCCGCCGATGCGGCACCGAGGCCACTGGCCGCGCCGTCTCTCGGAGCGGAAGGATCGAGCGCCGCGGTGACGACAGCGGCGGCGACAAAAGAGGCCGACACCCCCGGACTGCGTGTCGTTCCCCGTCCACGGCCCGCGGCAGTTGCCGGTCCTACACCGCGCCCCCGCTCCCGGGTCACCGTCAAGGTCGAGGATGCGCTGGAGGATCTGCCCCGCGAGCCCCAGCCCGAGTTTCTCTCCCCGCAACTGGCGCAGGAAGCCGAGGAACCGCCGGAGGGCCATGGCTGGTTGCACGAGCTCAAGCTCGACGGCTATCGCATGCAGGCGCGCAAAAGCGCCCGGGGCGTGCAGATGCTCACACGCAGCGGCCTGGACTGGACCTACCGCGTCCCAGCCATCGCCGAGGCCGTGGCGGAGCTGGCCGTCGAAAGCGTGACCCTCGACGGCGAGGTTGTCGTCCTCGCCGAGGACGGCAACACCAACTTCGCCGACCTCCAGGCGTCGTTCCAAAGCGGCGAAGCGCACCCGCTCACCTTTTTTTGCTTCGACCTGCTTCACCTGGAGGGGCGTAACCCGCGCAACCTGCCGCTGCGCGATCGCAAGGCGCTGCTCGCCGAGGTCATGCCGCGAGAGGAAGATGCGACAGTCCGCTTCTCCGAGCACATGGAGACAGATGGCCGCCTCATGTTCGAGCAGGCCTGCCGGCTCCATGCCGAGGGCATCATATCTAAACGCGCGGACGAGCCGTACCAGGTCGGCCGTCGCTCCGGCTGGCTCAAGTCCAAATGCCTCCACGAGCAGGAGTTCGTCGTTGGCGGCTTCACGCTCTCCTCGGACGGCCCCGACCGCATCGGCTCGCTGCTGCTTGGGTACTACCGCGACCGCAAATTGATCTACGCCGGCCGCGCGGGCACCGGCTTCACCCAAAAGCAACGACGTGAGCTCCGCGCCCAGCTCGCCCCGCTGCAGACGAAAACTTCGGCCTATGGGCAGGTCCCGGCTGAGGCCCGACGCGACGCGCTCTGGGTCCGCCCCGAGCTGGTCGCACAGGTTCGTTTCGCCACCTGGACCGCCGAGGACCTCCTGCGGCAGGCGGCCTTTCTTGGCCTGCGAGAGGACAAACCGGCGGGAGAGGTCGTTCGCGAGGACGCGGCCCCTTCGCCCAAGAATCACGACCGCAAGATACGGCAAACTATAGACACGGCAAAATCTCAGGTGGACCCACCGGCAAAGCCGGCTGCGGAAGCGGAGAAAAGGGCTTCGTCAGGGGCCACGAAGCCACACACCCTTCCGCCCGTTCGCCTGACACATCCCAAGAAGATTCTCGATCCGGAAACTGCACTGACCAAGCAGCAGCTCGCCGACTACTACTGGGCCGTCGCCGAGCGCATGCTCCCGCACATCGCCGACCGGCCCCTCTCCCTGGTGCGCTGCCCCGACGGCGCCGGCAAGCCCTGCTTTTACCAGAAGCACGTCAATCACATGCTGCCACCCGGCATCGGCTCCGTCATGGTTGCCGATAAGAAGGGTGGCGCGCCCGAGCCGTACATCACCCTGAACACCCCGGAGGCGCTGGCCGGCCTGGCCCAGATGGGCGTGCTCGAGGTACATCCCTGGGGATCGGGGAACGGCCAGCTTGAGTGTCCCGACCGCCTGATCTTCGATCTCGACCCGGATGAGTCGCTGAGTTGGTCCGCAGTTACCGACGCCGCCCGCGAGGTGCGACTTCGGCTGAAGAAGATCGGCCTGGAAAGCTTTCTGAAGACTACCGGTGGCAAGGGTCTGCACATCGTTAGCCCGATTGCCCCGGAGCTCGACTTTGCGACCGTGAAGGATACCGCGCACCGCTTCGTGCTGGCGATGGAACGCGCCAACCCCCGCCTGTATCTCACGAAGATGACCAAGGCCGCCCGGACCGGCAAGATCTATCTCGACTACCTGCGCAACGAGCGCGGGGCCACGGCCGTCGCCCCGTTTTCGCCGCGCGCACGGCCGGGCGTGACCGCCTCCGTTCCGCTCGAGTGGAAGGAGCTCGACGCGACCGATCGCCCCCGATTCGCCGTGAGTGACTTCGCGGCATGGGGCGACCGCCTGCGTCGCGATCCATGGAAACGAATGGCGACACTTTCGCAACATCTGGATCCAGCTCTGCTGCGTCTCCTTTAAGCAAGGCGAGCATCTCAACCTGCAAAAAGAAGCTGCCGCGAGCCGCGCCGGTCTCAAGGGTCAGCTACTTCTCACTATGACATGCGTTAATCGCCTAATATGGGCGTCTATAGGACACATGTGAGCTGTATTGAGCATCTGTACTACTGTTCCGCGGGTAACCCCTATGCCAGAAATGCATGCTATGCCCACCCTTGAGATTCATCAGGCCACCGGCGCACTCAGCCGCATGGCAGATGAAGCGAGTCGTCCCTCTGTCGATCCTGAAGCCGCCGAAGAGCTTCTCTCGGAAGCCCGGCTCGGCCAGCGCATAAAACGCCTTCGGCTGAAACGCTCGATGGGCCTCGTGGAACTCGGAAAGCAGACGGGGCTCTCCGCCAGCTTTCTCTCCCAGTTGGAGACTGGGCGCGTCATTCCGACGCTGCGCAATCTCGCTCGGCTTGCCCTGGTGTTCGGCAAGGACCTGTCGTACTTCTTCGACGGCGGCGAGAGTTCCGTGTTTCGCGTGCAGCGCGGTAAAGACCGCGTACGTCTTGCCATGGGCTCGCCCACGCCTGACTATTACGCCGAGAGCTTTGGCATTTTGGTGCCCGAGGGGGGTCTCCGACCGTGCATGGCCGAGTTCCTGCCCGGCGACGCGCACGATCCGTTCTATCCAGAACTGTACTCCGGCGTAGAGATGGCCCTTGTGCTGAGCGGTTGCCTCTCTCTCCAACGAAATGGGGAGCGTCACGTCCTGCATCAACGGGATGTCGCCTACATCTCCGGCCAGACAGAGCGGAACTATCGCTGCTTCGGCAAGGAAGCTTGCACTGCGCTCATCATCAGCTTTGACTCAGAGACCGGCGAGCCCCGCCGCGTGAGCCGCCGCACCCTACCGACGATCACCACGGCGTAGTACCTTCCCCTCCTTTATGGGCACCCGCCACGGGTGCCCATAGCTATGTTTGCCCGTATTTGCTGCTCCTATGCCTAGCTATCGCTTGTGACACTTACCGTCTCCGGCACGTGTCCTGGAACACATCGCTCATCCGCCAGATGCAGCCATCGGTCCAGTGTGTCGATGCCCCGGACGATCTCCTCCTCCGTCACGATCAGCGGCGGTGCGATGATGAAGTGGCTTACCCAAGCCTGGAGGATCACTCCATTGGCCAGCATCTTTGCCGCGATCTGATCGACCAGCAAGGGCTTGCCGCTGATCTTGTCCGCGTAGGTGTTGAACGGCTCCTTGGTGAGTTGGTCCTTTACCAGATCCACCGCCCAGAACAGGCCCTTCCCTCGCACGTCACCCACGCTGGGGTGCCTTGCCTTGAGCGCCAGCAGTCGCTCCCGCACAAACGGTTCCAGCGATCTGGCCCGCTCCACCAGGCCCATTCGCTTCATCTCGTTGATGGTCGCCACGGCCGGCAGCAGCGTCATGGGGTGCGCTTCGTAGGTGTGGCCGTGAGCGAAATAGTGATCCTGAAAGTAATCCCCAATCTTCTCGCTTGTGGCGCATAGCCCCAGCGGCACGTAGGCGGATGTAATCCCTTTCGCGGTGGTCAGGATGTCCGGCGTCACGCCCCACAGGTCCATCGCAAACCATGCGCCGGAGCGTCCCCACCCGCTCATCACCTCGTCGGCGATCAGCAGCACACCATTTTCATCGCAGATGCGCCGCAGCTTCGCCATGTACTCCTGCGGGGGCACAATCACGCCGTTGGTACCCACGATGGGCTCGACCAGCACGGCCGCCACATCGCTCTCATTGCGGATCATGTGCTCGATGTAATCCGCGCAGGCAATGTTGCACCCCGGATAGGTGTGCCGGAGAGGGCACTTGTAGCAGTGCACCTCCGGCCCGAAGATCACGCCGGCCTGTTTGCCGCGCGGTTCCATCGGCCAACGCCTAGGGTCCGCGGTTGCCGCAATCGAGCCAGCTGTGGACCCGTGATAACTGCGGTACCGCGAGAGGATCTTGGTCTTGCCCGTGTACATGCGCGCGATCTTGAAGGCGGCTTCGTTGGCATCGGTGCCCGACGTCGTGAAAAAGAATTTGTTCAGCCCCTTCGGCAGCACCTCCAGCAGCAG
>CAXTGE010000113.1:5597-8711 GCA_964243645.1 uncultured Acidobacteriaceae bacterium | reverse complement strand
CAGTGCCCACCAGGATGAGCATGATGAGGCCCATGCCCTTCTGGCCGTCGTTGGATCCATGGGCAAAGCTGACGCCGGTGCAGGTGAGCACCAGCAGCGCGCGGATGTAGAACGGCGGTGGCTCCGTGCCTTCCGGGGCCTTGTACAGACGGGGATCCTTGAGCAGGTGCTTGAAGACAAAGAGGAGGGCCATGGCGCCGAAGAAGCCGATCAGCGGAGAAAAGATGAGCGCCTTGAAGACCTTGGTGACCTGCTCCCAATCCACACCGCTGGTGCCCGTACGTGCATGCAGGAACTGATTTGCCAGACCCACACCCAGAACCGAGCCGATCATCGTGTGCGAGCTGGAGGCGGGCAGCCCCTTGTACCAGGTGCCCAGATTCCACAGGATGGCGGCGATCAGCAGGGCAAAGACCATCGAGAAGCCCGAGCCGGAGCTGACCTTCAGGATCAATTCCACCGGCAGCAGCGCCACGATCGCATAGGCCACAGCACCTGAGCTGGTGAGCACGCCGATAAAGTTCCATATACCCGACCACGCCACGGCCAGGTGCGGCTCCAGCGAATGCGTATAGATCACCGTGGCCACGGCGTTGGCGGTGTCGTGGAAGCCGTTAACGAATTCAAAGGCAAGCGCGATCAGCAGCGCGGTACCCAGCAGAATGTAGGGAAACACGGACGCGTTGTGAACAACGGAGAGATCTTTCGTGAGCCGCGTCGCAATATAGATGACGCCGCCCACAAGCAGCACGATGAAGGCAACCATGCCCCATTTGCCGGCAGGGTTTTCGGACATCTTCTGATCGAGGATGGAGCCTTGCCCGGTGGCGGCAAGAACGGAGGGGTCGGTCGCGGATGTGGCCATAATGGGGAGCTCGCGCTGCTGGAATCGATGCGTGTGACCTCAGGCTAGGCCCGGCCGGCACCCGGCGGGATGAATGCCCGATGAAGATCGCTGCGTCCACCTCGCCCTATGCACCGAGAACAGGGCAGTTTGTCCCACAAAGGGAAAGTCTGGCTGACCTGAAGGTTGTATGAGGTCGTGAGTCTGCGAAAGACCAACGCAGCGGGCGCAAAGAACGCCAGGGTACGCCACGGCACCCGTTGCGTACCTTCGCGTCCGTCGCGCCCATTGCGTTGGTCTTTGCACTCAAATACCCGGCACCTGGGCGTAGGCGGCGTCCCAATGCGTCAGCAGCCAGTGCAGCACCGTGCTGCCGCACAGCCAAGCCGACTCCACCGCCACGCGCGTGCCGAGGTACGGCGCGCTGACACTCTCCACTGAGGTATGCCCGGGCCGCGGCTCGGAATAATTGCTGCCTGTGCGCAGGACCATCACGCGACGCGGGTCGACGCGGTGCATCGCGCCTAGACGGCCCACAGCCTCCAGGAAGCCCGAGTCCTCCATCTCCGTCATGACGAAGTTGCCCTTGCCTGCGGTCCAGAGCCGTATCCAGTCGTTGGCGTAGCGCGTCGAGGTCGGGCCATGCCAATACTCGTCGGAGGCAAAGGTATCGCCGAGCAGGACGAAGGGCGGTCGCTGCGCGTTCGGGTAGCCGGTCATCCCGGCACGAAAGGCAGCCACTTTGGGGTCGTCCAGCAGCTGGAGATCCTTCGTCTGCGCATAGGCCCACGCCACCAGCGACGCGTTGAGCGGGTAAAGATTCGAACGCTCGACGGGGTGTACCGGGGCGACTGCCGGGTTCGGGGCCTGCGCGCCGAGGGGAAACCAGCCGTACGGCCAGTCCGCGGGCGCGTCGTGCGGGTCGATGTAGCGCGTCACGTCGCCGACCACAAAGCGTGCCCAGGCTGCCGAGCCGATCGAAGCGTCCGCGGGGTCCACGCCCGCGATGCCGTTGATGAGCAGGTAGGCGTGGGTCAGGTCGAAACGGGGATCCAGCCCCAGCGCCATCATGCTCGCCGTCGCATTCACCAGCGTGGTGCCGCTGATCATGCCAAGCACGGTGTGGTCGTGGTTGGCTCGAAGAGGGTGGATACCGCCGGGGAAGGGAACGGTCTCGTCGAGGTGTTCGCGCTCGACCCAGAGCTGGAACTCGCCGGGAATGTCCCCTGTGTCGTCCCCGATCTCAAAGGTGGTGACGATCACGGCGCGGATCGGCCAGGGCTTGGCGGGCAGCGTGTTCTGAGCGGGAGCGAGGGAGGGCAAAGCAAAGCTGAAAAGCGCGGCGAGGAAGCGGGCGAAGCGTATCGGCAAGCGGCGTCTCCTAATGTCGTTATCAAGCTGCGGTTCTTTCAATCCCAGTCGTCGCGGATCTGGTTGTCGGTCATGACCTCGTCGAAGCGGTCGGTCTTCTTGAGCAGGATGTCGCCGAAGGTCTCGGTCTGCCGCAGCAGCACAGCTTGCAGCCGTACCAGCTCCAGCATGGCAAGAAAGGTGCAGATCAGCCCACGTTCCGAGCGCACGCCCCGCAACACACGCCGCAGGCTGATCGGCCGATCTTCCAGCAGCAGACGACGCTTCACGTAATCGATCATCTGCGCGACGGTGACGGCGTCCTCGTCGATGCGGTGCACGGGGCGCTCGCGCAGCCGGTCTATTACCTCGCGAAAGATGCGGATCAGGTCGGTCGTATCGGCCGCGATCTCGTGCTCGCCGTCGAGCGTGGTCTCGCCTTCGTCGTTCAGGAAGCGTTTCAGGCCGGGCTGCGTCCAGGTCGCGGCTTCGATCTGCTGCTTCTGCTGCAACATCTGCGCGGCGGCCTTGAAGCGTTCATGTTCCAGCAGGCGCTCCACCAACTCGCGGCGCGGATCTTCGATGTCGAGCGAACCCCCCGGCTCCGTCGGCTCACGCGGCAGCAGCATGCGGCTTTTCACGTGAATCAGCAGCGATGCCGTGTAGACGAAGTCCCCGGCGGTATCCACATCTTTCGCCTGGAGATGCCGCGTGTACTCCAGGAACTGCGCCGTGATGCGGGCCATGGGGATGTCGTAGATGTCGATATTCTGCTTGCGGATCAGGTCCAGCAGCAGGTCGAACGGACCGGTGTAGACCGTGCCGATCGCCACGGAGAAGGGCGACTGCGATGCCTCTTCCGGCTCGGGTTTCCGGGAGCGCTTTGCCTCGGCCGGGGGCGGCGGCGTGGGCGGGTGCTG
>CAXTGE010000113.1:3499-5497 GCA_964243645.1 uncultured Acidobacteriaceae bacterium | reverse complement strand
CCCAGCGTCTCGCGCACGCGTTTGGTGGCGCGCTCGCGGCCGTTGGCCAGCACATCCTTGATGACCTGCGGCCGCTTTTCCAGGTCACGGCGATGCGTCTGGATCGGCGCGATGGCCCGCACGATGGAGTCCGAGCACCAGCTCTTGCACTCGATGCAGCCGATTGCAGCCGTCGTACAACCGTCATAGACCTTCGCCAGGGTCTCCGCAGCGGAGAACACCTTATGCAGATCGCCGACCGGGCAGACATCCGGGTTGCCGGTATCGGTGCGGTGCACGCGGGCCGGGTCGGTCACCATGGTCTTCAGCTTGGCCCGCAGATCCGCCTCAGGCTCGGACAACATGATGTGATTGCCGTAGCTCTTGGACATCTTGCGTCCGTCCAGGCCGGGCAGCTTGGGGCTGGGCGTGAGCAGCACCTGCGGCTCGGGCAGGATGTTGCGCCGGCCAAAGCCGGTGAGCTTTTTGGTCCCCCCCGCGGCCTCATACAGCTGGTGATTGCTGAAGTCTGTACGGGTGGAGTCCCTGGGTTCGCCGGCGTTCTTGCGCGCCTTTTCGAGGATGGCCCCCATCTCCCAGGGCTTGGCCTCGGGCGACAGGTGAAACTCGCCGGGGTACAGGTCGTTGAAGCGCCGGGCGACCTCACGGGTCAGCTCCACATGCGCCACCTGATCGGCACCCACAGGCACGAAGTCCGGTTTATAGAGCAGGATGTCCGCCGATTGCAGCAGCGGGTAGCCGAGGAAGCCGTAGGTGTTCAGGTCCTTCTCGGCCAGTTGCGCCTGCTGATCCTTGAAGGTGGGCACGCGCTCCAGCCAGCCGAGCGGCGTAAACATGCCGAACAGCGTCGTCAGCCGGTCGTGCTCCAGGATGTCGGATTGCCGAAAGATGACGCAGCGGCCCGGGTCAAGGCCGGCGGACAGGAAGTCCAGCGCGATCTCGAAGCTGTTCTCGCGCAGCTTGCTGGGGTCGGCGTAGTCGGTGGTCAGCGCGTGAAGATCGGCAATGAAGAAGAAGCAGTCGTACTCATTCTGCAGCTTCACCCAGTTGTGCAGGGCGCCCATGTAGTTGCCCAGGTGCAGCTTGCCGGTGGGTCGCATGCCGCTGAGAACGCGCGGGCGCGGGGTGGATCGTGAGGTCAAAAGGCTCATTTCCGTTGGGCTTCAGGATACATCGTGGTTTGGCGTGCCCCTTGCGGCTGAAGACTAACTACCAACGCAAAGCCCGCAACGAGCGCCCAAGTTTCGCCACGGCACCCGTTGCGTACCTTCGCGTCCGTTGCGCCCTTAGCGTTGGTCTTTAGAGGCTGTACAGCAGCCGGTCAAACAATGCCAGCACGGGCGTGAAGATCGTCAGGATGATGCCGAAGCCGAAGAACATGAACCCGAACATCAGCCAAAGGCTGTACCGCTCGTATGCCTTGGCGGCATTGTAGGGCAGGTAGAAGACCAGGATCTTGCCGCCATCCAGAAAGGGCAGTGGCACCAGATTGAAGACGCAGAGCAGCAGGTTGACCAGGATGCCGAAGTAAAAGAAGAGCAGCAGGGGGAAGATCGACGGCAGGCCCGGAGGAACGTAATCCAGCGCACGCAGGGTCAGGGCATTGGCAATCAGAAACGAGCTCTGCGCTGCTAGGGGATTGGCATGCTTCACGATAACCAGCGCGATCAGGCAGACGACGGCCGCGCCCACCTGCGCGATGGGCCCGGCCAGCGTGGCGGTGATCTCGTCCTTGGGCCGGCGAAAGTTGCGGCTCAGCATCGGCACCGGTTTGCCCCAGCCCAGCACCAGCGGCGACCGCCAGATAAAGATCAGCGGCCACAGCGCCATGCCGAAGAAGTCGAAGTGCGGCACCGGGTTGAGCGTCAAACGCCCGGAGAGCCGCGCCGTGGCGTCGCCGAGCCGGTTGGCCATCCATGCCTGCGCTGCGTCGTGCAGCGAGATGGACAGCACCATCACAACCAGCTCAAAGACCACCAGGACCAGGACCAACGGAGA
>CAXTGE010000113.1:1404-3399 GCA_964243645.1 uncultured Acidobacteriaceae bacterium | reverse complement strand
CTTCAGTCGCCATTCGATGTTGCCGCTATTATTGCCACCCGCAGCAATGGCCACTTGCAATGCCTTTGCGACCTGATCGGCGGGCAAGGTGACTCGCCAATCCTGAGAGAAGCTGAAGCGTAGCCCCTCCGCGTAGCGCGCCTTGTTGTCCTCGCCGTTTGCCTCCAGCGGACGCAGGCCCTGATCGATGCTTTCAATTGACTCTTCCGGCAGGCCCGCACCGGTCAAGGCTGAGATGATGCGGGTGGAAGTCTGTGCGGCTTCGGCATAGGTGGCCTGCTGGTCCTTCCCGAAGCTTTGAAAGCCGACACTCACCACAGCCGTGTCCGCGAGCATCGAGGCATCGTCGCTCGTGCTGATGGCAATCGTCTTGTTCTCTTTACTGACCTGAATCCCCTGTGCCGCTGACGTCAAAGAGAGGACTGCCGCCAGTGCCGCAATCCAATAGCTCCCTTTCATATCAGTGACTCTCCTCCGGGCTTTTGACGATCTCTTCCAGCTTTCGTTTGTGCTTCTCCGGCCCGTGCTGTTCCTTGCTGCGCCGGTCCGGGATCGGCACACTCGGCGGCGGCGTACCCAGCCGCTCCCGGGCGTTCGCCTTTACCGCCTTCGTCACGGAGAACACATCCGCTTTCTTCTTCTTGGCAGCGATCACGTCCCCTGCGCAAGCCTGACGTGATCGCGTGGGCAGGGTCAAGCACAATCTCTCACGCGGCCCGGTGCTCCCGGGGCTCTTCGCATCCAAGATAAGGAAGAAGGAGGCCCCCTTGAACGTTGCATCCACCGAATCCGTGCTCCGTGCCCTGTACGGCTACTTCTTTCTGGTCCTGATCGTACGGATCGTGGGCCGGCGACCGGGGAAGCAGCTGACGCCCTTTGAGTTCATCCTGATCTTCTTTCTTGGCGGGCTGATGCTCACCACCATCGTGTCGAATGAAGAGTCCCTGACCAACGCCTTCTGCCAGATCATCGCGGTAGCCTTCGCGCATTTTTGTCTTGCGAGCCTGAGGCGGCGTTCCGACCGGGCCGCAAGACTCCTGGATGGTACCCCGCTCATCCTTCTGGAAGGCAATACCTGGCGAGCTCACACCATGCAGGCCATGCGCATCCAAAGCGACGACGTGATGGAAAAGGCCCGCGATCAAGGCCTGAAGACACTGGAAGATATTGAGACCGCTGTGCTGGAGCGCAACGGTGAGATCAGCATCCTCCCGAAACAAGCTAAGTGATTCCAACTAGGATTCCAAGGTAATTCACTAAGGTCAGTAAGCTCCTCTGTCAACCCTCCCTACGCCTACCGCGCTGAACCTGCACCCGAGAGCTTCGCCCTATGTCTACACAGACCGAACAAAGACCCGTCGCTGATGAAGTCCCCAAGGTGGAGGGCGCCGTCGCTGTGGGGGAAGACCTGGCCTTTCAACGCCGCTGGTGGCGCTTTGAACGCACCATCTGGATCTTCTTCATCCTGATCCTGATCGCCGATCTCTCCGGCCTGCTTGGACGCGGCCCCCTGGCCAACGCCAACCGGCAGACCGCCGATGGCGCCCTACGGCTAAAGTACGAACGCGTGATGCGAGCGAATACGTCCTCCATCATGACTTTGCTTCCTGCCGACGCCGCTATCCACGACGGCAAGCTGCAAGTCTTTGTCTCCGACAGCCTCGTCAAGCAGTTCGGTGCGCAGCGCATTATTCCGCAGCCGGAGACCACGACGTTGGGCAACGGGGGCTTGACGTATGTCTTTCCCGCCTCCGTGACCCCTGTCACGATACAGATTGAACTCAAGCCGTCCTTCATCGGTCCCCACACGTTTCACATAGGCATACCCGGGGGCGAGTCCATCACCGCCAAATCCCTGGTCCTGCCCTGAGGTCCATCTATGGGAACCATTCTGCATGCGGTGGCCGGCTACTTTTTTCTCATGCTCGTGGTGCGCGTGCTGAGCCGCCGACCGGGCGGTCAGCTGACCATGAGTGATTTCGTGCTGGTCTTTCT
>CAXTGE010000113.1:0-1304 GCA_964243645.1 uncultured Acidobacteriaceae bacterium | reverse complement strand
TCCTGGCTGCTGGACGGGCTTGAGGTCACGCTGGTCGGCTCCCTGTCGGGCATCCTTGAGAGCAAGGCCGGCCTCGGTCTCAGCGACACGCAGGTCACGGCTTCCGCCACGACCTATCTGATCGGTGCTGTGCTGGGCGCCCTGCTCTTCGGGTATCTGACCGACCGGCTGGGCCGCCGCAAGCTGTTTCTGGTCACGCTCGCCACGTACTCGGTTGCTACCGTTGCCAGCGCCTTTTCGTGGGGCTTCGGTCCGTTTGCCGTGTTTCGTTTCTTCACCGGCGTCGGCATCGGCGGCGAGTACGCGGCGATCAACTCAGCCGTGGATGAACTGATCCCGGGCAAGGTGCGTGGCGTCACGGACCTGGTGGTCAACGGGACGTTCTGGGTCGGCGCGACGGTGGGCGGCTTCGTCGCAATGTTCCTGTTAGCCGGCCATGGCCTTGCCCCGGACCGGGGCTGGCGCTACGCCTTTGGCATCGGAGGCCTGCTGGGCTTCGGTGTGCTCGTGCTGCGCTTATTCGTTCCGGAAAGCCCGCGCTGGCTCATGCTGCGTGGCCGGGAAGAGCAGGCCAAGAAGATCGTCGACGACATTGAGCAGCGCGTCACCCACGGGCACCCGGAATCCCTGCCCCCGATGACGGAGGACAGGCTCGAGATCACCGTTCGTGACCATACGCCCTTGCGCGAGATCTTTGCCAACATGGTCGGCGAGAACCGGCAACGCTCGATTCTGGGGCTGGTCCTCATGGTGGGTCAGGCCTTCTTCTTCAACGCGGTCTTCTTCAGTTATGGCCTGGTCGTCAAGCGGTTTTACCACGTCGCCGACAAGGACCTCCCCCGGCATCTGCTGCCCTTTGCCATCGCCAGCTTCTTCGGTCCCCTAAGCCTGGGCTGGCTGTTTGAGAAGTGGGGTCGCAAGCCCATGATCACCGCCACGTACGGCACCGCGGGTGCCCTGCTCGTGGCCACGCTGATTCCATTCGGTATGGGCACGCTGGGAGCGCGCGGCATCGGCATGCTGTTTACCGTGATCTTCTTTGTCGCGTCCTCGGCAGCCAGCGCCGCCTACCTGACGATCAGTGAGATCTTTCCGCTGGAGATCCGCGCCTTTGCCATCGCGATCTTTTATGCGCTCGGCACGCTGATTGGGGGCGCAGGCGCGCCGTTGCTCTTCGGCGTACTCATCAACACGGGCTCGCGCTGGGCGGTGTCCGGCGGCTACGCCCTGGGCGCAACTCTTATGCTGGCCGGCGCGGTCTGCGAGTGGAAGATCGGTGTGGAAGCGGCAGGCAAATCATTGGA
>CAXTGE010000112.1:7467-8765 GCA_964243645.1 uncultured Acidobacteriaceae bacterium | reverse complement strand
AACGCTCCACCCGCCGGCACATCGAGATACAGGTTCGGATCCCCATTGCCCCCGCCGATAAACCCAATCCGCGATCCATCCGTGTTGTTGCCGTTCAGCGTGAAGTTGCTGTACCCCGCGCTGCCGCCCGCCGCAATCTGCGCATTGCCATTGGACCCCGTCTGCAACGACGACGCCTGGATGTTCCCCGCCGTAAATGCCGTCGGCGAAAACGAGTAAGTCGTCCCCCCCAGCAGCCACGTCGCCGTGCTGTTCTGCGGCGAGTAGTTCAGGAAGTCCTCCACCCCGCCATTCCGATCCATCGCAAACAGCGCATACCCCGAATCCCACCGGCTGCAGCTGTTCAGGTTGCAGTGCACCCGCAGCACCGCCTGCGTGCCCGCATCCACCTCCAGCGAGTTCTGCCACGGCCCCGACGCCACATACGCCGAGTACGGTACCTGGTGCGTTCCACCCGCGCCCAGGTAGTTGCCGGCCGGCACCCCATTCGTCACCGCCCATCCACGCGCGCCCGGCCCCATCTGCCCCTGAAAGAACTTGCCCGACTGCGCATAACCCACCGGCCGCGGCACATACTGCGTGACGTACTCGAGGTCCGGATACGTCGACTGCTGGTAGTAGTGCGGCTCCTCCACTGCATCCCCACTCGCCCACGCCACCGTGTTCGCCGCCAAGGTAAACATCCCGTCCACGCTCGCCGTAGCAGGGTTGTACACACTTAATACCTCGGCCATCGGGTACAGCGCATAGCCGCCGTTCGCAAAGCTCACCGTCCCGCCCGCGCTGCTCCCATTGGCTCCATTCGCCGTGTATGTCATCGTCGAGGCACTCAGCGTCGTCACCGGGTACGTGCCGTTATAGCTCGCATCCGCCATCCCGCTCACCGTGACACTCAGGCCGTTCAGGTCATACGCCAGGTTCAGGTTCAGGTTCAGTGTCACCACATTGCCGCTGCGCGTAGCGCTGGCGACGCCTGCCGCCACCGTCAGAAAACCGCTCGTACTCGCCCCGCCGCTGTAGCCGGCCACCGTTGTCAGGGACGGCGCATAGTAAAGCTGCCCCGCCGTCGGTGATCCCACCACCGGAAAGATCTGCCGCACCGTCGAAGACCCCAGCACCTGCGTATCCGCCGTCTGCTCCAGCCCGTACCCGCACAGGCCGCCCACCGCCACAATCGCTCCACTCTTGTGCACCTTGTTCAACGTCAGCTGCAGATGCGTCCCATCTACCACGCTGTACTTCGCCGTCTCAAAGCTCGGAAACGATCCCTGGTCCGCAACACACGCCACACCACTCAC
>CAXTGE010000112.1:5267-7367 GCA_964243645.1 uncultured Acidobacteriaceae bacterium | reverse complement strand
CGGATGAACTGCCCACCCGCCAGGCAATCGCCCACCGCATAGCAGTTCACCTCAGACCCCATCTGCACATGCTGGCCCTGGGTGTAGTAGTTGCCCACCATGCCCAGAATCCCGTAGTTGCTCTTGCTGTAAGGAACCGCCTCCACCTCCTGCGGAAACTGGTTCGACCCACCATTCAGCGCGTTATGCGTCAGGCTCATCAGCACGCTGTTCAGCCCCGTGCTCGGCTTCAACGCGTAGGCCTGCTGTGCCGTCCGCGTGCTCACCTGCGTCATCGAGCTCGCAATCGCCGAGGTGCTCATCCACGGCAGCGGATCCTGAAACATCTCGAATCGCGCTCCACCCCGGCGGTCACTCACATGCGTCTTCATCGCCAGGCCCCCCAGCGGCACGTTGTCCGTGCCCGGGTAGTTCCCGCTCACCGAAAGCTCACATCCCCCCGTGCAGTCCGCACTCGCCAGCGCGCCCCCCACGCCGTTATTCCCGTTGCCGCTCAGGTACCCCGTCGCATCCAGAGCCCCGTTCAGCAGGTTCACCTCCAGCTGCGTCCCCGTCGGCTGCATCACGGCCTGGCTCACGTTCGGCAGCGTGCTTACCTTGCCCGCCGACCCACCACCGGCCGCCGCCACACTTGCATCCACATAGTGCTTGTCCGCTGCCTGCAACGCGCTCACCGGATCCGCCGGCAACACCAGGGGGCCCGTCATCGTGTCCCCACTCCTCTGTACGTAGGCCGGCGTCGGCGTGATCGCCGTCGGCGCCACTCCCGTGATCACCGCCGCGCTGATTGCCTGGTCCACATACGCCTTCGTCACCGTCTGCAGCGCCACGCTCGTCGGCAGCACCTGGTTCTCCACCGCAGCCAGCTTCACCGGCCCACCTCCCGCCGGCACCACCCAGTACTCCCGGTTCGTCGTCCCATCGCTCAGGTGAAACACCGCGGTGTAATACGACCCCGTCGGCGTTGCCCCGGCATTCGGCACCAGCGCAATCGACAGGCCACCGTTGCTCCCCAGCGTAACGGCCGTCGTGCCGGCCGTCACCACCGCACCGCCAGCCGTCGTAAACGCACCCCAACTCACAATTACACTGCCCTGCGCCGGCACACCGTTCGCGCTATAAATCGTGTCGGCCACCGTAGTAAGCGCCACCTGCCCCTCAGCCGGCACCCCCAGTGCAACCGCCATCAAGAGCCCCACCAAGACCCACCCTCGCCCAGTCATCCGCATACACTCTCCAATCGCAATCCCAGCCGTGCTTCGTTATCTGTCATCCCCGCAGGGGATCTGCTTCTCGCCAACACGCAGTGCGGACGCGCAGCGGCCAACCCCGCCAACGCACAGCGGCCACCCAGCGCCAAATGCAGTACCGTAAACCCATGCCCTTCGGCGTCTCCACGCACCTCGTCTTCACTGACCGCCTCGGCTCCGGGCATCTGGACGCCTTCCACCACGCCGGGGCTGACGCCATCGAAGTCTTTGCCTCACGTCATCACTTCGACTTCACCGACCGCAACGCCGTTCGCGAGATCGCCAACTGGTTCCGCGCCAACCCCGTGTCCGCCACCCTGCATATGCCGCTCTACGACGAAGCCGACGAGGTCGGCTGGTCGCGCCACACGCAACCCACCCTCAATCTCGTCTCCACGGACAAACGCGATCGCATCGCCGCCATGGACGAAACCAAGCGCGCCATCGAAGCCGCCGAACAGATCCCCTTTCGTTCCTGCGTCCTCCATCTCGGCCTCAAGGACGATCGCTGGTCCACCGAGACCCTCGATCTCTCCCTCACCGCCATCGAGCACCTCAAAGCCTTTGCCGCCCCGTTGGGCGTGCAGCTTCTCCTTGAGAACCTCAACAACGCTCTAGCCACGCCCGCCCATCTCGTCGAGATCACCCGTGTCGGCCACTTCGACACCGTCGGCTTCTGCCTCGACACCGGTCACGCCCACCTCGCCCAGCCCATGTTTCCCGACGAAACCGGCTACGAGCGTGGGGCCCGTGAACGCCTCCGCGAACAATGGGGCGACGCCGCCCTCAAAGACGCCCTCCCCGAGGCCTTCCAGGTCTTCAGTGCTCTACCCAATCGCCTCATCGAGCT
>CAXTGE010000112.1:3858-5167 GCA_964243645.1 uncultured Acidobacteriaceae bacterium | reverse complement strand
AGATCCTCAGTATTCCCCCGAGACAGCACCATCTTCCGGAACCGATCCCCATTCGCCCGCGTCAGCCCGCCATGCTCGGCAAACCACGCAAACGCATCATCATCCAGCATCTCGCTCCACGCATACGCGTAGTACCCCGCCGCATACCCATTCGCCCAGATATGCAGGAAGTAGCTCGACCGGTACCGCGGCGGCACCGCAGGCAGCGCCGTCCCCGTCTTTTCCAAGGCCTGCTTCTCAAACGCGTCGGCATCCTGTAACGGCGCATCCGCCGGCAGCAGGTGCCATTGCAGATCCAGCTCCTGCGCCGCAAGCGCTTCGGTGCTCAGGTAGCCGCGATTAAACGTCCGGCTCTGCTTCAGCTTCGTAAACAAAGCCTCCGGCATCACCTCGCCCGCGCCGTTCCGCGCATAGTGCGCAAATACCTTCGGATCCGTCGCCCAATGCTCATTGAACTGCGAAGGGAACTCCACAAAATCCCGCGCCGTCGTCGTCCCGGAAAGGCTCGGGTACTTCGTGTCCGCAAACATCCCATGCAGCCCATGCCCAAACTCGTGGAACATGGTCGTCACATCGTCAAAGCTGATCAGCGCCGGCTGCCCCGCCGCCGGCTTTGCAAAGTTCGCCACGTTGTAAATCACTGGCAGCGTCCCCAACAACTTCGATTGCCCCACGAAGTTGTTCATCCACGCGCCGCCGTTCTTGTTATCCCGCTTCCAATAATCGAAGTAGAACAACGCCAACGGCTTCCCATCCACGTCCGATACCTCAAACACCCGCACATCCGGCTGATACACCGGGATGTCATGCCGCTCCTTGAACGTGATCCCGTACAGTTGGTTCGCCGCGTAAAATACACCGTCCTGCAGCACCCGGTTGATCTCGAAATACGGCTTCAACTCCGTCATGTTCAGGTCATACCGCGCCTTGCGCACCTGCTCGGAATAGAACTCCCAATCCCAAGGTTCCAGCTTGAAACCACCACCCTGCGCATCGATCAACGCCTGGATATCCGCCGCTTCCTTGTTCGCCTTCGCCGTTGACGCCGGCACCAGGTCATTTAAAAACTTCAGCGCAGCCTCCGGCGTCTTCGCCATCTGGTCCTGCAAAGCCCAGCTCGCATAATTCGGAAATCCCAGCAGCTTCGCCTTCTGCGCCCGCAACTGCGCCAGCCGTGAGATCGTCGCCCGCGTATCGTTCTCGCCGCCACGCTCCGTGCGCGTGACCGAAGCCTCAAACAGCGCCTGCCGCGCCCCGCGATCGCTCATATCCGCCAGCGCCGGCTGTTGCGTCGTGTTCTGCAGCGGCA
>CAXTGE010000112.1:0-3758 GCA_964243645.1 uncultured Acidobacteriaceae bacterium | reverse complement strand
CTCGCGTTCAGGTAGATGTAGTCGTTCTGCGCTGCCATCTTCGGCGCCTCATCCTCTTCCACCTTCTGCAGCACGGGATTCGTATTCGCCTGCGTCACACTCCCAAACACCTGCATCACCCGCTGCAATGTCTGCCCCGAGCGCTCCATCGCCACCAGCGTGTTTTCAAATGTCGGCGTAGCCGGATCGTTCGCAATCGCGTCGACCTCCTTCCGCTGCAGCGCCATCCCGGCCTCGATCGCCGGTTGGTAGTCCGTGTCCTTGATCCGGTCAAAGGGTGGCGCCTGAAACGGCAGGGAACTCGCGGCATAAAACGGATTCGAAGGCCCAAACACCTCCGCCCCCATACCAAAATTACCCACGATCAATCCCATCCCCAAAGCACACCCCATCCACCTCGCACGTCCCAAGTCCAGCCTCCATACCGCTCCCTCATGGTACGCACAACCAGAATCGTCCGCCCGTCTCGCCCACATCACCGTCGCGTACCTTGGCGCAACCATCGCGCTCTTAGCGTCAAGGCTTCTGTGCCTCCAAAGCAAAAGGGCCAGCCCCAAAGGACCGACCCCTCACCTACAACCAACAACCACTCAGTACTCGGCACCCACCAGCGACTCATCCCGCGCTTCCTGCACAGCCTTGCTCTCAAGACTTTCCTTGCTGATCCCCATCTTCTTGTCCAACGCATCCTGCAAGCGCTGTCCATAAGCCGGATCGGCATTTGTGCACTGGGCAACCCGCTTCGCCACCACATCAGGAACGCAGACCGAAAGCGCACCCGCCAGGTTGTTGATCAGCTCTGTGCGGTACTCTTCCGTCATCTCGCGCCACAGATCGCCCGCCTGCTCGAAGTTGTTCTCGCGGTCGATCTTCTGACGCACCAGACGTCCCTCATACTTCGGCGTGTACTCCGTGCCGCTCCGTGGAGCTTCCGTCAACCCACCCAGGCTGCTCGGCTCATAGTTCACATGCAAATTCTGCTCCGGCGCATGGTCCACGCTGAAGGCCATCTGCCCATCCCGCTGACCCGTAAACACCGCCACCTTGGGCCGGTTGATCGGCAACTGCAGGTAGTTCGTGCCTACACGATACCGTTGCGTATCGGAGTAGCTGAACGTACGCCCTACCAGCAGCTTGTCGTCCGAAAAGTCCAAGCCATCAACTAGCACGCCCGTGCCGAACGCCACCTGCTCCGTCTCGGCAAAGTAGTTGTCCGGTACCCGGTTCAGCACAATCTTGCCGACGTGCTTCCACGGGAACTGCTCCTTCGGCCAAAGCTTCGTGGCGTCCAGCGGATCGAAGTCCAGCTCCGGATGCTCGTCGTCGCTCATCGTCTGGACATACATCTCCCACTCGGGGAAGTCGCCCTTCTCGATCGCGTCATACAGGTCCTGCGTCGCATGGTTGAAGTTCTCGCCCTGGATCTTGCTCGCCTCTTCGCCGGTCAGGTTTTTGATCCCCGCCTTCGGCTCGAAGTGATACTTCACCAGCACGGCCTCGCCCTGCGCATTCACCCACTTGTACGTATTCACGCCCGAACCCTGCATCATCCGGTAGTTCGCCGGAATCCCCCAGGGCGAGAACAGAAATGTCGACATGTGAATTGATTCCGGCGTGTTCGCCAGAAAATCCTGGAACCGCGCATCGCTCTGACGGTTCGTCACCGGGTCCGGCTTGAACGCATGCACCATGTCCGGGAACTTCGTTGCGTCGCGGATGAAGAACACCTTCAGGTTGTTGCCCACCAGATCCCAGTTGCCGTCTTCCGTATAAAACTTCACCGCAAACCCACGCGGATCGCGTAGCGTCTCCGGGCTGTGCCCGCCATGCACCACCGTCGAAAAGCGCGTGAAAATCGGCGTTTGCTTGCCCGCTGTCTGAAACAGCTTGGCCCGCGTGTACTTGGCCACCGGTTCGTCGCCTACCTTGCCGGTAGGTTCGAAGTACCCGTGCGCGGCCACGCCACGCGCATGCACCACGCGCTCCGGAATCCGCTCCCGGTCAAAATGCGTGACCTTTTCAAGAAAGTGGTAATTCTCAAGTACCGCGGGCCCGCGAGTGCCCACCGTCCGTAAATTCTGGTTGTCATAGACAGGGTGTCCCTGCCGCGTGGTCAGCACCCCGCTCTTTGTCTGCTGCCCGCTTGTTTGGCCGGCCGTCGCCGAAGCGCCATTGCCGTTCTTCGTTCCGTTCTCGCTCATAGAAAAATCTCCCGGCATCTGCCCGCAGGAAAAACGCCGTCTTCCTATGATGCTCCCGCACCGGGCTCGGACGGAAGTCTCTCTTGCCAAACTTTTCATCCTCTTGTCGCGATCTACCCCAAAGGTCGTACCCGTTCGCCTGCCATTGCACCCGCGCACTCACCCCGCTACCATCACGGAAGACACGAAAGGTCACCGCTTCTCTATGGAAACCAGCTCCACTCCCTCGTCCCGCCGCCCGGAAGACATCGCCCTCGATCTCCTCAAGTTCGTCGCCTCCCACGCCAACCTCAAGGGCGCCACCACCCCCTCCACCCCCGGCTTCACCATGCAATCTACTCCAAAGCCGGACGATCAGGTCACCCAGATTCTCGAGCTCTACGCCCGCTGCCGCGAGGCCGTCGAGTCCCCAGCGACCTCAAAGAAGTAGCCCCGCCGTGACCATCCCCGTCCGTGTAGCCGTCGTCGGCGCCGGCGCCTTCGGCCGCAACCACCTCCGCGTCCTCCACGAACTCTCTCACCCGCTCGACGCGGACTTTCCCTCCCCGCCCAACTCCAACCCGTCCAACTCAAAGCCCGAAACCGGACGGCTCCCCAACCAGATCCAACTAGCCGCAGCCGTCGACGCCAACCCCCAAATCCGCGCCGATATCAGCACCCGCTACAACATCCCCACCTTTGCCACCGTCGGCGAGCTCCTCGCCGCCGGCCTCAACCTCCACGCCGCCACCGTCGCCGTCCCCACCGTCGCCCACGCCGCCGTTGCCACCCAGCTCCTCGAAGCCAACCTCGACGTCCTCGTCGAAAAACCCCTCACGGCAACCCTCGCCGAAGCCGACGCCCTCATCGCCCTCGCCGCCGGCCGGGGCCGCATCCTCGCCGCCGGCCATCTCGAGCGCTTCAACCCAGCCGTCGCCGCCGCGCTCCCCCGCCTCACCCGCCCCATGTTCTTTGAGGCTCACCGGCTTAGCATATTTACGCCGCGCTCGCTCGACGTCGACGTCGTCCTCGACCTCATGATTCACGACCTCGACATTCTCCTCACCATGGCCAACGCACCGGTAACCGAGGTCCGCGCCGTCGGTCTCCCCGTACTCTCCCGCAAAGTCGACATCGCCAACGTCCGCCTGGAATTCGCCACAGGCGCCATCGCCAACCTAACCGCCAGCCGCGTCAGCACCGAGCAGATCCGCAAGCTCCGCCTCTTCCAGCCCAGCCAATACCTCTCGCTCGACTACGCCCGCCAGGAACTCCTCACCATCAACGTAGCCCCCACAACTCCGCACTCTCAATCGGAGGCCGACTCCCCCCAATCCATGTCATCTCGACCGGAGCGCATCGGGGTCCCCGGCGAGTCTGCTCGCTGGGCTGAAAGCGCAATGGAGAGACCTGCGTCTGCCTCCGCCCAATTCGACTCGGCGGCCCACCAGCCACACCCTTCAGCCGGCCTCAACTTCCAAAAACTCGACCTCCCCCGCACCGAACCTCTCCGCCTCGAACTAGAAGACTTCCTCCACGCCGTAGGCACACGCACCCCACCCCGCGTAACCGCCACCG
>CAXTGE010000111.1:7450-8787 GCA_964243645.1 uncultured Acidobacteriaceae bacterium | reverse complement strand
AAGGGCAACTGGCGCCCGGCCAGCAACACCGCCAAGGCTGTCACGGGCGAGATCTACTTCACGGAAACCAAGCTCGCCATCAACTTCGCCGGGTACACGGTCGCGCAGATTCGCACCCTCGAAGCGAGCGAGATCAGCGCGCTCTTCAAGGTGGCCGCTGATGCCGAAGGCAGCGGCAATCTCTATCGCACGGACATCCCGGGCGATAAGCACTTCCTGCACAAAAACACGCTCTGCGGCTCCGAAGAGACACAGTGGGTGGCGACCTTTGTCTCCGGCAAGAGCCTGCAGCTGGCCTTCTTCTCGGGCGCCGCGATGCCCAAACTCACGCCCGAGGCCGTTGCCAACGCCACGACGCTCTGCGGCACCTACGCCTACACGCGTTAGAGCTTTTTCCTGTAGCTATGGCTTTGGTGACGCGCTCAGGCCAGTTTTCTTCAGGGAAACTGACGCGAACCACTCGTCTCAGCACTACACCCGCGGAAAACAGCTCTAGCTCGGTATGGACGCGAAGACCGGCGATAATGGCCCCAGGACGCAACGCCACGCACCCTTGAAGAGCTCCATCGACATCTCCGCCACACGGCTCCGCTCTAACCTTGCCGCGATCCAGGATCTCATCGGCCCAGCCTTCGACCCACTCTGCGTGCTCAAGGCGAATGCCTACGGTCACGGTGCTGCCCTGTGCGCTCCCGTCCTCGTCGCAGCGGGCGCGCACTGGCTCGGCGTGGGCGATGCCGAGGAGGGTGCCCGCGTGCGCGAGGCTCTCGCAACGGCCGGGCTGGCCGATCGCGAGACACACATCCTGGTCATGTGCGGCTTTGAGGCCGAGGACGCCCCCACCATCGTGGCGCATCATCTCACCCCGGTGCTCTGGACGCCCGAGCACGTGCAGGCGCTCGAGGCAGCCGCTGCGAAGGCGAACTGCCGCATTCCCGTGCACCTCGAGCTCGACACGGGCATGGCTCGGCAGGGAGCCGCACCCGGCCCCGCACTGGCCGCCCTGCTCACCTCCCTGGGACATGCAAACCATCTCCGCGCCGAAGGCCTGTTCAGCCATCTGAGCTCCTCCGAGGTCGCCGCATCGCCCATCACTGCCCGCCAGTTCGAGCGTTTCCATGGCGCCTTCGCCCAGGTGCTCGACAGCTTTCTCCCCGAAGTTCTCCACCTCGGCAACACCTCCGCCCTCGACGAACGCTCCACCCTGCCGTGGCTGCGTTCGGCCACCGCGCAGTTCGGCGCGCGGTTGCTCGTCCGTCCCGGCCTGGGTCTTTACGGCTACACGCTTCCGCTCGCAGGCGACACCGTCGCCGCCGAGGATCCGGTGCCGCCCCATC
>CAXTGE010000111.1:0-7350 GCA_964243645.1 uncultured Acidobacteriaceae bacterium | reverse complement strand
CTCCGGACCTTCAGCCCGTCGCCACCTGGAAAACCCGCATCATCGGCCTGCGCGACCTCCTCCCCGGCGACACTGTCGGCTACGGCGCCACGTATACGGCCACCCATCCCATGCGGCTCGCCCTGCTACCCACCGGCTACGCCGACGGCTTTCGCCGGGAGGCCTCAAGCGGTGTCGGCAACGGTTGGGTGACGATCGGCGGCGGGCGTGCCCCTGTCGTCGGCCGCGTCTCCATGAACCTCACCGTCGTGGACATCACAGGCCACATCCCACAGCCAGAGATAGGCGACGAGGTCGTCCTGCTCGGCGAAGGCGTCACCGCTGCCGACCACGCCGCGTGGTGCAACACCATCCCCTACGAAATCCTCTGCGGCATGCGCGGTCACCACCGCCTTGCCTGACCGGGGTACCGATCCCGTCTAAGGATCCTGTATAAGGCCGGACGATGTTGCCGGCACTGTCGTACGCATGCTGCACTCTGCAGGAGTGGGGCTGAGGTCCGGGTCTGCCTCTCGGCGCAACTGCCACCGCGACGCCCGACGCCTCATCCCCATCCAACGCCCTATGGCCGAGCCCCTGGGCAAGCTCTATTACCTCTTTGACCGCGACCACGGCCCCCGGGACCGCCTTGTGCCACGCTGGCTCTTTCTTCGCGGCCTGGGCTTGATCTACTTCTCGGCCTTCCTCGCGCTCGTCTTTCAGGTGCTCGGTATGAGCGGCTCCGGCGGCGTCCTGCCCGCGGCGCAGTACCTTGACGCGCTGCGCCCGCTGGGCCATCAGCGCCTCTGGCTGGCGCCCACCCTGCTCTGGTGGGGCTGCTCTGACCACGCGCTCCTGATCCTGGTCTGGGCCGGGCTGGTGGCCTCAGTTTTGGTCACGCTTAATTTGGTGCCGCGTCCGGCTCTACTCGTCTGCTGGCTCTGCTTTCTCAGCTGGGTTGCCGTCTCGCAGGACTTCGGCCAGTACCAGTCCGACGGCATGCTCCTCGAAGCCGGGCTGCTCGGCCTCCTGATCGCGCCCACCGGCCTACGCCCGGGCTGGGGCGTCCGCTCGCTCGGCTCCCGTGCCGCCCTCCTGCTTCTGCTCTGGGAGTGGTTCCGCATCTACTTCGAGTCCGGCGTCGTCAAACTCACCTCCGGCGACCCCACCTGGCGCAATCTCACCGCCATGTACGACTACTACGCCAACGGCCCGCTCCCGACCTGGGTCGGCTGGTACCTTGGGCACCTCCCCTTCGCGTTTCACCGCTTCACCGCCGCCCTTACCCTGGTCATGGAGCTCGTTCTCGTCTTTCTTGCCTTTCTGCCCCGCCGCTGGCGCCTCGCCTGCTTCGTCGTGGTCACAGCCTGGCAGGTCGGCGTCATTGCTACCGCCAACTACGCGTTCCTCAATTACCTGGTGCTGCTGCTCGGCGTGCTCCTGCTGGACGACCGCGCCCTGCTCCGCTTCGTTCCCCAGCGCTGGCACCCAGACCTCACCCCAAAACCAGACATCTCCCAAACCCCGTCCTCTCGGTCGAAGTCGCCAAGCAACGGGGCAGAGAGACCCCTGTCTTCCGCCCCCGGCAACTCTCCCGGCAGCCGAGCCACGCCCCCCAACCACGGCCTCCGCCGCCACCCGCGCGAGCTCGTCCGTGCCCTGCGCATCGCGCTCACCACGGTCTTGCTCGTCACCATGACCTACGCCACGGCCGTGCCGTTGATCGAGATGTTCTTGCCCCGGCTCCCCCTGCCGGAAAGCCCGATGACCCTGCTCGAGCCCTTCCGCGTCGCCAATACCTACGGCCTCTTCGCCACCATGACCCCCCACCGCTACGAGATCGAGTTCCAGGGCTCCGACGACAACCTGACCTGGACGCCCTACCTCTTCCGCTTCAAGCCTCAGGACACCCATACCCGCCCGCGTATCTACGCGCCGTACCAGCCGCGTTTCGACTGGAATCTCTGGTTCGCCTCCCTCACCACCTGGGACCGCGCGGCCATCGTCCCCCGCACCGAGATCCGTTTGCTCGAAGGCAGCCCCGAAGCGACGCAGACCCTCAGCCTGTTCCGCGCAAATCCCTTCCCGAACCATCCGCCGCGGTACGTTCGAGCCGTTCTTTATCAATACTGGTTCAGCACCCCGGAACAGCACCGCACCGAGGGGCTGTGGTGGACCCGCAGATTTCTCGGCACCTACGCGCCCACCATCACCCGCACCCCCGACGGCAAATTCGCCGCCGTCGCCGTCCCGGACCTGAACGGGCCACCCGAGTAGCCCCTGTTCCGCCTCCTGTTCCTAGACTTTCTTAGCCCGAGCTTCTGATTCCTGTTACCCCGGCCGGAGGACAGCATGCACTCTGTCCTCTCGCCCGGAGTCACGCAGCGGCGCAGCGGAGAGACCTGCGGTCCTACCTTGGCGACCTCATGTCCGCCGCCAGCCGCGCATCCCATACACTGACCTCCAGGAGACTCCCGTGCCCAGGCCCCTGCCCATTGCGCTCGCATGCGTCGCTCTCACGCTGGCCTTCGGCCTGACCACCCCAGCTGCCTGCGCCCAGAGCGCCACGGCCGTTCCGAAGCTGGACTTGGGTAAACTCACCGGCACCTGGTACGAGATCGCCAGGCTGCCCATCAAGTCCGAAAAGAAATGCCTCTCCGACGGCACCGTCCTCTACGCCCTCAACGACAAGCCCAACACCTTCCAGACCGGCACCTTCTGCACGGTCAAACAGGGCGACCATGCGGACATCGGCAACTCCGGCAAGCAGGACAAAGCCGGGGACGGCCGGCTGAAGCTCCGCCACCTGGTCATCCTGTCGCGCAAATACTGGGTTCTCGCGACGGACCCCGACTTCACCTGGGCCCTGGTCGGCACGCCCAACCACAAATCCCTCTGGATCCTCGCCCGCACCCCGACGGTGCCCGACGCCCTGTATCGCCAGCTTCAGTCAACCGCCGCCTCCCAGGGCTTCCCCATAGCCAAACTGGTCCTCGTCACGCACCCCCACGACCGCATCACCCTGGCCTCCCCCTCAGCCAACCCCAGCCAGGTAGAGACCCCCACCCAAACGCCCACGGGCAAGCCCTGAAGCAAACTGCCTGCTCGCTGTGCTCAGGCTCAGCCTCGTCCTGCAAAGGTCAGCGTTCACGGTCCCTGCGTTAAATGTTTTACCGGATGGATAGATTTTGAACCGCTGGTGTCAGACGCTCGCCTCAGCAAATCTTCCATTCACTCCATATATCCGCGCTGACTCTACTGGTTTCCATAGATTCTCCCCCGGCATCCTGAATAGACAACTGTAAAAGTCGCTTACCCCCTTCTACAACTTTGGCCCCATACGTGCATGGTGGTGTCATCGACATCTTTTTGGAGACTTCATGCACTTTGCTTCCTCACGGCGAGCCGCGGGCTTCTTTTTAGCAGTTACTGCCGGGGCTGCCGGCCTCGCACACGCCCAGTCTTCCACCTCCGGCGATGTCGTCGGTACGCTGACTGATCCAAGCGGCGCAGTAATCCCAAATGCCTCGGTAACCGTAAGCAACGTTGGAACTGGGGAGACCAAAACTGCTAACAGTAGCGGTACCGGCAGCTTCCGCGTCTCGCTTCTGACGCCCGGCAACTACAGGGTTGTCGCCAGTGCCTCCGGCTTCTCGTCGGTGACCAACACCGTCTCCGTCGGTGCCGGCACCGTCACAACGGATGACCTTAAGCTACCCGTCGGCCAAAGTGGAACGACCGTGGAAGTCTCCGCTGCGCCGGAGATCATCAACACTGAAAACGCCGACATCAGCACCACTTTTACCGCTGAACAGGTCCAGGCGCTTCCGAATCCTGGCAACGACCTCACCTTTGTCGCCCAGACCGCGCCCGGCTCCGTGATGAACACCGGTACTGCTGCTGGCGGGTACGGCAACTTTTCCAGCTTCGGCATCTCCGGCCTGTCCAACAACTTCACTCTGGACGGCGGCTACGAGAACGATCCCTTCCTGAATCTGAACAATACCGGCGCTTCCAACCTCACCCTCGGCAACAACGAGGTGGACACCGTCACCGTAGTCGCCCCGGCCTACAGCTCTCAGTTCGGTGGCCTCGGCGGCGCGCAGGTCAACGAGATCACCACCAGCGGTTCCAACCACGTTCACGGCGATTTGAACTACTACTGGGACGGCCGTGCCCTCAACGCCAATGATTGGTTCAATAAGCAGAACGAGGTCTACAACGGCGAGCAAAACCTCCCGGTCTTCGTGAACGCCAACCAGTGGAGCGCTTCGATTGGGGGACCGATTCTCAGGGATCGCCTCTTCTGGTACGTCAACACTGAGGGCATCCGCGCCACGACGCCGGTCACCAATCAGGTGTATGTGCCGAATTTGGCCTACCAGAACTGCGCTCTCGGCAAGGATCCCGGCGGTACTGCCACCCTCTCCGACGGCAGCACGCAAAGCTACGCTAGCTGCGCGGGCCTGAACGCTGCCGCGGACAACAACTATCTCACGAACCCGGGCACCACCGGTGTTGGCAATCTGGGCGACGGTCTCCCCTTCCAAGCTGCCCCGGTGTCACAGCAGCAGCAGCTCACCACGATCTTCAATACTTACAACAACAGTCCATTTCGCCCAGCGGCGAATATCGTCCAGCAGGACCCGAACGATGTCACCGCGTCGACCTATTACGCGCAAAACCGGGCCAATCTCACGGAATACCTGATCACCGGTCGCGTTGACTACAAGATCGGCAACAAGGACAACTTCTACATCCATTACAAGCAGGACCATGGCGTCCAGCCGACCTACACCGATCTGATTGATCCGCGCTTCACCGCCGCCAGCGTGCAGCCAGCGTGGGAGGGTCAGATCAACGAAACCCACACGTTCACACCCAACTTCACCAACCAGCTGGTGGTCACGGGTAATTACTACAGCGCCCCCTTCCAGAACAGCAATAACTACTTGCCCGTCGCGCCATCCACCATCTTTTTCATCAACGGCGATCTCGCAAACACCGCCTACGGCGGCGACGACTACGCTTTCCCCCAGGGCCGTCGTGTCTCTGGTTACCAGGTCATCGACGACGTCAGTTTCACCCGCGGACGTAATACCGTCCACTTCGGCTACAACATCCGTCGTGACAACATCTCCGATCTGCAGGGTGTGGAAACCGTCTCCCCGGCCGACGAGGGCACCGTCGAAGGCTTCTCCTCCGGCGTCTACGACTACGAGCACATTCAGCGCTTCCCCCTGCAGCTTGAACAGCCCGTCTCCGTTTACAACGAGGGCGCGTATGTCGAGGATTCCTTCAAATTTCTTCCTAACCTGACCGTCACTGCCGGTCTCCGCTTTGAGCGGAACTCCAACCCTGTCTGCCACACCAACTGCCTCCAGGATCTGGCCTATCCCACCTCCTCGCTGCCCACGGGCTCCGCGGTTCCCTATAGCGCCGCTTTCCCGGGTGGTTACATCGCCGCGGGCCGCCACCGTGCCTTCGAGGGATGGCAAAAATACGCGCCCATGCCGCGTCTCTCGTTCAACTACCAGCCCTCGCTCAAGACCGTCATCCGCGGTGGCTTCGGTATGTTTACCGACTCCTTTCCGGGCGTGATTGCTGACGATCTGCTCAGCAATGCACCCACCAACTTCCACGCTACGGTTCTTGGCACGGTCGCCGGTGGCGCGGCCGACCTGCCCATCACGCCCTCCACCCCGGGCAGCGGCGCACTGATCGCCACGGCCTCGGCGGCGGCCTTTGAAAACGCCTTTGCCACCGGCGGAACCCTCGCCACCACCCGCGCCGCCGTCGCCGCCGCAGGCGGCACCTACTCCACGCCGAACTTCACTACGGCGGCCCCGTTCATCAGCTACCCGACCTACGAGGAGTACAGCTTCGCTATCGAGCAGCGGCTCGACACGAAGTCCAGCGTGGCTATCACCTATGTGGGCAATCATGGCTACCATGAGCCCGTCGTGGACGCCTCACGAAATCTTTCCAACCCCCACGCCGGAACGGCGGCCTTTGGCTTCGCGGGTATCCCTACCACGCGTCCAATCAGCTCCTTCAACTCCATCACCAACGTCTACTCCGGCGCCAGTAGTAACTACAACGGCGTGGTCTTCTCAGCCACCCGGCGTGCCAAAGATCTCACCGTTCAGTTCAACTACCAATTCAGCAAAGCACTGGATGAGATCTCCAACGGTGGCTTCGAGCCCTTTGCGCCCGACGCCGGCGACACCGGAGCCGTAGCCAACCCTTTCAATCTGCACGCGCAGTACGGCCTCGCTGACTACAACGTCAAGCACAACACAACGGGGACCTTTGTCTACGAGGTGCCTTCCTTCTCCAAGCGCCTGAAGGATCTCACTGGCGGCTTCGAGATCAGCGGCGTCGCCTTTCATCAGTCCGGGCTGCCGTACACCGTCACCTACAGCACCAGCAACATCGGCAACACTGGCGGCACCGGTACCTCGGCCTTCACTAACGGCACAGTCGTCCTTTACGCCCAGCAACTCAATAACAATTTCGATCACCATTGCGGCAGCGGCGTACACGCCCTGCTCCCCAACGGAACGGCACCCACGCCCTGCAATTTCACCGGTTCCTTTGCGCAGCCCACCGGCTTCACGCAGCAGGGCCGTAACAGCCTGATCGGCCCCTCTTACACCAACGTGGACATTGGTGCCTTTAAGACCTTCCACGTTCCGCACTATGACGCCGGCCGCATCAAGCTCGGCGTGCAATCCTTCAACGTCTTTAACCACCCCAACTTCCAGAACCCTGGCCATGGTGATGGGTTCTCTACCAGCAGCTCCTTCGGTGCCATTTCCAGCACCGTTGGCGCGCCTACCAGCATCCTGGGTTCAGTCGGCGGCAGCGACGCCTCGCCTCGCCTGCTGCAGCTGCACGCCAACGTCACCTTCTAACCCTCTTACTCACCAGAACTAGCAAAAGCGGAGAGCCTTGGCTCTCCGCTTTTGCTGCATCCAGCCCATCTTCCGCAGCCTGGACGGGGGCTCCTTGCCAGCTGGCCACCTATAATGAAAGGTGCCAATGCCTGACGATCAAAACCAACTCCCGCTCGGCCAAAACCCCAACGACCCGCCCTCGGCGCAGGACGCCAACTCCAACAACCCGCCCTCGGGCGGCTCAGGTGGCGACGGCCCCAACGCGCCTACCGGCCCCGGCGCTCTGGTCATGTTGCCCATCAACATCGATGAGGAGATGCGCCGGTCGTACCTCGACTACTCGATGTCGGTCATCATCGGCCGCGCGCTGCCCGACGCCCGGGACGGCCTCAAGCCTGTGCATCGCCGCGTCCTCTACGGCATGCAGGAGATGGGCCTCCAGTTCAACAAGAAGTACACCAAGTCGGCCAAG
>CAXTGE010000110.1:6212-8862 GCA_964243645.1 uncultured Acidobacteriaceae bacterium | reverse complement strand
GCGCGTGATGGGCGCGTACAGCTCATCACAGGCCACGGACTGCCCGCAGGCTGGAACGGGAAGCAACATGCCTGCTGGACGATGGCGAAGCAGGCAAGTCATCCACTGCTTGTTTTTCTTGATGCAGATGTGCGGATTGAGCCGGACCTGCTCCGCCGGATGGCAGCTTTTCAGGTGAGCAGCGGTGCTTCGCTGGTTACGGGGTTTCCCCGTCTGATTACAATTACTTTTCTTGAAAAACTTTTGCTGCCGCTCATTCATTTTGCCCTGCTGGGCTTCTTGCCGATGGGCTGGATGCGTACGCTGCGCGGGGGCACGGTGCCCTCGTTTGCGGCGGGGTGCGGCCAGTTCCTCATGACCGAACGGGAGGCCTACTTCGCCACAGGGGGCCATAGCGGGATTCGCGAGACCATGCACGACGGGTTGCTGCTACCGAAGCTGTTTCGTGCCAAGGGCTACCGCACGGATCTGGCGGACATCACCGATCTGGCAAGTGTGCGCATGTATGACTCGGCTGCCAAGGTGTGGAACGGGTTGGCGAAGAATGCGACGGAAGGGATTGCGACGCCGGGGAAGATCGTGCCGTTATCGGTGATTCTGCTGCTGGGGCAGGTTGTGCCCGCAGCTTTCATTCTGCTCCTGATGCTTGACTTCCTATTCATGGTTTTTGTCGGAGGTGCACTTGGGATGGACGCACACCTGACGCATAGACGAGAGACGTACGTGTCCATCGTGTTCCTCATCGCGGCGCTCATCGCCAGCTATGTGCCGAGGCTGCTGGCGGTTAGCCGCTTTCGACAGCCTCTGAGTTCGGCACTGCTGCATCCGCTGGGGATTGCGGTGCTGCTGGTGCTGCAGTGGTATGCGCTGGGGAGGAAGTTGTTTGGGAAGCCTGTAGGATGGCGCTCGCGGAGCTATTCAAGTGGCACTGGGGCTGAGTTGGGGAGCTAGGCAATCCACTTAAAGCAAAGGCCAACGCAAAGAGCGCCAAGAACGGGAAGGTACGCAACGGAGGAGAAGGAGCCAGGGCGGGAGGTTGTGCCTTCACCCCTGCATGGTTCAGGCAAGTTTAGTTGGTTTCGGTGTCCGGGAAGTCGGCACTGAAAGTGGTTTCGCGCCAGGTGTCGAATTCCCCCTTCATGGAGTCCAGCTTCTTCTGTGCCATCTCGAAGGCGGGTTTGCCGAGCAACAGACGCAATGGCGGGTTTGCCGAGGTGACAGCCTTGATGATGGCTTCGCCGCCACGGACGGGGTCACCCACCTGTTTCCCGCTACGCTCGCGGCTTTGGGTGCGGCGCTTGCCGGCGGTCTCGGCGTAGTCCTCGATCTCCGTCCTGGATTCAAGCAGCGAGCGACCGGCCCAGTCTGTCCGGAATGGTCCGGGTTCGACTATGGTGACGCTGATGCCGAGCGGCTTGAGTTCGATGGACAGTGACTCGGACAGACCTTCCACGGCGAACTTGGTCGCATGATAGTAGCCGGTGGAGGCGAAGCTCATCAGGCCGCCGATCGAGGAGAAGTTGACGATGTGGCCGGAACGCCGCTTGCGCATGGCCGGCAGAACGGCGTTGGTGAGCGCGACAAGGCCAAAGAAATTGGTTTCGAAGATCTGCCGGATCTGCTCATCTTCGCCTTCTTCTACCGCGGCCAGATAGCCATAGCCCGCGTTGTTAACGAGTACGTCGATGCGGCCGAAGTGCGTCTCAGCCTGGCCCACAGCCTCGGCGATCTGGTCGGGCTTGTTGATGTCGAGCGCCACGGCGAAGGCGTTGGTGTGGCCGTCCACGATGTCCACCACCTGCTCCACCTTGCGCGCTGTGACGACCGCGCGCCAACCACGAGCGATGATGAGTTTTGCGAGTTCGCGGCCGAAACCTGTGGAGCATCCCGTGATGAACCAGACGGGCGAGTTTTCCTGGGCCATGATTGCCTCCGGAACATTGGATGCGGCTGACCAGCCCTGTCATCTGGACGGGGCAAAGACCACGCAAAGGGCGCGACGAACGCAAAGATACGCGACGTGAGGCAACGGAAGAGTCAGTGAAGACTAGACACCCTTTTTGCGGGGTTCCCAGATGAACTTGTGGATCTGCAGGCTGAGGCGGGCGGGCAAGCCGTCGGCGAGCATCCAGTCAACAAGATCGCGTGGATCGAGCGCCATGTTTTCGGCGCTGCGGACGTCGCTTGCGTTTTTGTGAAAGGCGGGCGAGAGCAGGATTCCGCCGCACTTTGAGGCGAGATCGTGGATGCGAATGAAATCGCGCGCGAACTCGTAGTCGGTTCGGTCTAGCAGAACGAATTTCACCTCATCGCGTTGCGTGAGGGCGTCGAGGTTTTCGGTGCGAAAGGTGCCGCTCATGTTTGAGCCGGGGCATTTCACATCGACGATCTTGTGCACGGCTTTGGGAACGTAGGCGAGGGGGCGTTCGCCGCTGGTCTCGATCATGAGCTCGTAGCCTGCGTCGAGGAGTTGCCCCATGAGCGGGAGGAGTTCGCGGGCCTGCAGCATGGGCTCACCGCCAGTGAACTCGATAAGTTTGCAGGGCTGCAGAGCTTCGATCTGCGCGAGGATCTGTTCGTTGGTGAAGGGTGCACCGCCGGTGAAGGTGTACTCGGAGTCGCACCAGGAGCAGCGCAGATTGCAGCCGGC
>CAXTGE010000110.1:4307-6112 GCA_964243645.1 uncultured Acidobacteriaceae bacterium | reverse complement strand
TGCTCGCCCACCAGCGTGACGAGGACGCGGTAGTTGTGGCCGTGCGGGTTTTCGCACTTGCCGTGATAGTCCCGCAGGTAGTGCCCGGAAGAAAACCCGGCCTGCACTGTGATCTCAAACATGTCGCTCGCGCTCCAGGGGGCGCACGATGTGCCCGTCTCCCATTCTAATGACCTCGACAGTCCGATCGCTGCCGGTGGCTATTCGCCCCCGCGACGGCGGCTCCGTTCGGCCTGCCGTGTCTGCTCCGCCCGGCGCTCGGCCTGGCCGAACAGGGTGGACATGATGCCGGCCAGGCCGATGATCAGCGCCACGGCGAAGAGGGCGATGCCTGTGGTGCGCCAGAGCAGCGCATCCCCCGGGGACCCGGGCTGTCCGGCGATGTTGGTAAAGCTGACAAGGATCGACAGCAGCGCAAGGCCACCGAGTGTCGAAGCCAGGATGAAGAGATTGCGGCCCATGGTTTCCCCATCCGAGGATACGCGGGCCTGCGGGCTGTTGGTGCACGGCCGCCCTATCGGGTTTTACGGGCTGGAGTTTAGCTCTCCAGCTCGGCGGCAATGGTGTACTCCGCCGAGCCGGGATCCCAGCGGATGGTGAGCACGTTGGGCTTGCAGCAGACCTGGCAGTCCTCGACGTACTCCTGACGGGAGCCGCCCGATTCATCGACCGTGGTTTCTACCCACTCGAAACATCCTGCGCATTGAAAGTTCGCGGCATACATGGTGGGTATTGGATGTTCGCCGACGGGTGGGGCTGCAGGTGGGTCAGGCCTGTTCGAAGAAGGCTTCCACGTCACCGATTTCGGTGGTGCGGCGATACGCGGGCAGCGAATCGAGGAAGATGGCGCCGTAGCGGGTGGTGCGGATGCGGGGGTCGAGCAGCATGAGGACGCCGCGGTCGTCCAGCGAGCGGATGAGGCGGCCGAAGCCCTGTTTCAGGGTGAGGACGGCTTGCGGGATCTGCAGGTCGTTGAAGGCGTTGCCGCCGGCGGCGGCGATGGCGTCGGTGCGCGCCTTGGTGATGGGGTCGGTGGGGACGGCGAAGGGGAGGCGGTCGATGATGACGCAACTGAGTTGTTCGCCCTGGACGTCGATTCCCTGCCAGAAGGAGCCGGTGCCGAAGAGCACGGCGTTGGGCGTCGAGCGGAACTGCTCGAGGAGAACGTGACGCGGGGCGGAGCCCTGCAGCAGGAGTGGGTAAGGGAGCTCGCAGAGCAGGCGGTCGTGCAGCTCGCGCATGGCGGCGTAGCTGGTGAAGAGGCAAAAGGCGCGGCCGCGGGTGATTTCGAGCACGCGGCGGATCTTTTCGGTCGCCTGCCGGGCGAACTCGGGGTGGCGCGGGTCGGGCATGGTGGGCGGTAGATAGAGCAGGGCCTGCCTGGTGTAGTCGAAGTGGCTGGGGACCACGAGTTCTTTAGGAAAAGGGACACCGAGGCGTTTTTGTAGATGACCGAAGCCGGGGGAGCCGTCCTTTGTGGCGACCGTGAGCGTGGCGGAGGTGAGGATGACCGAGCTGAAACGTTGGAAGAGGGTGTCGGTGAGGAGCTCGGAGACGTCGATGGGTGTGGCCTGGAGGTGGGTGGAGAAGTTTTGGTAGATGGGTTCGGGGGCGGAACCCACCTTAACCGACGGTGAGGCCGTCGGTGAAGATGGGGCACCCAGATCTGAGACCAAAGAGGTGGTGCGGGATCCATTGCGGGCGGCGTTACGGAGGCCTCCGGTGGCGCGGCGTTCGATCCAGAAGACGGTGTTTTTGTCCTCGGATTCGAGCAGGAACCTGAGGTGGTTGCGGATGTCGGCGGC
>CAXTGE010000110.1:0-4207 GCA_964243645.1 uncultured Acidobacteriaceae bacterium | reverse complement strand
AGCGCGACGCCGAAGTACTGGCTGGCGATGTCTTCGAGCTCGTGGGCCTCGTCGAAGATGACCACGGAGGCGTCGGGGAGGATGCCAACATCGGGGGCGTCGCCAGCCCCTTGCTTGATATTGAGGTCGGCGAAGAAGAGGTGGTGATTGACGATGATGAGTTCGGACTCTATGGCCTTGCGGCGCATAGAGGTGATGAAGCAGTTCTCGAAGTTGGGGCAGGTCTGGCCGAGGCAGATCTCGCTGCGGGCGTCGAGCTTGGGCCACAAGGCAGATGATTCTGGGAGTGCATCAACTTCAGCCCGGTCGCCGGTTTCGGTATGGCGCTCCCATTGCAGGATGGCGTGGAACTGCTCGATGTCGTCCAGGCCGGAGAGGATGGGGTTGTCGCGCAGGGCATAGAGCTTTTGCTTGCAGAGATAATTGGCGCGGCCCTTCATGACCGAGACCTTCAGCGGGCCGAGCAGCGATTCAAGGAAGGGGATGTCCTTGAGGGCGAGCTGCTCCTGCAGGTTTTTTGTACCGGTGGAGACGATCACGCGCCCGTTTGTCTCGCGTGCGTACTTCAACGCGGGCAGGAGATAGGCCAGGGTCTTGCCGGTGCCGGTGCCGGCTTCGACGATGAGGTGGCGGCGGTCTTTGAAGGCCTGTTCAATAGCCTTGGCCATGGCAATCTGGCCGGGGCGCTGCTCGAAGTTGAGCGAGGAGCCGGCAAGGAGGCCGCCAGGGGCGAAGAAGTCATGGAGGCTGGGGAGCTTGGCGTTGTCGCGGGCTTCGCTGAGGGGCGTCTTGCGGGCTTGCTCAGTAGGGCCGAGTTGGCTGGAGGGTGGCACGGCGGGCTGAGTTTATGATAGCCGCCGTTTGTTCGCCTCATATAACGCCCGTAGCCTTTCCGTCTTCGGTTAGATAGAGGCCGCAAAGTCCCGGTAGTGGGGTGGTGCATGCGACCATCAAGAGGACGAGGTTTAGCTAATGGCACCGAGGCGCGAAGAGAAGAAGCGGATGGGCAAGAAGCACCGGCAGGCGAGTACCCGCCCGAAGCTGGGCAAGGGTCCGGCCAAGGGCGCGCGTCGGGGTGGAGCGGTGACGGGCGCGGTGTCGCCCAAGCAGCGCAAGCAGATTGCGACCAAGAAGGCGACGGCGGACAAGGCCAAGCTGGTTCCCAAGCGCAGTCCGGATAACGAGCACCGCATAATCGTGGGAGATATGGAGGACGCGCCGGTGCGCAGCAAGCGCGCCAACGCCGCCGCGGCTGCGGCCCGCGGCGAGGGGCCGGGATCGGGGACGGGGACGAGCTCGAATCAGCTGGGTGTGGCTGCGCCCAAAGCCCATGAGCCGCTTGTGGCCATCTGCGGGCGGCCGAATGTGGGCAAATCCACGCTGTTCAACCGGTTTACGGGGACGCGGCGGTCCATTGTGGGCGACGAGCCGGGCATCACGCGCGACCGGATCTATGGCGAGGTGGAGTGGGGTGGCCGTGAGGTGCGCCTGGTGGATACCGGCGGCGTAGTGCCGACGGATGAGGCGCTGATCCCGAGCGAGATCTTCCGGCAGGCACGCGTGGCGCTGGATGAGGCTGACGCGATCATCATGGTCGTCGACGGCCGCACCGAGCTGGCGGCACCGGACAAGGAGCTTGCGCGGATCCTGCTGCGCGGCGGCAAGCCCCTGTTTCTGGCGGTGAACAAGATGGACTCGGCGCAGCTTGAGGCGGGCGCGGAGAACTTCCGCACGCTGGGCTTCCGGAATGTATACGCGGTCTCCGCCGAGCATGGCTCGGGCATCGGGGATCTGCTGGATGCGGTGTGGGAGGTTCTGCCCGCGGCTGTGCCCGTGCCCGAAGCTGCTCCTAAGGCTGAAGACCACGCTGCGCCGGAGGGAGAAGAGCCGGAAGAGACTCTGGATACGCGGGATGGCGAGTTCTCCGAGGATGAAGGGGACTTCCTTGGCGATCGTGCGGTGCTGGTGCCTCGGGCGATGCGGGAGAGCCTGCTGGAGGGTGAGGCGGCGACTGCCGATGAGCCCGCGGGTGTGGATGCGCCACCTATCGGCGAACAGGATTACGAGAAGCCGACGGGTGGATCGGGGGTTGAGCCGGAGTTGGGCGGCGGGACTGCGGAGGGCAGAATACAGGGGTCTCTCCGTTCTGCGCGACGCGCTCCGGTCGAGATGACAGGGTCTGAGCAGGGCGGTCCGGACAGGTTGGCGGAGGTTGGGGAGGGTGATGAGGCTGAGGGGGAGGCGCAGGAGCGGCGGTTGCGCTCGCATGGCGAGCATATTCAGCGCGAGACCAAGATCGCCATCATCGGTCGGCCGAATGTGGGTAAGTCCACGCTGCTGAATGCGCTGACGGGAACCGATCGTGCTATCGTTTCGCCGATTGCGGGCACCACGCGCGATGCCGTGGACGAGATCGTCACCCGTGAGGGGCATGATTTTCGCTTTATCGATACGGCGGGTATACGCCGCAAGGGCAAGACCACGCAGATGGCCGAGAAGCTCTCCGTCATCATGAGCCTAAAACATCTGGAGGCCGCGGATGTGGCCTTGCTGATGATTGACGCGACGGAGGGCGTGACCGGCTCCGACGCGACCATCGGCGGTTATGCGCACGAGAGTGGCCGCTCCGTGATCATCGTGGTGAACAAGTGGGATCTGGTGGCACCCCCGAAGTACAAGCTCAACCCAGATGGGACCCGGCCTTTCGATGGCAAGCCGCCGGCAGACAAAAACGCCTTCGAAGAGCAGGTTCGCGATCACCTTAAGTATCTCGATTACGCCCCCCTGCTGTTTGTATCGGCAGCGGAGGGAAAAGGTTTAGACCAGGTCTTCAAAAAGGTGGAGCTGGTGGCCCGCGAGCGACGCAAGCGCATCAGCACGGGCAATATGAACCGTTTCCTGGACAAGGTAGACTTCGGCCGCGCGTCGGTGCCGATGAACAAGCGCGTCCGGATCTACTACATGACGCAAGCCGCGGTGGCGCCACCCACCTTTGTGCTGTTCACGGATCGCGATGTAAAGCTGCACTTCAGCTACGAGCGCTTTCTGTCGAACGAGATCCGCAAGGCCTTCAAGTTCATCGGTAGCCCGATCTGGTTCAAGATCAAGGCGCGGAACAAAAAGAAGGAAGAGTAGGACGCTGTGCGCGTGAACCGCTGTCGTTGCCAGGAAGCGAGCCGCAGAGCAGTTCTCCTTCAGGTGTAGTGCTGAGTCGAAATGCGGATTCCTCCGCTGCGCTGCGGAATGACAACCAAATGGTTGCGGTACTCCATCGCCCTCCCTAAGGAATTTGCGTTTCTGACGCTGAGCTACAACTTGAGGAGAACAGCGCTAGAGCTGTTTTCCTGTAGCTGTGGCTTCCGTTGACACGCTCAGGCCAGTTTTCTTGGGGAAAACTGGCGCGAACTGCCTCGGCTCAGCACTATACCCGCAGGAAAACAGCGCTAGTCGTCGGTGGACTGACCCTTGTTGACCGTTGAGGTGCCGAAGTAGAAGCCGATCACGGTGCCGATGATGCCGGTAAGGGCAGGCAGAATGATCTGCAGCATTTCCTTGGTTTGTGACCAGTGGGCCGGGTAGGAAGCAGCTTCAATCGTAGAGAAGACGACGAGATAGCCGAGAATGACAAGGAACCCGCAGGCCACCACGAGGCGTACGAGGTCGCGCTGGCGTTCCGGAGAGTACGCTTTATCTTCCGCGCCGAGCAGCGTCTCGCGAACCTCAGGCGGGGCGGCCCTAGGTGAGGGCACGACCTCGAGTGGAACACTCATGCCCTGCAGTTCTTCGGAGTCGACCGAAACTCTAGGAAGGTTCATCGAGCTCTAACGCCAGGTCGTTGTGAGCTCTCGGTACGCATTGCCATTCTTAAAAAGTACCTTGGTCGCGGGATCTTTGGTTCGTTTGACGACAACGCCGCTGATAAGAATGGCTCGCGCGAGAGCTTCCGACATATCGATATTCTGCTCCGCAGCCTGCTGCCGAAGATTTTCAAACTGATCTTCTGTCAGGACCAGCCGGTCTGGAAGGGATACGGATTGGGTTGCCATGGATTGCGGCCCTCCTATGGACTAAGACTACATCTGGTGGTTGGATGTTTCCCAGAGAAATATAGACGCAAGGGCACGAGTGAGGCATCGCACCCCTGCGTCATAGACCGAAGCTACCGACCACCTGCGGCGGCGCCGGCCGGGGTTGCCGCCGCAGTAAC
>CAXTGE010000109.1:6565-9040 GCA_964243645.1 uncultured Acidobacteriaceae bacterium | reverse complement strand
GATGTCGGTCTGATGGGCGCGGTTGCCGATGCGGCCCTCGCCGGCGGCGGCCATGTTGTTGGCGTGATTCCTCACGTGCTGGTCGACAAGGAAGTCACCCACAAGGGTGTTCAGGAACTGCATGTGGTCGACACCATGCATACACGCAAACGCCTGATGGGCGACTTGGCCGATGGTTTCATCATTCTTCCAGGTGGCTTCGGCACCCTGGAGGAGCTGTTCGAGGTGCTGGCCTGGCAGACGCTGAAGTTGCACGCGAAGCCTGTCGTTCTGCTCAATGTCGCCGGCTTTTACGACAAGATGCTGGCCTTCCTCGATGTGTGCGAAGACGAAGGGATGCTGCGAGGAAACCGCGGCGCGTTGCTGGTGACAAACAACGTAGAGGACGCCCTCCGACTGGCGTTGCCCTCGTCTTGAACGCTTGTTCAGCTCCTCCTTCGCTAAGCCAAAGTGAATGGCGAAGAGGATGTTTTTGCTGAGGCGGCTTGCGTTTGTGAAGAGCCTGCCGTCGCGGGCTCCCTTCTGCTCTGCGGCATGAGCAGGTTCCCGACCGTTTCGAAGCGATAGCCGCCTTCGCGCAGCAGGGGCACGAGAATCTTCAGGGCTTGAAGGGTCGCGGAGATATCGGGTGCGGGGTCGGCGTCGCGGCCATCGTGCAGGCAGACGATGGCACCCGGCACCATACGCTCCAGGACATACGCTGCTACACGCTCGGGAGACCATTCCCAGTCGTGCGCAATGATCGTCCATTGGACGCCCTGGAGGCGTAGCCGCCGTTGCACAAGGTCCAGTCCCGTCCAGTGGTGGCCGTAGGGCGGCCGAAAGAACCGTGGCGGCTCGCCGTGAAGCTGCCTAAGGAGTGCTTGCGTCCGCGCTAACTCGTTATGGATCTTTCGCAGCGAGGGTAGGTGCCGAGGCGGCCCCAGATGCGGGCTGAGACTGGTGTGAGACCAGGAATGGTTGCCGATCTCATGACCGTCCGCATGGACCTGCTGAGCAATCGACGGGTAGCGTTCCGCTTGTATACCCAGCTGAAAGAAGGTGGCGTGGATGCCTTCTTCTCGAAGATAGGCCAGTAACTCCGGCGTCTGCGGGCTGGGACCATCGTCAAATGTCAGCGCAATCGAACGCCGCTCACTGGCGCCTCGATACACGGAACGGTCCGACCAGTGCGCGAGCTTCACGTGAAACTCATGGTCGACCGCGATCGCCGCACCCGCAGCGATCGCAGTCATTGCATAAAGCACAGGGGATAACACACTCACAGTCCTAAGTATCCAAGCGACTAGAAGCTGCGGCTATTGCCCTTTCGGGCAATACCCCCGCTAGAGCTGTTCTCCTGCAGATGTAATGCTGAGTCGAGCAGTTCGCGCCAGTTTTCCCAAGGAAACCGGCCTGAGCGTGTCAACGGAAGCCATAGCTACAGAAGAACAGCTCTAGGGTGTGGGGGTGGATGCGTCAGATTGCACCAGAACCCAGTGCCGCCCAAGGTAGAGCTTGACGGAGGAGGGACCGTCGGGAACGATCTGCAGCGGACGCGGCCGTTTCAGACTGGTGTCGTTCGTAAGCGGCCCCTCCAGGACGGTGTGACCGCCAGGATCCATCAAAAGAAAGCGATCGCCGAGAAAACCGCCTCCGTAGGCGCCGGCTGGTACTGTGACACCGCCGAGGTGCAGGGGGCCCTCGCTGACCAGATAGAACTGATACCTGGCCTGCACGGAGGTGGAGTAGCCGGAGGTATCCACGAGCGAAGCCCAGAAGATGGAACGGCCGTTGAAATCGGTTCCGGCGGCGTTGCGCAGCTGCAGCGGCGCGCTGCGGCCCTGGAAGTACACGGTTGCCGGCAGCAGCGAGGAGAGCTTATCGGCCGTGAAAGGGACTGCTGCCGTGGAGGGCGCCGCGGCGCTCTGCGGGACGGCAGACTGCGGGACGGCAGACTGCGACGCCGGCAGCGCGACCATTCTCATTGCACTTGCACCCTTTGCACTCGCGAGCGACGAAGACAGGAGGAGGGATGCGGCAATGGCTGTGGCACGCGTTACGCGAAAACGGTCTTGCATATGAACTCCTTGGAACGGCTGAGCTGAGGTGCGGCGTGCTTTACGCCGATCAATGTGCGGCGGAGAGGCCCTTGTTCTCAGTGAGGGTGTAGAAGCCATCCACCTTCTTGGGAGGGCTGATGGTCTCGGTGTGGCCGCTCGGCCAGCGAACTTCAAGTTTGTCGATTGTTGTCGCGGTCCCAAGCCCGAAGTGTGGGCGTTGATCCGGGCTGGAGGCGAAGCTCCCCCCCGCGATGACGTCCATCCGCTGGCGAAAGCCGTTGGCGGTCACCCACACGGTCGCGCCCACGGCATCACGAGGGCTGCCCGGCTTGCCGGGTTCCGTTGACGGCTGGCCGATAAGGCGAAAGGCGATCCAGTGGTTGCCATTCTCGACGACATTGCGCAGCACCGTGGGCGGATCATCCATGTTGTT
>CAXTGE010000109.1:0-6465 GCA_964243645.1 uncultured Acidobacteriaceae bacterium | reverse complement strand
TCGTAATCGAAGAAGCTGGTGCCCCAGCCCAGAAAGGGAATCGTGGGCTCCGCGATGCCTTCCTGATAGGCAACATCAGTGAAATTGCCGTCGCCGTCGTTGCGGTAGAGGGGCTTGTAATCGTCCGAAAAGGTCGTGTTGTAGAGGTCGATGCGCCCGTCATGGGTGAGGTCGCCGGCCGCGATGCCCATGCTGGCCGTTTCGCGGCCGCTTTCGTTTAGCGCATACCCTGAGGCAAAGCTGGCGTCCTCAAAGGTGCCGTCGCCCTTGTTCAGGTACAGGTAGTTCGGTGTGGAGTCGTCCGCCACCAGGAGATCGGGTTTGCCGTCGCCGTTGACATCAATGAACAGCGAAGCCAGACCATAGTAGTGGTTCTTGTCATTGACCCCCGCATGATCGCTGACGTCGGTAAAGGTGCCGTTGCCGTTGTTGCGGAAGAGGTGGTCGGCTTCACCGCGCAGGCCGCGCGGGCCGCACATGACCTTAACGCCGCGGAACTCGCAAAAGCTGGTTGCACCCGCGGCCCCGGTCTGCATCTGCTCCACGGAGTCGGCGTGCACATAGCCGGGAACGAAGAGGTCCAGGTAACCATCGCCGTCGAAATCGCCCCAGGTGGCACCGGTGGACCAGCCGCCCACCGTGACACCGGCCTGCTCGGCAACATCAGTAAAGGTGCCGTTATGGTTGTTGTGGTACAGCCGACTCTTGCCGTAGTTGGAGACGAAGATGTCGGGCCAGCCGTCGTTATCGAAGTCCCCCACGATCGCGCCGAAACCCCAACGATCGTTGGCCACGCCCGCCTTTGCGGACACGTCGGTGAAGGTGCCGTCGTGATTGTTGTGAAAGAGCGCAGCATGCGGCGGGGTGGCTTTGCCATTTTCCGCGGCGACCGTGGATCCATTGACGAGATAGATATCCAGCCAACCGTCGTTGTCGTAGTCGAGCAGTGCCACGCCGGACCCGACGGTTTCAAGGATGTTGCCCTTGCCCGCGGTGCCCATGTGGTGCGTCCAGCCGGCGAGACCGGCTGCCTGAGTCGCATCTTTGAAGATCACCGGACCGGTTGCGACGAAGCCGCCCGCGGTAATGGGCCTGTGCTGGGCGTCGAGAACCGCCGCATGGGCCCCGGCTGTGGACGAGCCACCATGTGCCGGCGCCTGAGAACCTTCCACCGCAGGCTGCGCCTGGTGCTCCAGGGGCGACGGATTGGGGGTTTGGGCGTACGTCGCAGTCGCACCAAGACCAGCACAAAGGATTAGCCCGCAAACCAGATATTTCATCGCACCTTATACTGTACCGCTGCTGCCAGGGCGTTTGTTGCGGAAGGACGGGAGCTGAGGGGAGACGGCATCGCGCTCATCGGCCGCCCGTGGCCAATGCGGCAGTGGCCTTGTCCGATGGCAGAGCAGCCGTCGTGCCTGCCGGGGAAGATGCAGCGGGACGGGTGAGGTCGTGCGTGTGCCAGGGCACGCTCTCGTTGGCGATCTCATTATGTTTGCGAAGGAACTCGAGAGCGAAGGTGCTGGCCATGGGATCGTCCTTCTGGTCGGCGAAGTAGGCCGCCTCCTTGGCCGCGTCTTCCTTCATGCCCAGACGGCGGTTCAGGATCGACAGGTTATAGTGCGCGGCAAGATCGTCCGGGTCGATCCCCTGCAATGCCTGGTACTGCGCGAGCGCCTCGGGGTATTTGTGCTCTTGGTAGAGCGAGAAGCCAAGTTCGCGGTGCGCATCCTTGGACCGAGGGAAGCTCTTCAGGACCTCAGTCAGGTCCGTGATGGCCAGGTCGAGGTTGCCCTCGTTGCGTTCCACCAGCGCACGGTAGTACAGGGCCCGCGCATTGTTGGGTGCAAGCTCCAGGGCCTTCGCCAGGTTGGGGCGAGCTTCGCTGTACCGCTGCCATTGGATCTGAACGATGGCCATATTGGTAAAGGCATCCGCATAGTCGGGGCGAAGTTTGGCCACATGCGCGAAGGCAGCCAGGGAAGCCTGGTACTGGGACGCATCCAGTAGCGCGATCCCGTAGTTGTTCCAGCGCATCCATTCCTTGTTCTCGTTCTCGAGCGGCGACGTGACAGCGTTGTCGCCGACGTGAAGGACTCGGCTGGCGGAGACCATGTCGACCACGGGCTGTGGGTAGTGGTCCTTGCTCATCGCGAAGTCGATGAAGTGCTGATCGAAACGCCGGTACTTGACCGTGGCTGTCAGCGTAACCGCGCCTGTTGCCTGGGTTGGCATGCGGAAGGTGTAACGAACCAGCTGCGAGCGCCCGGACTGAACCGAGTTGTTGTAGGCGACGACCCGGTTGTCCCAGACCTGGTGCAGGTCGTTGATGCCGCCCTTCACATTGATCAGCCGGTTGGTGAAGCTGTGGGCGCGCTCGTCGAGATCGCCCGAGGGCTTCAGGAAGCCGCTCTCGGCCAGAACCTTGCCGCTGGGGGCGTCCTTGACGGTGAAGTTCACCCACGACTCATACATATCGCGCTGCTCGGGGACCAGGCTGTGTGCCGCGCCCTTGTTCTGGATGACGATATCGGCGGTCAGGCGTTCCCCGGCGGCGACCTGATACGCTGCGGTGCCCAGGGGAGCGACCAGGGTATTTCCGTCCCCCTCGTGACCTTCGGAGCCCTCGCGCTCCAGGCCGAAGACGTCCACATTCAGAACATTGGTCTTCAGGTATGCGATGATCTTTGCCGATTGCTCCGAGTACCCGTAGTAGGCAGGGACGAGCGTGTTGCCGCCCAGCCAGCGGTGCGAGGCAAGTTTGCCCCCCTTGGCGCCGGGATCACGGTCCGCGCCGTTCCCGGTGAGCGTCTCTCGCTGCATGTGGCAGGTCTGGCAGGTTGAAATGGTGTCCTTGGTGTAAAAGGGCAGCGGCGATTGCTTGGCGAAGGACGACGCTTGCCACTCGTCATAGACGGAAAAAGCGCGCAGCCACTTGTAGTCGTTCAGCTGACGGGGTAGCGCGGCCTTATGACAGCTGGCGCAAAACTCCGGTGTCTTGTAGAAGTCCTTCATCACCGCCTTGGAGTGGCGGTCGAGGTGGGCGAGGATTTCGGCGTCGGAGACAGGACGGGTGATCGGCTGGTTGTTCTCGTCCACGAGCACGGCCGGGATCCCCATGACGAAGCTGCCCGTCCCGTGCGTGGTAACCTTCTGGATGGAGTGGCAAACGGTGCAGGTGATGCCGTCGGCGTCGTAGGAGTGGGTGGTCGGCTTGCCGGCGGTCAGTTGCCCGGAGACGACAGCGATGGGATCGTGGCATCCCTCGCAGTGGCGCATGGGCTCGGTACCCTTTTCGGCTTTGAGCAGTTGCACGTTCCGCTGGTACCAGGGGGCGCGATTGGCGTTGGAATGGGCCGACTCCCGCCACTGCGCGGCCGAGGCCTGGTGGCAATGACCGCAGTAGGCGGCACTGTTGAAGTTGGCGGGATCCACGAACTGCCCTGTGTCGGTGCTGGCATTGGAGGGCAGGAACGGGGTGCCGGCGCCGAACTTGTAGGAGTAGTACGCGGCGACCTTTGACTGGTAGACCCCCCGGGCATCCTTCGCGGCCTCGATCTCCGTGCCGGCGTGCACGCCCCGATGCATGCCGGTGGCGGCCAGCAGCAGAGAAGCCGCAACCAGCAACAGGCAAATCATCCATCGACGAGCAGCGAAACGGGGCATCTGAACTCACAGGGCCGGACAAAGAGGCACCGCCAGAGAGCTGAGTCACGACAGGCGGAGCGGAGTGCTTGTGCGACCTGAAGTGTAGCGGAATGATGATACTTTTGACCAGCCTTCTATTCGCTTTTATTTCGCCTAAAAATGCTCCACCTTTTGGAGGATTTGCATCTACTTCTAGAGGCGGATGCAGACCGTGTCCGGCGCTATTAAAGACCGCTTCGCCCCGCTGAAGGCACTGGGGGCGAGCTTGGGAAGGTAAACATGGCAGAGCGCACGATAGAACGGGACGAACCAGTGATGGACGAGCAAGGCGAGGCACTTCGGCGGGCGATGGACCGCGCCGAGCAAGCCGAGGCAGAGGTGGCGAAGCTGAAAGCCAAAGGCTCGGGTAAGGTGGAGACGGCGGAGGTTGCCGGTAGCAAAAGGCATGCCCAGGCGGCGGAACACGTCTCCCCGAGCGGCACGAGTAGCACGGCCAGGCCGGACCCCAGTGGGACGCACCTGGTTGAGCCCGGCTCCATGGACCGGGAGAAGCAGCCCGCGGCGCAGTCGCCCGAGGGCCACGCGGTCGGGGATGTCGAAGTCCATGGTGTAGATGCCCTTCGTGACGACAGCATGATGGCGCACCTGCTTGATTCCCTTGGACGGGGCGAGGATATCGGGCACTACGGTCGGCTGACCTTCGCCATGATCGCGCGTCACTTCCTGAGCGACGATGAGGTACTGGCGGAGCTGACCAAGGACGAGGATTTCTCCGAGGAGGACGCCCGACAGATGCTGGTGCAGGTCGAGGGCCGGGATTACTCGCCGCCGCGCCGTGACCGCATCATGCAGTGGCAGTCCGAGCAGGAATTTGCCATCATCCCGAACCCTGACGATCCGGACTGCGGCAACGTGTACAAGACCCTCCGTTTTCCCAAGGAGACGTACAGCCACATCGGCCACTATCAGGACCAGAAGTCGCACAGCTAAACCGGGTGCGGGTGCCGGGAGACCGGTGCCTGCCCAAACGTAGAATGGGACGATACCGTTCCGGGCCATGCTTGCCCTGAACGTCATGAAGATCGTCGCGGTCTGCGCGTCTCATCGGCACGCTTGCCCGCCGCGTAGCCGGCGATCTTTTGCGAGGCTCGTGGTCGCGACGAGCTTCGTCATTGGGCTGTTCTTTTCGCGGCAGGCGTAACGTGAGGGCAGCATCGCTGCCCTGAAGGCAACAACGATGAGTCATGACGGAGTCCGTTTTATCAGCGCCGAAGAAGCTGCCGCCGATCGTGCCCGGGAGGAGCGGCGGCTCTCCGGCGAAGCGCTGCGCCCCGCAAAGATTCGCGTGGACAAGACCGGAGGTACCGGCATGAGCATCGAGTGGCGCGATGGTCACCAGAATCAATGGAGCTTCCGCTGGCTGCGCGATGCGTGTCCCTGCGCCGTATGCCATGAAGCGCGGGAAAAAGAAGGCCGCGCGCCCGGCGTGGGGATGCCCAAACCTAAGACGCTGCTACCCCTGTACGAGGCGCCCGTCCTGCCCAGGGAGGTTGAGCCGGTGGGCAGGTATGCGCTGAAGTTCCTCTGGAACGACGGGCATGAGGCAGGGGTGTACTCGTGGGACTACCTACGCAACGTATGCGACGAAGAGCAACGGCTGCAAGAGATCCGGCTACGGCAAGGACGCCGGTGACGGCAGCTCGGGCGTAGCGGCCAGGAGCTGCTGCGTGTACATCTCGCGCGGATGCTCGCAGACCTGTTGCCATGTGCCTTGCTCGACGAGCCGACCACGTTGCAGCACGGCCACCCGATGGCACAGGTACCGCACCAGCGGCATGGAGTGCGAGATAAACAGGCAGGTCAGGCCGTGGCGCGCCTGCAGATCACGAAGCAGGTTGATGACCTGCGCCCCCACCGAGACATCGAGCGCACTCACCGGTTCATCGAGCACCAGAAACTCCGGCCGCAGGGCGAGTGCCCGTGCGATGTTGATACGCTGCCGCTGACCTCCCGAGAACGCGTGCGGGTAGCGGGGCAGCGCGGAGGCCTCCAGGCCCACCTCGCTAAGCATGACCCGCAGACGTGCCTCGAGTCCCTCCGCCGGCCGTTCGCCATGGATCTTGAACGGCTCAGAGAGCGTCTGGCGCACGGTCATGCGGGGGTCGAGCGCGGCGTAGGGGTCCTGAAAGACAATGGCCAGCTTGCGCCGCAGACAGCGCATCGAGCGCGGCGGGATACGCAGCAGATCCAGGCAGACAGCGCGACCCTTTTCGTCTTGCGAGTGATAGAGGACCTCGCCGGCGGTGGGCTCGATCAGGCGCAGGATCATGCGGGCGACCGTGCTCTTGCCGGAGCCGGACTCGCCGACCAGGCCGAGGGTCTCTCCGCGCCAGAGCGTCAGTGACACATCGTCCACCACACGGATGGCGCCGTATTGCTTGGACAAGCCGCTGGCCTTCAGTAGCGCTAAGGCGCTTTCTTTTGATTCGCTGACAGAACCCACAAGGTCAGAGTACCCAAGATGACGCACTTCGGGGCACGTGTCTTCTATCACAGCGCCATTCTCTACTGTGCCAGTCATGCAGGCACTGGGCGCACATGTCTTCCGTTAGCTTGGATAACCAACCGGACCGCATCGAGTTACCGAAGGCTCTCTGCATAGCTGAAGGCTTCTGCGGACTGCCTTGACGTCCCGCTGGGGACACATGCGGACGAAGACCATGCCCGTATGCAGGAGGTTGTCGTGGAGGGGAGTTCCAGCACATAGAGGCAGTCGCGGTGACCTGCAACGGCAACGGCTGTTGTGCCTCCACTCTT
>CAXTGE010000108.1:6894-9104 GCA_964243645.1 uncultured Acidobacteriaceae bacterium | reverse complement strand
CGCCAAAGCCACACATCAAGCTACCGCCGCCTCCCCCGCCGCCGCCGCCCGTGGTGATCGTGCCGCCGCCACCGGTGGTCGTGCCTGTGCCGCCACCGCCGGTACCACCGCCGCCGACTCCGGCCCCTTCGACTCCCAAGCCCACCCCGGCCCCGCCGGCACCAAAGCTGGCGCCTGCCCCCCCGGCACCCCGGGCGGTAAACCTGATGGGCACCCCGGCTCATGTACCGAATAATGATGCCCACCCCACCGCGGTCCGGCTCGGCTCACCTGACAACCCGTTGAAGCCGATGAGCGGTCCGGCCGTGCAGCGCGTCAGCATGGGTGTCGCCGGGATGCCCGGCATGCCTGGAAGCAACACGGGTGGGGGACCGCGCTCTGTGAACATGAGCATGGGATCCGGCTCGCCCGGCAGTCAGAATTTAAATGCGACCGCGCCGAAGCAGATCAATGGACTCGCCACAGGATGCGTGGGCTGCAACGGCCCGGCCAACTCCCGATCGACCGGCATCCAGCGCGTAGCCATGAACACGGCACCGCTGCAGCAGGCCGCGCAACAGCCTTCCGTCAAAGCCGCGGTAGCCCAGTCGCGACCGACGCTGCTCTACAAGCCTGAGCCGGTCTATACGGAAGAGGCGAAGTCGATGCATCTGGAAGGCAATGTCTCGGTACGTATCCGTGTCACCGCGGAGGGTACTGTGCAGGTGCTGGGTATCGTGAGCGGCCTAGGTCATGGCCTGGACCAGGCAGCGCAGAAGGCCGCCGAAGGGACACGCTTCAAGCCAGCGCAGGACGCCGCCGGCTCCCCTGTGCCCTGGGAAGGGGTTGTCACTGTCAAGTTCCAGATGAGCTAACGCCGGGGCGCTGCGATTCCACGCCGAGCCAGGCACTCCCCATCCACTTCAGATGTTCCACCGGCAATCTCTGCCAAACCATGAGTCGCAAACAAGGAGTCTCACCTCAATGCTTAACCGGACGAAACTCACTGCTGCTGTGACACTCGCCGTTCTGGCCGCACCGGCGATATCCGCCGCGGCGTTTCCGATCGGCAAGAAGAAGGCAGAGCCCATCGCCGACTATCGGAAACCTTCAGCCGCGCAGAACGCCCTGATCGACAAGGCCATCACGCGGGAAGCCGTGATCATCAAATCTCTGAAAGAGCGGACGCCGATCGTTGAAACCTACATCCAGAACATGAAGTCGGACCCAGTGATGGGTCAGTCTCCAGAGTCGGATGTCCATTTCCTCGGCCGCGTTAACTTCGGCAAAGTGATCAACGACACGACCTTTGCGGAAGGCACCAAGCCGGAAGAGAAGGGCGGCAAATCGGGAGTGTTGAAGCACTCGCTGGGTTACCTGTCAGGTCTTTCCATGAGCCTCCACCTCACGTATCACGAGGCGGGTTTTGTGCAGATGCTGCTGGTAGACAGCAACAGCTTCAACCGTGGCACATATCAGTTTCAGTTCGTCCGCAACGACTTTCTTGGAACGATTCCCACGGTTGTCTTTGATGTGAGCCCGATCAAGAAGGGCGCGACGGGACGGTTTGCAGGACGTGTCTGGATTGAACGGAACAGCGGCAATATCGTGCGGTTTAACGGCGATTTCGCCGGAACCGAGAAAGATATCGCTGAGTACTACCACTTCGATTCATGGCGCACCAATGTGCAGGAAGGCATGTGGCTGCCGACCTCGGTGTACATCGAGGAGACGGATCCGAAGAGCCCGAGTCACACGCTGAAGTTCAAGGCAGTGAACTACATCTGGGGCTACTCGCTGAAGACACCGCCTAAGGACACGGACCAGGCGACGCTTGAGGTGGAAGGCGCGACAGATGCATCACAGAACGCCGCCGACGTAAGCCCCCTGCAGGCACAACGCGAGTGGGTTCAGCAGGCCGAGGACAACGTCGTCCAGCGCCTGTATGAGGCCGGCCTGATCGACGCTCCCAGCGAGTTCGACCAGACGCTGGAGTTGCTTGCGAATAACATCCTTGCCTACAACAAGATTGCAACGGATCGTCCCTTGAAGGTCAGGACGCTCCTCACCTCACCGCTCGAGACACTTTCGGTGGGCAATACGATCCTGGTTTCAAAGAGTCTCCTGGATACGACGGCGGTTCCCTCCGCAGATGGCAAGCAGGCAGAGCAGCAGGGCGACCTGAATGCGGTGCTCGCCTTCCAGGTGGCGCACATCCTGCTGGGACACCA
>CAXTGE010000108.1:0-6794 GCA_964243645.1 uncultured Acidobacteriaceae bacterium | reverse complement strand
CTGGCGCAACTTCTCCGATTTGACCCATGGACGGATAAGGTGATTCAGCTACACTCTGCGTATGCGCCGCTTCTTAGCTCACGCGATAAGCTGCCGTTTGAGATCACGCCCGTTTACTTGAAGTTAGCGTACTGGCAGCCACCGGCGCCGCCCGCACCGGCAGCTCCGGCGACACCGACCACAGGTGCGAACAGCACCGCTCCTGCAGGAGCCACAACCCCAGGGACCGCCGCAGCCACGGACGCGACTGCCCCTGCTGCTCCTGCCGCCACCCCACCGCAACAGCGCTAGCAGCCTTTACCACAGGGCCGGGCCCAACCAAGCGCGATGGACCCAACATCGGTGCCCCCCAACGACCCAAGGGGTACCGATGTTTCAGGAGACCTTATGATGAAGCACTGCCTTTCCGCTTTAGCCATCACAGTTGCCGCCGGCATTGTGACCCCACAGTTATCAGCGCAAGCTGTAGCTACGGCAACCGGAAAAACTCTGGCGGTAGGCGTTGCCTATCAAAACATCGATCCGGACTACGGCCCGGATCGGGCCTCCGGCATCGGAATCTTTGCCAACTACGACTTCTCGCGGTATGTGGGTCTGACCGCGGAGGCCAACCTCCAGACAGCCTTCTCGAGCGTGGTCTTCAAGGAACAGACCTACCTTTTCGGCGCGCGCGGAGAGTACAACCGTGGCAAGTACATGGCCTATGGCAAAGCTTTAGTCGGCGATGCCAGCGCCTCAAACAACACCACGAATCCGGCCCTGATCAATGCCCCTGGATCGTATCCCCTCTATGCGATCGGTGGAGGGCTGGATATTCGCTTCCAGCATCACCTCACGGTTCGTGCCATTGACTACGAGGAGCAGCACTGGTTTTCCTATCACCCGAACGGTTTGACTCCCCATGTGATCAGCATCGGGGCTGCGTATCGCTTTGGTTCGTATTAAGAGATAGAGAGGGCAACGGGAAGGGCCTCATCGTCAGACGATGAGGCCCTTCCCGTTGTGTGAAACTCTAGAAGTGGTAGGCCACGCCGATCGAAGGAGTGGAGATTACGTAGTAGCGATTTGAGTTGAACGCGGCCACGCCAAAGCCAGGTGCCTTGAGGACAAAACCACGATACTCCGCACGGATATCAAAACTTGGGCTGATCTCGTAGGCCACACCGGCACCGAATAAACCACCGATACTGGTCGTTTGCCGCGTGTCTCGCACCTGCGTTCCGTTGTCGAGAATCGGGGTGAAGATCATGCCCCCGATGCCGCCTTCCAAGAACGGATTGTATTTTTTGTAGTTCCGTGAGTAGACGTAGGCCGCCGAGAGCTCCTGCTGCCGGCTGTGGACGCGCGCGTTAGGCACACCTCCGGAGAAGGCGTTATAGACAATCGAGTTCTGCGCCCAACCGTAGTTCACTTCGAGACCGCTACGAGGGGTGAGCAGGTACCGATAGCTTGCGAGCACGCCGGTGACCAGCGTGGTACGCATCGGTTGTACAAAGTTTCCGGAGACCTGAGGGGCAATGACCTCAAAGGCGCTGATGCTGGCGTCCTGCCGGCTTTCCTGTGCTCCTGCCGAACCAGCGGCCAGGAACAGAGCACCTAGCAACACAGTTTTCTTCATGCTTCCAACGATCCCTTCGCGATGCAGTCTGTCCCTCCTTACGCCGGCACGGTGCAACAGAGCCAGCAGGTACAGAAGATCAAGGCTAATTGTACCCGTATCGTTAGACGGAGCCGAGCGGAAGAGGACATGCATGCGCGAGGGGGGGGATCGTTGCCGAAGGCAGGTCAATCGCTACAAGGCTCATGGGCGCTTTCGCAGGTTTTACTGCGGTGGCGGGGGCGGCGCACCCCCTGCTCCGGGTCGATGCTCGCGCATGCGCGCTTCCATAGCGTCGTACTTCGTGACCTGGTCCGGGGTCAACAAGACGCGTATCTTTGCCGCCGTGTCCCCATGAATGGCCATCATCTGCGTGTGGCGTTCCTCCGGAGCTGCAGCAGAGTTCCCGTGAAGCGCGTCCATCTTGCTGTGCTCGCCTTCCAGAATGGTTTTCACCTGCGTGGATTGCTCCGGCGTCAGGCTGAGGGCGTATTGCAGCCTTTCCAGTTGGTGCTCGGGGCCGCCGCGGCGCGGACCACCGTCCCGAGGTGGTGCCGGCGGAGCCTCGTTTTGCCCGGCGCTCGGAGGGGCCTCCATCTGTGCAGACGCCGGACCAGCAAAAGGAAGACCCAGGGCGGCGACAGGAACACCAAGGACAACGACGATTGCGGCATGACGCGCGGTAAACATTTTCATCGGAAACCTCGAGAAAGGCTGCACGCGCAGCCATCCTCTCCTGAGAACGTGGCGGCTCCGGAAACGTTTCGCCTGGGTCGGACTTTCTTGAGGAGGAACTGCCGACGGGAGTGTGCGGTCGCGTACGGTCGTGAACGTTAGCGAGGGCGTTCCTCCTCGAAACAGAACGGCCCTCCGTGACTACGCGCATAGGTCTCGACCACTTCAAGGAAGGCCGCTCCCGCGTGAGACAGCGTGGAGCGTTTCCGGGTGACGAGACGCAGCTTTCGTTCGACTGACAGTTCCGGGATCTGGACCGCGACGAGCGCGTGCGATTTCAGTTCCCTTTCCACGGTGAGGCGCGGCACAAGGGCTACGCCGTTGCCGCGCTCGACGAACCGCTTGATCGCCTCCAGGCTGGGCAGCTCGATGTCCATCTTGAGCGGCGTGCGATGACGGCGGAACGCCGCGATGACCTTCTGCCGAAGGGGTGACGACACGTTATGCGCCACAAAGGTCTCCCGGCCAAGACGGCTGATGGACGCACTGCCCTCCCCGGCGAGCGCGTGTCCCGGGCCGACGATGCACACGAGCTCGTCCCGGTAGACGACCACGGACCGAATTTGCGGGTCCTCTGGCCGGAAGCTCAGCACACCAAGTTCGACGGAGTGTTGCAGCACCTCGTCCGAGATGCGGCTGGCAAGCGACCGCTGCACGGCCACCTTGAGGCCGGGGTGCTTGCGGCGAAACGCATCCAGCAGGGGCAGCAGATACAGACAGGTGTACTCGTTCGCAGCGAGGTCAAGCCGACCCGCCTGCAGCGAGCGGAGGTCCTGTAGCGCGGCGCCGGCTTCGTTGCGTAAATTGACCATTTTCTCAGCGTATTCGCGCAGGATCTCGCCGGCATCGGTGAGCGTGCCGTCGCGCAGCGACCGATCCAGGAGCGTTTCGCCCAGCTCGGCCTCCAGCTTTGCCACGACCTGGCTGACGGCGGGCTGCGAACGGTGCAGGCGGGCGGCGGCGCGTGAGAAGCTGCGCTCCTGCGCGACGGTTAGAAATGTTTCAAGCTGAAAGAGGTCCAATAGCTGGTTCCTGTGCTGGCTCCTGCCCGCTGATGCACCTATTAGAAATATGAATAGGCGAGCCATGCAAGATAAGTTGGCGTTATTCTTCAATAGACGGCTGTACGAGAGCCCTCCATACGCACATGACCGACCGGAACAGGATTATCTTTTTCGACACGACACTGCGAGACGGCGAGCAGTCGCCTGGATGCACGATGCATCACGGCGAGAAGCTGCGCATGGCCCATCAGCTCGCGAGATTGGGTGTAGACGTGATCGAGGCGGGCTTTCCCATTGCCTCCGACGGCGATTTCGCTTCGGTGCGGGCCATCGCGCGCGAGGTACGCGGGCCGCGCATTGCAGGGCTGGCACGAGCCAAGCCTATCGATATTGAGACGGCCGCCCGTGCTGTCGAGTCGGCGGAGAAGAGCCGCGTTCACACCTTTCTGTCTTCGTCGGACATCCACCTGGAACACCAGATGAAGATGTCGCGCGCGGAAGCGCTCGATCTAGCCGGAGAGTCGGTGCGGTTAGCTCGCTCGCTGGTGGAGGATGTTGAGTTTTCCCCGATGGATGCCACGCGCAGCGATCATGAGTTTCTGAAGCAAATGGTGCAGGTGGCCGTCCAGGCGGGTGCGCAGACGATCAACATTCCGGATACAGTCGGTTTCAGCACGCCGGAGGAGTATGGCGCGCTGTTCCGCATACTCCGCCAGCTGCCGGGGATGGAAGACGTTGTGCTCTCCACGCACTGCCACGACGATCTCGGGCTCGCTGTAGCCAATACGCTGGCGGGTTTGCAGGCGGGTGCGCGGCAGGTGGAGGTAACCATCAACGGCATCGGCGAGCGGGCTGGGAATGCGGCGCTGGAAGAAGTAGCAGCGGCTCTGCTGGTGCGTCCGGATCTGTTCCCATTCGCTTCGTCAATTCAAAACGCACAGCTGTACGCCACGAGCTCGTTGCTGGCAGAGATTATCGGGCAGAGCGTTGCGCCGAACAAGGCCGTCGTGGGCAGAAATGCTTTTGCGCACGAGTCAGGCATCCACCAGCACGGCGTTCTCAACAATCCGCTGACCTACGAGATCATGACGCCTGCCGCCGTAGGCGTACCGGCCAACCACATCGTGCTGGGCAAGCATTCCGGGCGCCGCGCCCTGCAGCACCGACTGGGTCAGCTTGGCCATCCTCTGAACGGCGCCGGGTTGGATGCCGTGTACCAACGTTTTACCGAGCTGGCGGATCGCAGAAAAGCGATCTATGACGAGGATTTGCTGACGCTGTTGCAACACACGACGGCTGTGGCTTGAACGGCTGTCCCGAGAAGATATGAAGCTCCGCATTGCAGTGTTAGCCGGCGACGGCATTGGACCCGAGGTGACGCGTGAGGCGCTGGCCGTGTTGCGCACCGTGGCCGAGACGGGTGGCCATGAGTTCACGTACGAAGAGGCATTGATTGGTGGCGTGGCAATCACCGCAGAGGAGACACCGCTGCCGCAGGGGACGATCGACGTGTGCCTGGCGAGCGACGCTGTGCTGCTGGGCGCAGTAGGGGACAATAAATTCAACCACCTGTCGCCGGACAAGCGGCCCGAGGCGGGGCTGCTGAGGATTCGCCAGGAGCTGGGTGGGTTTGCGAACCTGCGGCCTGCGGTGGCGTATCCCTCGCTCGCGGAGAACAGCCCGTTGCGCGCCGAGGTGACACAGGGGACGGACATTCTGTTTGTGCGCGAGTTGCTGGGGGGGCTTTACTTCGGCCAGCCAAGGTCATGGGACAAGGCCAGCGGTGAAGCCATCAACACGATGCGGTATACGCGTCATGAGGTGGAGCGCGTGGCACGTGTGGCCTTTGCGCTTGCGGGACAGCGGCGCGGCAAGCTCACGCAGGTGGACAAGGCCAATGTGCTGGAGTGCTCGCAGATGTGGCGCGCCACAGTGGATGAGGTGAAGGCGGAGTTCCCTGCCGTGACCGTGGAGCACCAGTTGGTAGATTCGATGGCGATGCACCTGATGAATCGTCCACGGGACTTCGATGTGGTGCTGACAGAGAACCTGTTCGGCGACATCCTCTCCGATGAGTCCGGGGTGATCACGGGATCGCTGGGCATGCTGCCTTCGGCAACCATCGGCGGCAAGGTGAATTTGTATGAGCCCGTGCATGGCTCCGCACCGGACATCGCGGGGACGGGCAAGGCAAACCCCCTAGGGGCCATTCTGACCGCGGCGATGGTCCTGCGTCACTCAGCCGGGCTGGAGGCGGAGGCTTCGGTAATTGAGTCTAGCGTGGCGCAGGTGCTGCAGGCGGGGCATCGCACCGCAGACATCGCGCGCGGCAACCGGGCCGTGATCGTATCGACAGAACGCATGGGAGCCCTGGTGCATGAGGCACTTGTGGGTAGCCTCGATCGCACGCAGTCCCGCCATGCAGTGTAGGAGAGCCACGATGCGCACCCCAGCTCAGATCGCGATGATGACAGCTCTCCTTGGAGGCTGGCTCAGCATGTGGGCGCAGATCTCGAATCCAGACAACATGGTGACCGGCCCACCGAAGCCGCCCCCGGTGCGGAGCAGGGCAAGGGCCAAGAACCTGGGCAATTTGCAATGGATCTGGCAGTACACATCACCTGTACCGAACGGCAATGCCGTGACCTTGCGCGGCGATGAGCGTTTTGCCTCGACACTCAGCGCGGCCTTTCGGCAGCCGCAGGCGTTCTGGGGCAAGAGTGTGCCGCTGTCATCGGCCATCCCTCGCTTTCTGGATCGCTATGGACAGGTCAATGCGAAGGATAACCGCTACGTCACGGTGGATGGTTGCGTGCCCAGCTTCTGTGCCGCGCATGGCATGTTGTGGATCGATATGGGAGCGCAGGACCCATTGCTGGTGTTTGCCGCGGTGGATTGGACAACAGAGACGCACGCCACGGATGAAAGGGCAGCCGATTACAACCTATGGCTGTTTACCAATCGGCAGATATCCGCAGACTCCCTACCCCTGGCGCTCACGCAGTCGATCTCTGACTGGGATGCGCGCCTGGCGACAGCGCACCGGGGTGTGCCGCACATTGCGCATGCCCTGCTGGTTGAGCCGGACGGTCAACCCTATCCGCTAGATCCGACGCGGGCCGGGGCAAACACGCTGCCGCCGCAGGCGGATACCACCACACCGAAGCCTTCTGACAACGAGTAACGAGCAGGACTGAACGTCATGGATACATCCCAAACCCTAGCGCCGCGCACCATGTTTGAAAAGGTCTGGCAACAACACGTTGTTGCCGAGCCGGCCGGCGAGCCAACGCTGATTTACATCGACCTGCAGCTTGTGCATGAGGTGACCAGCCCGCAGGCCTTTGACGGGCTGCGGATGACAGGACGCCCCCTGCGGAGGCCGGACCGTCATATCGCGACCGTGGATCACAACGTGCCGACGACCAGCGCGGGGGACCGGCTGGTGATTGCCGATC
>CAXTGE010000107.1:3131-9157 GCA_964243645.1 uncultured Acidobacteriaceae bacterium | reverse complement strand
GCCGGTCGCCGTCACCCTCCGCTCCGGCGCCGAGATCCCGGCCGATCTGGTGATCTTCGCCATCGGCGTCGAGCCGGTCACCGACTACGCCCCGAACCTGCCCACGGGTAAAAAGGGCGGCTTCGCGGTCGGCCGCGACCTCCGCCTCGCCCCCAATGTGTGGTGCGCCGGCGACATCGCCTCCGTCAACGGCACCCGCATCGAGCACTGGCGCCTGGCCGAGCAACACGGCCGCACCGCCGCCGAGGCCATGTTCGCCTACGCCACCGGCAACGCCCGCGGCCCGGCCTCCCCCTTTAGCGGCGTGCCCTTCTTCTGGACGGCCCACTTCGGCAAGCGGTTCGGCTACGCCGGCCACGCCGACAGCTGGGACGAGATCGTCCTCGAAGGCGATCCCACGGCGCTGACCTTCCTCGCATACTACGTCAAAGAAGAAAAGGTAGCCGCCGTTCTCGGCTGCGGCCGCGACACCGCCCTCGCCGCGCTGATGGAGCCTCTACGTCAGCCGCTTACGCTCGATCAAGCCAAGCAGATCGTCGAACATCCCTAGATGCGATTACGCGCAGGCGTGGTCCTTTGGAGAGGGCGGGACTCTAGTCCGCAGTTAGTGCCCAGTTTGCATGATGCCTTTAGGCGCTGAGGTTCGCTTGCGAGATGCTGGAGGACTTCTCTGCGGCCCTATTTAGACCACTGACGCCTAGGTCGGGCCGAACCACCCCGCGGCTAAGAGCTGTATACGGTTGAAAGCCAACCCTCGACGTGGCCGGCGCACCGCCTTCCCTTACACCCGAAAGCAATCTGCTTCAAGTACTAGAAAACATTTGAGGCACTGACCAATTGATAGTCTTGATGAACTTGCTGTAGGGGTGTGTCTGGCCGAGTCCCAAGGCACACTGACACGTACGACTAGCTCCCGCAAACTCTTCGGTCGTAGCTGGTCGAGGAACGTCAGGAGCATCGGCGAAGTTGAGAAACAGCAGGTAAGCATCACGATCGTTGAGCCCTCTTAAGAAGTGCAAATGAGCAAGTCGGTTGGCGTACTGGTAGAAAGGGGTCGCCCATGGAGCGTCAGCCCGCGCCTGAAAAGCACGCTTGGCTTCCTCCAATGCCGACACAATCTGCTGCATTGACGCATCGGACGCTTTGCTCGAAAACGTCACACCCTCTTCGACATAGGCCTTCGCTTCAACCAGAAGCAGCTTGCCCGTGGAGCTTCGGGCTAACCCATCCCACCTTGGGCCACCGCGGGGCCAGAAGCTGCCCAGAGGCACTTGCAAGTCACCGATCTGAAGCCGGTCCAGAAAGGTTTCGTCGTAATACTCTGCATACCCATCCTCCTCAACCGGCGACAGCCATCTGATGGCTTCATCAGCAGTCCAATCGAAAGCAGACCGAATCTTCAGGTTGAGTTCCGTTGAGTGCTCTCGGACGGATCTTCTCAACCAGTGCTCACTTCGCGAAGTTTCGGCCGGCCTTGGGCGTCTGGGCACCTACGCCGCCGACTCGTTCTCGAAGTACAGATACTTGCGCCAGTTCGCATCCGCGGACCCGATCATGCGCATGATGTGGCGCGAGGTGTGCAGGGTAAACGGTCGCGGCTCGCGCAGCAGCTTCATCTCCGGCAGCTCATGCAGGAGCTGGTTGCCCTTGCGCCGGTTGCAACCCTTGCAGCAGGCCACCAGGTTCTCCCACGTGGAAAGCCCGCCGCGCGAGCGCGGGTTTACATGATCCAGCGTCAGCTCGGCCGCGGGCAGCACCACCTGGCAGTACTGGCAAGTGTTGCGGTCGCGCAGCAGGATGTTCTTGCGGCTCAGCGCACGGGTCTGGTGAGGTATGCGCCGGTACTCCAGCAGCCGGATCACGCTGGGCATCTGCATGCACGCCCGGTGCGAGTGCAGCGTCGTGCCCTGCTCCTCCTCCGTGCGCGCCACCCCCTTCAGCACAAGGACTAATGCCCGCCGCGCCCCGCAGATGTTGATCGGTTCATAGCTTGCATTCAGCACCAGCACCGGCGTCTGCATCGCCGGCTGCCGAAACACCCCGGCACGAATCTCAATGGCCTCCATCCGCGCCGTCCCCGGCACCGGATGGGTTGTGTGGTGCACCTTACCGCCGCCCCGCTTCGCCTTTGCCTGCCCAGACTGCATTCCGCCTCCGTCCGCCCTTATTGCCCGCCCTGATTGCCTCGCCCTGATTGCCCCACCCAGTTACGCCCTGCCCGCCTCGTATCTCTTATCTGTCGTTCCTCGAAACAGGGAACCTGCTTTTAATCAACTGCCCCATCGAGCTACACTCACCTCGACCGCCCGCAGGCTCTCCGGCCGTGCCCGCGCCACTGTCGCCACCCACACCTTCGTCGCCCCCGCGCGCAGCAGCACCGCCGCGCACTCCCGAGCCGTCGCGCCCGTGGTCAGGATGTCGTCGATCAGCACCACCTCACGTCCGCGCACCGCCTCGGCATCCCCCATCCGGAAGGCACCCTTCAGCCCGCGCCGACGCTGGTCGGGCCGTTGCGCATAGAGGGCCCGGGTATCTTTTACCCGCATCAGCGCCTCGGGCCGCAGTTCCAGCTCCCATGCGGGCCGTTGCTTCGCAAGCCGCTTCACCGCGGCCTTCGCCAGCAGACCTGCCTGATTAAACCCGCGCTGGCGCTCCCGCTCTGCAAACAGCGGCACCGGCACCACTACGGGCGTCTCCCCGGCCAGGCCGTCCAGCTGCAGCATCGCCGCTGCCATCCACTCGCCCAGCACGTGCTCCGCGACGCGGCGGGTCCCGCCGAACTTCAGCGTGTGGAGCAGTTCGCGCATCTCGGTGTCATACGAACCAAAGCTCACGGCCCTGGCGAAGGGAGGCGGTGCCAGGCGGCAAGCCGTACATTCCGTGGTGCCCATCGCTCCGGCGAATCGTGCCGATTCCATCCCCAGCGCATCGCCGCACCGGGAGCACAGCTCTTCCGTTTCGCCACCCGCTGCGGAGCTCACCCGGCTCACACACGCGTCACATACGCGGACGGGAATCAAACCCAGCATCGGGCCGCCGCAGATCCGGCAGTCGGAGGGCAGCACCGCGTGTAGTACATCAGAAGCCGCTGTCTGGGTGATCGTGACGCAACTTCGAAGCACGCGCGTCACAGCGCGCCAGCTTCGGGACGGCACGGGCCCTTCCGCGAACGCAACATCCGGCGGCGCACCGAACCGGGAGCCGAGTGGCCCTTCGTTGCCGAGCCCGATCTGCCTCCCGCTATCGCTGAAGACGCACCTCACTCGCGGCACACGGGCAAGCCCACCTGCACCATGTTCCGGTGCCCAAAGTATAGGCCCAGCGGTGACCGCAGGCAATCACTTGTCGCTTTCGCCGCGCTTGCCGACCTGCTGCATCGACCCTTGACCGTCTACGAAGCTCGCCTCACGGTTCGGATAGATTTTAGATTCGCATCCGCACCGGATGCGCGGCCACGCTCAGACCCACCCAAAAAAGAGCATGGTGACCGCACCCACAACCGGGGACTCCGCCGTGATCACGGCACCATCCTCCTCCATCTCACGCAGGCGGATCGCCGGCACCGCAGCCCGACCGACCGCCGCACGCGCTATCCTGAAAGAGCGTGCCTGCAGCGGTCACATCCCCGGATCTGGAACGTCGCGCACGGCTCCGTTCGGGCGCGCGGGGCGGGTCGTGGCTTAGCGACTATGTCGCCCTCTCCAAGCCGCGCGTCTCGGCCATGGTGCTGCTCACGGCCGCGGGAGGTTTCTATCTCGGCTCCCTCGCCTCGGGCATCAGCCCCTTTCACATCGGCCTGCTGGAGGCTCTGCTCGGCATCGCGCTCGTCACCGCCGGCTCCTCCGTCCTGAACCAGGCGCTGGAGCGCAAGACCGACCGCCGCATGCCCCGCACCGCCTCCCGTCCCATGGCTCTGGGGCGAATCGGACTCGCGCACGGCCTGATCCTCGGCTTCGCGCTCATCATGGGCGGCTCACTCTATCTCGCGCTGACCACCAACATGCTCACCGGCACCCTGACGCTGCTCACCGCGGTCGCCTACGTCGCTATCTACACGCCGCTTAAACGCATCACGCCGCTCAACACCTTTATCGGCGCGTTTCCCGGGGCCCTGCCGCCGCTGATCGGCTGGACAGCCGCCCGTGGCCTCATCGAGTGGCCCGGCGTGGCGCTCTTCGCCATCCTGTTTGTTTGGCAGTTTCCCCACTTCATGGCCATCGGCTGGCTCTACCGCGCCGACTACGCCGGGGCCGGCATCCGCCTCACCGCCACCGGCCGCGATCCGCACGACGCCGCCCGCTCCTCCGCCGCGCAGGCCATCTTCTGGGCTCTCCTGATGATTCCCATCAGTCTCTGGCCCACGTTTCTGCACACCACCGGCCTCCCCTATGCGGTCGCCGCCATCCTCCTGGACGGCTACTATCTCTGGGCGACAATCCGCTTCACCCGCATCACCCGGTCCCCTGATCCGGAGACCGATCGCCGCCTTGCCCGCGGCCTGCTGAAGGTCTCCGTCCTCTATCTTCCGCTGCTGCTGTTGGCTATGGCGCTTAACGCGCAGGGACGTCTGCGCTTCTAGGCAAAGCCCTAATTCTCAGACGGTGTCAGATCCAGATGGTCGATCACCAGCATCTTGACAGTCACCGTGTGCGGCTTCAGCTCCAGCCCAAGTTGTTCCTTCAGCGCCGTGTAGAGGGAGGGGTAGGGCGAGTCCGTCGCGTCCACCGGCGCGAACTTCAGCTCCACATCGTACTTGCCCGTGAGTCCCGTCAGGTCAACGACCGGCTGATGCTCCCGGATCGAGAGCACTCCTGCCATGGTGCCCATCGAGCCTCCTGTCACATCCAGACGGTCCGAGAAGATATAGGCATGGGCATTTGCCTCCGCAGCAGACGAGGTCAATTTGGAACCGCCCTTCGCGATCACCAAAGCCAGGCCCGACGAAGGCCTCTCCACCATGTGCCCAACCAGACCAAACCTCTGCTGCAGCAAGTGCCGGAGGCGAGGCTGCAGCAGTTCATAGGTCAGCGGCAGATCGCCCTCGGTCTTTGCCTCGATGTCATAGTAAGCATCCTCAAACCCCTTTGGGGTGCCCTCGATGTGATCTGTGTTGTAGGCCAGCTGAAGGATGTTCCGGAAGGACGCATTGCGGAAGCTGAACCGCGACGTCCCATACGGACTGAGCTCCGTCGTGCCACGTCCCGAGGGGCCAACGGGGCGTACCGACGCGACCTCAAAGGCCGGCAAGGACGACGTTACGTCTTTAGCCGACGCACCTGCGACTCCGGCCTGGGCCGCTGCCCCCGGAAGCTGCGCCAGCAGGACGGCGAGAACGGCGGCTCCCAAGCACCCGCGACGATGGAGTAGAGGATCCATGCGTTTCTCCGGAAAGGGATCAGTGCCTCCAAGCGCGCGATAGGAACATTGTATGGGCACGTCACACGGCCCGGCCTTGCGCATCATAGAGATAGCGGACGGCCACCCTGCGCGTCGCGCTTCGGAATCTCAGTTTTGTAGGGCTTTGTCTTGTCGATTGGTCGTACCCTCATCCCGCACCTTGTCATCGATACCTGGATCTTTGCCGCGCTTTCGGCGTGGCGGACCGTCTCCACAGGCCTCGGCCTCCGTCGCGTGCCCGACCTGCTCGACCCACGCTGGAACACGGTGCCGGCAGGGAGCCCCCGCCTTGCCGTGATCGTCCCTGCCCGCAACGAGGCCGCGACGATGGAGCCCGCGCTGCGCAGCCTGTTGGCCCAGGATTACCCAAACCTCCGCATCATCGCCGTCGATGACCGCTCCACGGACGCCACCCCGGTCATCCTTGATCGCCTCGCCGCCGAGTACCCTGACCGCCTCACCGTTCTGCACATCGAAACCCTTCCCTCCGGTTGGCTCGGCAAAACGCATGCCATGGCGGTCGCCGCCGAGTACGCCCAAAGCAATCTCGCTGAGCCAAACCCCGCCCAGCCCACTTTCGACCCAGAGTTCCTCCTCTTCACCGACGCGGACGTCCATTTCACCCCCGA
>CAXTGE010000107.1:0-3031 GCA_964243645.1 uncultured Acidobacteriaceae bacterium | reverse complement strand
AGGATCGCCGCCCTGCTGATCGCTGCCTGCGCCGCGTTCTGCTATCGCCTCATGAGCCGGATCAGCGGCATCTCCGCCTGGAACGTCGTCTTCGCTCCCCTGGCCGGTGCCCTGCTCACCTGGTCGCTGCTCCGCTCCACCTGGGCGACCCTTCGACAGGGCGGCGTCTGGTGGCGCGGCACCTTCTACTCTCTCCGCGAGCTGCGCGCACATGCCGGCCCCCTGACAGGCCTCCGTTCCTCCCGGGCCTCGGCGCGCAACGCAGGATTTGAAGAGATCGCCTGAACATCGGTCGCCCCCTTACCTGCACGGTAGCGCCGCCGCATAGAATGAAAGCAAGTCCGATGCCCGCTGTAACCGCACCCAATCCGACCCTTCGCACCCCACCCTCGGTGATCTGGGGCATCCTCGGCGTGTCCGCTGCCGCGTCGCTCTTTCTGGCCTGGCTGGTCTACTACCATCCGCCGACGGACGTCGCCGGGACGCACCTTGCCTTCCTCCCGGCGCTGAACGCCGTGCTGAACGGGCTTTGCACAATCTTTCTGCTGATCGGCTTCCGCCACATCCTGCGCCGTGAGATTGTGCAGCACCGCAACAGCATGTTCGGCGCCTTTGTCGTCTCCTCCGTGTTTCTGGTGACCTACATCGTCAACCACATCCTGCACGGCGACATGCTCTTCCCGCGCACGCACCCTGTGGCCCGCGCCATCTATCTCTGGGTCCTGCTGCTGCCCCACATCACCGCCGCGGTCGTCTGCCTGCCGCTGATCCTGATCACCTTTTTCTTCAGCCTGAGCGGCCGCTTCACGCAGCACAAGAAGATTGCCCGCTGGACCTTCCCCATCTGGCTCTACGTCTCCGTCTCGGGCGTCATCGTCTACGCGATGCTCGCCGCGTACCGCTAAATGCCTATGCACCAGGACACACGAAAGCTCCTCACCACGGGCTCCATCATCTTTGGAGCCGGTATCCTGTGCGTCGTCATGATGCTGCTCTTCTTCGGCGGCGCCGACCGCCAGGGTCCCCACAGCAACGGCGGCTGGCTGATGCTCATCCTCGCCCTCGGGTGCCTGCCTATGGGCCTGTTCATCTCCGCGCTGGGCCTGGCCAAGGTCATAGGCGAACACACCCGCCGCTAATCCGGCCAACTTTCGTGCTGTCATCCCGCAGGGATCTGCTTTGTTTGTCACCCGCAGAGAATCCGCCTCACCCTAACCGTTCCCAACAAACTTCGTCTCCTACCTCGTCCCCCCACGTACAGGAGCCCTGCCCTCGTGCACGCCAATCGTCTCGCCCTGCTGCTAAGCCTCGCTCTGCTCTCCCCCGCTACTGCCCAGGCCCAGACGCAAAGCCAGCCCCAAAGCCAGACCCGCTCTCCGGCCACCCCGCCCGAGACCCCACAGCTCTCGCCGAGCGCCGCCTATACCGAAGCGCTGCACCCGCTCGAGATCACCCGGCACAATATCGCCAACTGGTCCGACACCGAGCTTGCCGCGATGAACGTCGCGATCGCGAACGCCAAGGCCGGTTGCGCGGCCCGGGACCCGGCAGGCTACACCGGCGCGGACCTCGTGGACCTCGCACGGCTCTGCTCGCTCGGCCAGCAGTGGAATGCCGTGGTCGCCGCGGCATCGCGCTACATCGCCCTGCCGGACCATACTCTGCCGCGGCTTACCGACGCCTATGTCGCTCAGACCGAGGCCCAGCTGCGTCTCAAACAGGAGCCTGCCGCCCTCCAGTCGGCGCTGGCCATGCTGCCCGCCGTGCCCTACACCCCGGACGTGGGCGACTGCGTCGATGAGGCTCTCGGCTACATGCGCTTCGTTCACACAGGGGACGCCCTGACGCTGGCGGGGGCACGCCAGCCGCTGCTGCTGGCTACACTCCGCACGGCAGGGCCAGTTTCTCCCGCCGCCGCCGAGCCCCCGTCCGCTGCAGCGCCCCAGACAGCGCCCCAGACAGCGCCCAACCCATCCTCCTGGACCGCCAATGCCCTCTACGCGCAGGGTCTGCTGCTGCCGGCTCTCCAGCAGCTCGCGACGAAGGCCACCGACGCCTCGGCCAGCGTTGCCGCCCTCGAGACCGCCCTGCCGACAAAGCTCTCTCCGGACGACAGCCTGCTCATCGCGCGAAGCCGCCAGCGCTACGCCCTGCTGGGCAAGCCCCTCACCGGCATCGCCCCGAAAGTGTCCCTCAGCATGCCTTATGACCAGCCGCCTACCCTGCCCATACGCGGCGCCATCACTGCCATGCTGCTCTTCCCGGACTGGTGCGCGGGATGCATCCGCCTCGGCCCGCAACTGCCCCCCACGGTCTTCACCGTGGAAGGTCACTCCGCCTACGTCTTCGCCCTGCTCGCGGAGACCGTCCCACCGCGTCAACCCGACCCCAAGCTGACCAACGCCGCCTTCAACCCGGCCTACGCCGCCGCCATGCTCGCCGAAACGCCCACCGTCACAGTCCCGGTCGAGACCCTGAACCGCTTCAAGGCCGATGATTTCCCGCTTCTGCTACTCACGGACAGCGCAGGTGTCCTGCGCGTCCTGCAACCGGTCGGTGCCAGGGACCTGCAGCCCGGCGGCGACGTCGATGCGGCCATTGCGCTCGTAGGCGTAAATTTCAGTAAACGCAGCGCCCCGCCCGCACCCGTCTCCGCCCCGAAGCCCGCCTCCGGGCGTCACTGACAAACACAAAACACACACACCACTCTGCTATTCTTCCCTCTGAAACGGAGCACAAAAGCCATGGCCAAGGGCGTCAACAAAGTTCTTCTTCTCGGCAACGTCGGCAAGGATCCCGAGATCCGCGCCTCCCAGGGCGGCATGACCATCGCGAGCTTCACGCTCGCCACCGCCGACCGCCAGAAAGACCAGGGCGGCCAGTGGACCGACAAGACCGAGTGGCACAACCTCGTCGCCTTCGGCCGCACCGCCGAGATCGTCCGCGATTACGTCAAAAAGGGTACCCAGATCTTCATCGAAGGCAAGATCCAGACCCGCTCCTGGGACGACAAGGAGTCCGGCCAGAAGAA
>CAXTGE010000106.1:0-9208 GCA_964243645.1 uncultured Acidobacteriaceae bacterium | reverse complement strand
TCTCATCGGAGTAACGCACACCCTTGTTCTTATACGGATCCGGCTTGCGCAGCGAACGCATATCCGCCGCGACCTGGCCCACCTTCTGCCGGTCGATACCGGACACCGTGACATGCGTCTGCTTCGGGTCGATCGCCACGGAGATCCCGGTAGGCAGCGGGAACTCAATCACATGGGAATATCCGAGCGTGAACACAACCATGTCCTTGCCCTTCAGCTCCACGCGATAACCGATTCCCACCACGTCCAGCTCCTTCTTCCATCCGTTGGTCACTCCCTCAACGGCGTTGAAGACCAACGACCGCGCGAGCCCATGAATGGCCTTCTGCGAATCGTTCTGACGCTCGACTGAAAGAACGCCGTCCTTCTCGGACAACGTGATGCCCTGCGGCACCAGCGCAGACACCTTCCCTTTTGGGCCCTCTACCAAGACGGTCCCGCCGTTTACGGTGTACTGCACGCCCTTCGGCAGGGTAATCGGCTTCAATCCAATACGTGACATGCTCTATCCTTTTGGCTTGCGAGTCGCGGAGGCATTTTCACGCTTCCGTTCCACTGCAGCCTGCGAGCCGTTAAGCCCGCCGTACCTGTTCCACTTCCTGCACCAGACAAACCCGCCGACTACCAGACTTCGCAGAGAATCTCGCCGCCTACGCCCTCTCGGCGAGCTTGCCGTCCCGTCATCACGCCCCGCGGCGTCGTCATGATGGAGATCCCCAGACCGCCCTGTACGCGACGAATCTCGTCCTTGCCAAGGTACACACGGCAGCCGGGCTTGGAGATCCGCTTCAGATCGCGGATGGCCGACTCACTGTTGGCTCCGTACTTCAGGTACACCCGCAATAGCTGCCGTCCCTCTTCTTCCACCGGCTTCACGTTGGAGATGTAACCCTCTTCCTTCAGGATGCGGGCAATCTCGGCCTTGAGGCGCGATGCAGGGACATCCAGCTTCTGGTGACGGGCGCTGTGCGCATTGCGGATGCGGGTCAGGAAGTCTGCTACTGGGTCGGTGAGATTCATCGAGTTCCTTTCATCCCCCGTTCGCTCCAGGATGAACCCGGAGAACCAGCGAGAATGGTTATGGTGCCGTTCATAGACACAAGAGCTACAAAAGACGAAAAGACACAAAGTTCACTACAGGACGCGTCAGCGGTAAGCCGGCCGCCGTCGCTGTCTACCAGCTCGACTTCACAACGCCCGGGATCTCTCCCTTGAGCGCCAGTCCCCGGAAACAGAGACGGCAGATGCCGAACTTCCTGAGAAACGCCCGCGGCCGGCCGCAGAGCTGGCAACGGTTGTGCTGGCGGGACTTGAACTTCGGCTTACGTGCATCTTTCACGCGCTTTGCTGTGGTTGCCATTGATCTGCTCTTTCTGGTACAAGAACCCGTTTATGCGCCCTGACGGAAGGGCATACCGAAGAAGCGCAGCAAGCTACGCGCGCCGTTGTCATCCGTGGCGGTGGTGACGATGGTGACGTTCATTCCCTTGGTCTTCTCCACCTTGGAGTAATCAATCTCAGGAAAAATCAACTGGTCACGCAGGCCCAGGGTGTAATTTCCACGCCCATCGAAACTCTTCGAACTGACCCCGCGGAAGTCACGAACCCGCGGCAAAGCCACTGAGATCAGGCGATCCAGAAACTCATACATCGCGTCGCCGCGCAGGGTCACCATCGCCCCGATCGGCATGCCTTCACGGAGCTTGAAGGCAGCGATCGACTTCTTGGCCTTCGTAATCACCGGCTTCTGTCCCGTGATCGACCCCAGGTCAGACACGAGTGGATCGATGATCTTATTGTTCTGTGTCGCTTCCCCGATGCCCATGTTGATGACGATCTTTTCGATCCGCGGCACCGCCATGGTGTTTTGAAGACCCAGCTCCTTCTGCAACTGAGCCTTGATCTCCTGCGTGTATCTTTCCTTCAATCGTGCTGCCATTGTTCCTGCTTTCTCCACGGTGCCGGGGTGACTGTAAGTCGTCTACCGATGCGTGGGGTGCTCACTTCATCCTATTTGTCTGTGTGCAGAACCCCTGCGAAATCATGAAGGGATTACGCCTGCTTGGCGTCGTTCTCGGTCACATCGACATTGTTCGACCGAGCCACGCGGATCTTCTTGTCTCCGTCAAAGCGGTAACCCACACGGGTCACATTGCCCTCGGAGTCCAAGAGCATCACATTCGAAATTGCAATCGCCGCCTCGCGAGTCTCAATGCCGCCCTGCTTCCCAGTCTGCGGGTTAGGCTTCACATGCTTCTTGATCATGCCCACGCCCTCCACCAGCACGCGGTTCTTGTCCACAATCACGCGCAGCACCCGACCCCGTTTACCCTTATCCTTGCCGGCGATCACCAATACCTGATCATTCCGCTTTATCTTGGCCACAATCTTCTCCCCTCGGCGAACTCTCGGAGCCGGAATCCGGTAATTACTACTGCGTAACTCTGGATACTTTCAGCTAAATGACTTCGGGTGCCAACGAGACGATCTTCAGAAACTTCTTCTCGCGCAATTCCCGGGCTACTGGCCCGAACACGCGCGTTCCCACCGGCTCGTTGGCGTCGTTGATCACCACAGCCGCGTTCTGGTCGAAACGGATATACGTGCCGTCACGACGGCGATATTCCTTGCGTGTCCGCACGATCACCGCTTTGACAACCTTGCCCTTCTTAACCGTGCCGTCGGGCGAGGCCTCCTTGACGGCCGCCGTGACGACGTCCCCGAGTCCAGCCTTCTTGCCAAGACCTCCGCCGAGCGGCAGGATCACCTGAAGCTTTCGCGCGCCGGAATTGTCAGCGACATCCAGCATGGTGCGCATTTGTACTGCCATGGTGCTTCTCCTCGGACGGGCATCAGCCCGGAGCTAACAAAGGGGTATCTACTGTGCCGCGGCGACGGGCTTCTCTTCGGGCAGGTTCGCAAGCGACGAGCGGCGGATGATCTCTTCCAGATTCCACCTCTTCAGCTTCGACACCGGGCGGGTCTCCCGTATGCGCACCACATCTCCAACTCGTGCGGAGTTCTGCTCATCATGCGCATAGAACTTCTTGTTGGACTTCATCACGCGTTTGTACTTGGGGTGCGCCTTACGCATCTCGATCTCGACGACGATCGTCTTCTCCATCTTGGTGGAGACGACATTCCCAACCTTCTCATTGCGGCGCGCGCCGGTCGTTGCCGAGGGAGACGCCTGAGGTGCTGCCGTGGGGTTGACTGGAGTTTCAGCCATATCTACTTCCCTGCCTTCTGCTCGCCGAGTTGACGCTCGCGAGCAATGGTCTTCAAACGAGCGATATCCTGCTTCAACAGTCGAATCTTCCCGACGCCGTCCTGCTTGCCCAGGCTCTTTGCAAAGCGAATCCGAAAGAGCTGCTCGGCCGTTTTGGCCGTCTCGCCTTTCAACTCTTCCTCGCTGAGTGAACGAATCTTTTCGAGTTCCATACCTACGTCCTAAATACCCAGATCCGGCGAAGTCGCCGGTTGATACCTTCACTACTTAGCCGTACCTAACTACCTGACTCTCTAATACCTGACTGACTCAAACTACCGATTCCGAAACTACTTAGCAGCCACTTCCGTGGAGATTCCAGGGCGCACCACAAAGATCGTCCGCAAAGGCAGCTTATGGCTGGCAAGCCGCATCGCCTCTTTGGCTACCTCGACCGGAACGCCTTCCATCTCAAACAACAACTTGCCCGGTCGCACCACCGCTACCCAATGATCCGGAGCGCCCTTGCCCTTACCCATACGGGTCTCGGCCGGCTTTTTCGTGATCGGCTTATCGGGAAAAAGCCGAAGCCAAACCTTGCCACCACGCTTGATGAAGCGCGTCATCGCGATACGCGAAGCCTCGATCTGGCGGTCGGTGATGTAGCCGCACTCCAACACCTTGAGGCCGTAATCGCCAAACGCGATCTCCGATCCGCGCCAGGCCTTGCCACGCATACGGCCGCGCTGTTGCTTGCGGTATTTGACTTTCTTCGGCAAAAGCATAGATGAAATTCCTTAGTAGCCTATAAGGCAAAGGCTGGAGTCAGGTAAGACAGGCTTCTGAAGGAGCGATGCCGAGGGTGTGATCTCACTAAGAAATCACAGAACCGCGAAAACGCTGACCAGGGTCTCTGTCCTGCTCGCAAAGGAGACGACAGACTCAGGGCCAAACTAGATAAGTATACGGGAAAGGGGGCGCGTTGGAAAGCTGTGCCGCCCCTTCCGCTCGGGACTACGACGAAAAGGCACCCGCGATCACCGGAGCGGGCTCGCGACGCTTGCGCTGCTCGTAGATATCCCCACGGTAGATCCACGTCTTCACCCCGATAACCCCGTACGTGGTCTTCGCCTCGGAAAAGCCGTAATCAATGTCCGCGCGCAGCGTGTGCAGCGGCAAACGGCCCTGCAGATACCACTCGGAGCGCGCGATCTCGTTGCCGTTCAGGCGACCCGAGACGCGCACCTTGATGCCCTTGCAACCGAACCGCAGGGCCGAGTCCACGCTCTTGCGCATCGCGCGGCGAAACGACACCCGCTTCTCCAGCTGCAGCGCAATGTTCTCTGACACGAGCTGCGCGTCCAGCTCCGGCTTGTTCACTTCGAGAATGTCGATGAATACCTCGCGGCTCGTGCGCTTCTGAATGTCGGCCTTGAGCTTGTCGATCTCCGCCCCTTTACGGCCGATGATGATACCCGGACGTGCCGTGCGGATGATGAGCCGCAGCTTGTTGCCTGGGCGCTCGATCTCCACAGACGACACACCCGCCTGCTTCAGCTTCTCGCGCAACTCGGCCTTCAGCTTCACATCTTCTACGAGCAACTTGTCGTAGCCGCGCTCCACGAACCAGCGCGACTTCCACGGCTTGTTGATGCCGAGGCGGAATCCATACGGATGAACTTTTTGTCCCATGGGAGCTTCCTTCTTCTTTCACGCCGTTGGCCGGTTGAGCCGGCACGGCTTGGTTCCTGATCTCTAGGCGGCTACAGGCTTCTTGACGGCGGCCTTCTTCGTCGCAGATTTAGCGGCCACCTTGCGGGTGGATCGTCCGGATTGTCCGACCTGCTTGGCGGCGTCGCTCTCTGCACTCGTGCTCGGCTCGGCGCTCTTCTTCTCGGCCACCGTAATCACAATGTGGGTCAAACGGCGCTGGTAGCGGAACGCGCGTCCCATCGGGGCAGGCCGCAACCGCTTCAAACGTGGCCCTTCGTTTGCCACGGCCGTCTTCACGATCAGGTTGTCTACATCGATGTCCAGACCGCGCTCGTCCGAGAGATGCAGCGCGTTCTGTACCGCCGATCGCAGCACCCCTTCCACCACCGGCGCCATCTTCTTCTGCGTGAACGCCACGATGTTCAGTGCAGCCTCAATGCGCTGACCCTTGATCAGATCCAGCACGAGCTTGGTCTTCTGCGGGCTTGAACGCTGGAACCGCGCCTCGGCGCGAAACTCAGTCGTCTCCATTGTCTTTGCCATGTGTCAATCCTTATCGGCCCAAACGGGCCATAGTAGCAGAACAATACGCTCTGCTCGAGTTACTTTGCCTTCGACGTGTCGCCAGATTTAGCCGTGTGGCCCTTGAAGGTACGCGTGGCGGAAAATTCCCCGAGCTTGTGCCCGACCATATTCTCCGTGCAGTACACCGGAATGAACTTCTTGCCGTTATGCACCGCAATGGTATGACCGACCATATCCGGGTGAATCGTCGAGCGTCTCGACCACGTGCGGATGACTTTCTTATCATTCGACGCATTCAGAGCCTCGACCTTTACCATCAAGTGCGTGTCGATGAACGGTCCCTTTTTCGTAGAACGTGCCATGGTGACTCCAGGTAACTATACGTACGAATCGCGTGAGGGGAGTCCGCGACTTGGTTTTGCCCTACTATCCTCGCCCGCTTTCCGCAAGGATCCTCTCCGGGCGCTGCATGCTACTCAGCAGCTGAACCGCGGATACCGCTTGACTCCGCTTCTGCTACCGACTTACTTGCCCTTGTTCCGGCGCTGCACGATAAAGACATCCGTGCGCTTGTTGTTCCGGGTCTTGTACCCGCGGGTCGGCTGGCCCCAAGGGGTGACCGGGTGACGACCGCCCGAGGTCTTGCCCTCACCTCCGCCGTGCGGGTGATCGACCGGGTTCATCGAAACACCGCGGTTGGCCGGCCGTATGCCCTTCCAGCGATTCCGTCCGGCTTTGCCGATCGTGACATTCTCATGGTCCGTGTTGCCGACCTGTCCCACGGTCGCCATGCAATCCACAAGCACCCGGCGCGTCTCACCGGAGGGCAGCTTCAGCAAGGCATAATCGCCTTCCTTGGCCACCAGCTGCACCTGCGCACCGGCCGAGCGGGCCATCTGCGCCCCCTTGCCCGGGCGCAACTCGATATTATGCACCGTCGTTCCCGCGGGAATGTTGCGCAACGGCAAGGCGTTGCCCACCAGAATGTCCGCCTCGGGGCCGCTCATGATCGTCTGCCCCACCTTCAGGCCGACGGGCTGCACAATATACCGCTTCTCGCCGTCCTTGTAATGAATGAGGGCGATCCGGGCGGAGCGGTTTGGGTCATACTCGACCGTTGCGACCGTACCCGGCACACCGTATTTATCCCGCTTGAAGTCAATGAGGCGGAGCTGCTTCTTGTGTCCTCCACCCTGGTGGCGGATGCTCAGCAGACCGGCTGAATTACGTCCACCGGTCCGCTGCTTGGGAGCAAGCAGCGGCTTGTGCGGCTTGTCTGTCGTGATGTCGTCATTGACCAGCTTCGTCTGAAAGCGAAGCGTCGGTGTGATAGGTCGAAAACTTTTGATGGGCATCGGTATCCTTGCCTGCCGCGCTCCGTAATGATGGACGCGATACATGGTTCTTGCTGCGCATGAAAGCTGTTGTCCTTCTTAGGAGACAGCCTCTAGGTTTAAATCTCAGCCGCGAAGTCGGGAACCTTCTCACCTGACTTCAGACGGACATAGGCCTTCTTCCAGTCAGGCCGGTAGCCCGAAAACTTACCCCGACGGCGCTCTTTGCCTTCCACGCTCGCGGTGCGGATCGAAGCGACCTGGACGTTGAAGAGCTTTTCGACGGCCACCTTGACTTCCGTCTTGGTCGCATGCAACGCGACCTCGAACACCAGCGTACCTTCGGTCTCGCGCGTCGTCAGGGCTTTTTCCGTGATCAGCGGACGGACAATCGTTGTATACAGAGTCGGCATTATGCAGCCTCCTGCGCCGCAGCCTTACGCTTGGGCAGATTTTTGACCAGTGTCTCTTGAAGTGCTTCGAGCGCGGCTTTCGAGAAGATCGCGTGCTCATACCGCAGCAGATCGTAGGGATGAACCTCGGAGGAGAGCACAAGCTCGACGCCCGACAGGTTGCGTGTCCCCAGATACACCTTTTCGTTCAGCTGCTGCGAACTCTCCACCAGCAGAACCGTCTTCTTTGCCTCAAAGGTGTCGAGCGCCTTGCGGAACAGCCGGGTCTTCGACTCGGCCGCCTCAAAGTTCTCGACAACGACCAGCTTGCCATCCGCCAGCTTGGACGCCAGCGCCGAGCGCAACGCGCCGAACAACTTCTTGCGCGGGAAGGCATAGTCGTAGCTTCTCGGCTGGGGCCCGTGGACCGTGCCGCCGTGCCGCCAGATGGGCGACCGTACACTGCCCACACGGGCACGGCCGGTGCCCTTCTGCTTCCAGAGCTTCTTGCCAGAACCCGAGACCAGCTTCTTGTTCTTGGTCGCGTGCGTACCTTGGCGCAGAGCGGCACGATAATGCTTCACCGCCTCCCAAAGCAACGCCTCATTCACCTCACCCGAGAAGACGTCCTTGTGCAGCTCCAGGCTGCCTACTGTCTCCCCCGCGAGATTCTTTAAATCGATGTTTGCCATCGCTGTTCGACTTTCCTGCAGGCCATCGTTGCGGCCTGCCCTTCGCTTGTTCGCCTGCGTTCCCGGTCTGTTCCCCGCGCAGAGTTGCTGGTGATCACTGGATCGGCTGCAGGTGATACGTCCACCCGCAGCCGCCCCATGAGGTTTACTTCTTCTTGCCTGCTGAAGCCTTCTTCGAAGCCTTGAGCGGATCCACCGTCCCCGCACCGGCAAAGCCACGACGCTCGCGTGGGGGCGCCTTTGCCTTGGAGATCATGACGTAGCCGTCACGAGGTCCCGGAACAGCGCCTTCGACCATCAGGAGGTTATCTTCCATGTCGATGCCGCGAATCCGAAGATTGCGGACCGTCACCTGGTCCGTCCCGAAGTGTCCCGGCATCCGCTGCCCCGGAAATACGCGGGACGGAAACGACGAGGCACCGATCGAGCCCTGCACCTGGAACATGTGACCGTGAGACTTGGGGCCACCGCCGAAACCATGCCGGCGTACCACGCCCGCGAAGCCACGGCCCTTGCTGGTCCCGATCACATCGACGAACTTCTCGCCCTCAAAGAGGTCCACCAGGACGCGATCGCCGGCCTTGACGCCCTCAGCACCTTCAACAGTCGCCTCGACGGCAAACTCTTTGATGAAGCGCACGGGCGGTACGTCGGCCTTGCCGAAGTGTCCAGTCATCGGTTTGTTCACCCTGGATGCCTTGACGAACTCGACCAGGCCCACCTGCGCGGCGTCGTAGCCGTCCTTGGCCTTGGTCTTGAGCTGCGTGATCACGCACGGCCCCACCTTCAGCACCGTGATCGGATGCACCTCACCCTTGGCGTCGAACACCTGGGTCATGCCGATCTTCTTACCGAGAATTCCACTGACTGCCATTGACTCTTCTCCTCATCATGCTCCACTCTATCGGAGCACTGTAGGTGTTGCGGTTATTTACTAACGGTCTTGATCTCGACGTCGACGCCCGCGGGTAGGTCCAGCTTCATCAGCGCGTCTACAGTCTGTTGCGTTGGTTCGAGAATATCGATCAGCCGCTTGTGTGTCCGGATCTCAAAGGCCTCACGAGACTTCTTGTCGACATGGGGAGAACGTAGAACGCAATACTTGTTCTTCACTGTCGGCAGGGGAATCGGACCGGCGACCTGAGCGCCCGTGCGCTTGGCGGTGTCGACGATCTCTCCCGTAGAGGTGTCGAGCACTCGATAATCATACGCCTTTAGACGAATGCGAATACGTTGCTGTGCCATGGTGTGGCTGCTTTCTGCGCTTTCGCGCGGTACTCAAAGAGCGGTGAGGAGTGCTCTGCCGGGGGTCGTGTCTCTGGACACCCCGGCAGCCCTCATGTT
>CAXTGE010000105.1:2255-9218 GCA_964243645.1 uncultured Acidobacteriaceae bacterium | reverse complement strand
TAGTACGGCGCGTAGTACCGCGGACGATAGGGCACCGCGTAGCGGACCGGGCCATAGCCATACGGCAGGACCACGGGCGGGGGTGGGGGCGGAGGGTAAGTCGGCCCGCCCTGCACGATAATCGTCTGCGGTGGGGGCGTGTAGGTCTGCTGGGGCGCCTGCACGACGATCACCGTCGGCTGAGAGGGTTGCGCGTAGCTGTAGCTCGGCTGCATCGGTGGAGCATAATTCCCCTGCGGCGCCTGATAGGGCTGCTGCGGCGGGTAATAAGGCTGCACCGGCTCCCTGTACTGCTGATAGGTAGGCTCGTCCGGGGTCTGCCGCGAGATCAGCGCCGGGTTCCGCACCGCGTTCTCCTGCGGTGTCGGAATGCCGAAATCATCCAGCACCTTGAGCGTCAGCCGCGTCTCGGCAGCCAGCACGGGGCGGGGTCCGCGCCGGGGCAGATTGATGAGGTCGATGGGCCACAGCAGCGGGATCGACCACTCCACGATGTCGCGTACCGGATGCCCTGTGCCGTGAATGCGGCCTTCGCGATCCACCGGGTATTTGGGCGTGGCCACGACGCGCACATTGATCGGCACGATCGTGTCCGGCTGGACGACGAGCTTGTCGAACTTCAGCTCCATCCAACCCTTTCCGACAAAGTGACCGGGGTCTTTGTACTCCTGAAAGGTGCCTTCCAGGTAGCTGCCATAGGGAAAGCTGCTGCGCCCATAGGCCTCGGTATGGCTCAGTTGGCAGAGAACGGGGTCGCCGATGTTCTGCGTCTTGGAAGAGACCTTCGGCTCGGCGACGGTGCATGAAACTACGGAACCGGCTGGTACCAGTTGATCGGCGTAAGCCAATCCTGGCGCGGCAGCAAGCAGGAGCGATAGATAAAGTTTGCCCTTCAAGGGTCGTCTCCCGGCACATCTCTAGGCCCACACAGGAGCCGGTTTGACCTGCATTCGTACCACGGCAGAACCGCTTAGGATCTGCCCCGGTGCCCGCGGCGAGCGGAGCACCAACGTCACGTGCCATCTGCGTGCTTCTGGTAAATCGCTGCCCGGTAAAGGCTATGGCGAGCCCGTTCTAGGCAAGTCACACCCGAGAGCGACTGTTTTCGGTACACCGTTGCGGCAAACAGCCCGTAGCGGAAGGACGATGGGAGCCCAAACTTGCTGAGTACCCGGTCCAAACACGGGAGATTCCCCAAAGTTGCGCTCGCTCCACAAAACATCTCGGCTTTTCTTCTGCCGTTCTCCTCGCGTTCTCACGCGGGCGTGCCCGAGTCACTGGCCCACGCGGCCCGCGGGTGAAGCGGCTTACACTGGAAGGGGATCCGATCCGATCGGACGCATGATGGACAAGCAATGGATCAACCCGATCGGTGCGGATGCGCGCCCGCTGCCTCTGGAGGCCGCCGTTCCCCCTGACTTCCACATCGGCCCGGTGCGCATCGCGCCCGCGACGGTGCTCGCGCCGATGGCCGGGGTCACGGACACCGTGTTTCGCCGCTTCATTCGTCATGCGAGTTTGTACACGCCGGATGCCACTGGACAGACCAGGCAGACGACCGACATCGACACCGAGACCACCAACGAGCGGTCCGGCTGTGGCCTCCTCATGACGGAGTTCACCTCCGCCGACGGCCTCAGCAGGATGCGGGAGACCAAGCGCAAGCGCTACCTCACCTACTACGAGGATGAGCATCCCATCTCGGCGCAGATCTTCGGCTCCAACCCCGTCACCCTCGCCGACTCCGCGCGCATCATCCAGGATGCCGGCTTCGATCTCGTGGATCTGAACCTCGGCTGCCCTGCAAAGCGCGTCGTGAAGTGCAACGGCGGCTCCGGCCTCCTGCGCGATCTTCCCCTGATCGCCGAAATCTTCAAGCAGATCCGTGCGGCGGTGACCATCCCCTTCACCGTCAAGTTCCGCATGGGCTGGAACGACAGCAATATTGTCTGCGTCGAGCTTGCCAAGCTGGCAGAAGACTCCGGCCTGAACGCCGTCGCCCTCCACGCCCGCACCCGCGAACAGGGCTATACCGGCGACGCCCGCTGGGAGTGGATCGCTGCCGTCAAGGATGCCGTGCGCCTCCCGGTCATCGGCAACGGCGACATCCGCACCCCGGAGGACGCCGCGGCCATGGTCGCTGCCACGGGTTGCGATGCCGTGATGATCGGCCGGGCCGCGCCGGCCAACCCCTGGATCTTTCGCCAGATCGCGCAGTACACCGCCTCACGCGCAGCCAGTGGAATGGGCGTGTACGACAAGCCCAGTGATGAGGACCGCTACCGCATGATCCGCGACTACTTCGGGCGGCTTCTGGGGGAAGTTGAGGACCATCCGCACATCCCGATCACCGATGTCTCGGAGGGGGCCATGAAGGCTCGCCGCGATCATGAGTCCGCGCAGCGCGAGGCCATCGGCAAGATGAAGCAGTTTGCCAGCTGGTTTACCCATGGCGTCCCCAACGGCGCCCACCTGCGCCGATCCATCTTTGAGGCCAAACGAGCCGACGACGTGATGGCCGAGGTCGACACCTTCTTCGAGGCGCGCCTCACGGCGTCTCCTGCTGAGGAGCCAGTCAGCCCGCAGGGAGACTTGGTGACTGCGCCAGCGGCTTGGGGCTAAACCCGTGGCTATGCGTGATGCTGCAGAACATCCCCAAGCTAACTGCGTCCTTTTGCTGAAACTCGGCATCATAGTACCTAAGTAGTGCCCGGAGGTAACCCTCACGGGCGCATTCAATGTAGCTACACCCGCACGACAATGTACGGCTGTCGCACCCTCACGAGGAGCGTCAACATGCTGCGACCGGCAGACTTCACCAAACCCCATCGCACGATCAACGTAGCCCCCTATCAGATGATTACCAGTGCTTCCGACCTGCCTGCGCGTGGCTCCTCCAATGGAGGTGTGTTTCACCGCGGCCAGATCGTCTGGGTTCAGGAGTCTCCCACCCCTGTCTCCGTCCCTCACACCGCCATCGGCTTCGTCGAAGGTCTGGGCCACGTACTGATCGACGCTCGTGTGCTCCGCTCAGCGGAGTTGGCCCATAGCACGCAAAACTAGAGCTGTTCCCCAGATCAGGTTCCGCAGAAAGTGGCACGTACCCGTTCCTCTGGGCAGGCCGGAGCAGCGTAAAGCTGGTGCTCCGGCCTCCCTTCGTAGGGATGGGACAGAACCTCTCCCAAGGTATCGAATGGGCCGAAATCTTCCCCTGTGATGGCGGCCTGCAGCGCCGCCTCGACACGATGATTGCGCGGAATGTAGGCGGGATTGACCGCCCTCATGGCAGCTGCGCGAGCCTCATCAGGTACCGGCTCTTCTCCCAACCGCTTGCGCCATGCCTCCGCCCAGCCGTCGTAAGCTCTCCCATCAGCGAACAGCGAACAAATCTCCCTGTCCGCAGCCACGTCGGCCGCCGCATCGCAGAGCCGGCGGAAGAACAGCGTGAAATCGACCCTCTGTGCCGTCATGCGCTCCAGCAGGTCAAAGAGGAGCGCCTGGTCGCCGTCGCGTGCCTCCGTCAGGCCCAGCTTGCGCCGGAACGCCGCCTCATATGCGGCTTCGAACTGCGGCCCGAAGGTCGCCAGCGCCTCGTTTGCCGAGCTGAGTGCTGCTTCCTCGCTGGCCTCCTCCCCTTGCAGAACCGGAAGCAGGGCTTCGGCCAGCCGCATCAGGTTCCAGGACATGGCCCCGGGCTGGCTGCCGTAGGCGTAGCGCCCCGCCCGGTCAATCGAGCTGAAGACCGTCTCTGGGTCGTAAGCCTCCATGAAGGCACAGGGGCCATAGTCGATCGTCTCGCCGGAGATGGACGTGTTGTCCGTGTTCATCACGCCATGGATGAACCCAACGGACATCCACTGGGCCACCAGCCGGGCCTGCCGCCCGATCACGCCCTCCAGAAAGGCCCGGTAAGGCTTCGGAGCCTGCGCCGCCTCTGGATAGTGCCGTGCAATGGCATAGTCGGCCAGGGTGCGGACGCCTTCCGTATCCTCTCGCGCCGCGAAGTACTGAAAGGTCCCCACCCGCAGGTGGCTCGAAGCCACACGCGTAAACACGGCACCCGGTAGGGGCGTTTCACGCAGCACGCGCTCGCCTGTCACGACGGCCGCCAGCGCCCGGGTCGTGGGAATGCCCAGTGCCGCCATGGCCTCACTGACCAGGTACTCGCGCAGCACCGGCCCGAGCACGGCACGGCCATCGCCACCGCGGGAAAAGGGCGTGCGCCCGGAGCCCTTCAGCTGAATGTCGTAGCGTTTGCCATCCGGCGCGACCACCTCGCCCAGCAGAATCGCGCGGCCGTCTCCAAGCTGCGGCACGAAGTGACCGAATTGGTGACCGGCATAGGCCTGCGCCAGCGGCTCCGCGCCTTCCGCAATGCGGTTGCCTGCCAGAACCGCCACGCCTTCCGCGCTGGCCAGCGACGCGGGGTCAAGCCCCAGGGTGAGGGCCAACGCGCTGTTCAGGGCCACCAGCTGCGGGGCGGCCACAGGCGTCGGCCGAAGCCGGCCATGAAACCTGTCAGGCAGACTCGCATAGGTGTTATCGAACGCGAACTCGGGAGCCCGCACCTCAGAGACGGAGGGTACCGCCGGCGTATCCAGGGATGCATTCACAGAAGTCATCGTTGTTGGATGTCGTACCGGACGCCCTCGCTGCAGGCGAGTCGCAGCGTGGCTGCCAACCCGGTTCGCGGCGCGCCTTTGCTTCCCTTTATTCCGCAGGGCGCGAAATCTGCAGATTCTTTACCCCTCCGTCGCGTTACGGCTCCAATCAAGCTGCATCTTCCCCTATCCTGTCCTCTCGACCGAAGGCGAAGCCGCAATGGAGAGCTCTGCTACTTTGTTGCTGCACCACGCCACGTCAGGTAGGGCCGCCACTCGGTCTGCCCCGGCATCTGCATGGCAAAGCTGCCCGACATCTGCCCGTCCTTCAAGGTGTACAGCAGGCGGAACTGCGGCCCGGCACCCGAAGCATCTGAAAGAAACATGGCAGTGGTGGGATCAGGCATCGTCACGTTGTAATGGATCACGTGTCCTTCGTTGTCGAGGTAGATCGCTTTGAGGGGCTGCCCAGGCATCTCGGCAAAGACATACAGCAGATCGCCGTGCTGGCAGTCGAAGTCGTCCGGGCCTTTGCAGCTCGCCACCTTTGCGTGCCGTGCAAGCACATGCCCCTTCAGCTCTCGCCGAAAGAGGTACGTGCCATCACTGGTGGCGCCCTGCCCCGTTCCATGCGCAGTCCACGTACCTTCGAGAAAGTGCAAGGGTTGCAGTGGATCCGCTGAATTCACGGCCGCACCCGACGGCGACTGCGCGGTGGCGCCTAAGCTACAGAGCAACGCTCCCAGCACTGCCCTGGACAACATTCCCTTCATCATGCAGGCACGATACCACTACCATGGAGGCATGACCCATCGTTTTCTCGCGGCAGTGCTGCTCGTCAGCCTCAGCCTCCACGCGTCCTCTTTTGCCCAGGGCGGCGGCGCCCACGGGGACACCCCGGCACCCGGTGCGAACCCCGCCCCGGCCAATACGCCCAAGCAGCCTGATGAGCCGAAGACACTGCCCGAGCACCTGCCCGCCGACAAATCCGTGCCACAGACCATCACGGTAAATGGCAAGACGATCCACTACACGGCCACGGTCGGGACCATCGCCCTGAAGGCCAGAGACGGTAAGACCACCGGCGAGGTCATGTATACCGCCTATACAGTGGACCCGCCGAAGGGTCAGCCGACGACACGTCCTGTCACCTTCGCCTTCAACGGCGGCCCCGGTGCCAGCAGTACGTACTTGAACTTCGGCGCGGTGGGACCCAAGCACATCGCGTTCGCCAATGCCGGCGATTCCGCCTCCGATCCCGCCATCGCGACCGACAATCCGGGGACCTGGCTGGACTTCACCGATCTCGTGTTTCTGGATCCCATCGGCACCGGCTTCTCGCGATCCTATGTCGACGAGGCCGAGAACAAGAAGCTGTTCTACGCCCCGACACCGGATGTCGAGTACCTGTCGCTGGTCATCTATAAGTGGCTCGTCAAGAACGACCGCATGCTCGCCAAAAAGTACCTCATGGGCGAGAGCTATGGCGGCTACCGCGGCCCGCGCATGACGCACTACCTGCAGACACAGCTTGGTGTCGGAGTCAACGGCCTCTTTCTGGTCAGCCCCTATCTCAACCCCGACTTCGGCCCGTCGTCGCTGAGCCCGGTCGAGTGGATGACCTCTCTGCCGTCGATCACGGCGGCGCACCTTGAAGCAAAGGGACAGCTCACCCCGGAGGCCATGCACAGTGTGATCGACTACACCGAGGGTCCCTATGCCTCCGCGCTGATCGGGGGGCCGCAGAACAAGGCCGCGACCGACGCCATGATCGAGCACGTCACCGAGCTAACCGGGCTCGATCCCAAGTTTGTCCGTGGCGAAGGCGGCCGTCTGGAGATCGGCGCCTACCTGCGCGAGGTGCATCGGGAGAAGGGCGAGATAGGGTCTGTCTATGACTCCAACGTTACGGGCGCGGACCCCTTTCCCTACGCCTACTCCAGTCAAGCCAGCGATCCGATCCTCGAGGCCATCATAGCTCCCACGACCACCGTCGCCGTAGACTTCATCACGCGCACCGTGGGCTGGAAGACCGACGCTCGATACTATGCACTGTCCTACGAGGTAAACGGGCAATGGGATCGGGGCGGCGATGGGGATCTCCGTCGTGGTGCCGTCCCCGATCTACGCCAGGCGATTGCGGCTGACCCGAAATTCAAGGTCGTCATCTTTCACGGCTGGAACGATCTCTCCTGCCCGTTCATGGGCAGCATTCTTACGCAGAACCAGCTTCCCCCAACGCTGGGAAAACAGCTAGAGATCCACGAGTTTCCCGGCGGGCACATGTTCTACACTCGCGCCGGGAACGGGGCAGGCCTGCATGAGATCGCGCAGCATACCGTGGAGGCCCACTAGCGCCGTT
>CAXTGE010000105.1:0-2155 GCA_964243645.1 uncultured Acidobacteriaceae bacterium | reverse complement strand
AAGTGGAGGAATCTGCTTTCTAGATTCCAGCGATAAGAAACAGCCCACTAGTGCAACCGATCCTCACAAAAGACAACAGCGCCGGCCAGTGGCCGGCGCTGTTTGTCTTGCTGCAACTTCGTTTTCGGTCTACGCGAAGCCGCCAGGCTGCGTGTCCAGGTTCGCCGCCGTCGCCGGCTGCGAGCTGGCCGTCGTGGAAAACGCTCCATTGACGCCGTTCGGGAAGAAGCCACCGCGTGTGAGGCCGGCTCCGCCGTAGGCAAGGTTCAGCACCTGGGGCACCGTACGCAGCGCCGGCAGGCCGTTGGCGGTATTGACCGGCAGGTACTGCGTCTGCGGTCCGGTGCGCGGCGGTACCAGGTCAGCACCATCCAGCTTGGGCGAAGCGATGCTCAGCTTGGCAACCTGCGTGTTCAGCGATCCCGTGTGCAGGGCCTCGACCGCAAGAATGCGGGCCGCGGTCTGGATCACGAGGGGCGTGGTCAGCAGGTACGCCGCACCGGCATACGCCGAAACGCCGATGGTCTCGAAGATGTGCGCCAGCTCGATGAAGTCCTTCTCCGTGTCGAAGCCGAAGCCAAGGGCAGTCAGGTTGAGGTCGGGCTTCGCGATCGCCTGCCGGCCCAGGAAGCTGCGCAACAGAACCACGTGAGCGCGCTCATCCGTGCCGATCTCCGCCGTGATCTCCTTGCTGAAGATCTGGTCGTCGGTGAAGTCCACCATCTTGCCACCGGTGGTCGTGCCGCCATCGCGACTGCTCCGGCCGTTGGCCACACCCGACACGCCGATGCCGAACTTCTCGATGCCATAGCCATACTGGCCGTAGGTGTAGAACTCCGCCTCAAGATACTCGAGGTTCAGCGCGAAGTTCAGGACATCGATCTCTGTCGTGCTCTGCGCTTCGGCCGAAACAGCACCGACAGACATGGCACCGACTGCGGCCGAAGCCACGCCCAGCACCTTGAGAAACTTGCGACGATTCGGGGAGGCCTTTACTACTTCTTGAATCATGCTCTCGGACATACGATCTCCTTACTGCGAGTCAGCCCTCATACGAGGGGGATGGACGGAATGCGACGTAGCGGTGCGGCACGTGGAGGGCACGCGCGGGCGCAGCGACAGCACATAGGTTCTAGAGTTCAACGCAAGACCTTCCCCGCAGCCGGCGGCTACGCGAGCAGTCGCGTGACACGCCGGGCCCGCCACGCCGAAGGCGATGAGGGGCAACGTACGGTAAAGGTTCATGGCATCTCCGGTGTTGGCTAACGACATACCGGAGGCAGACAGGGGACAAGAAAGTGAAACAAGGGACAGATGTCGCGAACGTCTCTGAACGGACGGGGAACCCACTTCAGCTGGGGAGCCCTGCGTACGCTACCTATGGTCGCAAGAAGAAAGATGCTATGTAGAGCGCCTAAGTAGCCCGGCATCGTTGAAATGTCGTCTATGGCCTACAAACAGCATCTTTCGATCACGGCACAAGTGACTTAAGGCGTGCCTTGATCCCAACTTGCAGTTTATTAGACAGGCCTTGAATGGACAGGGGCGACGATTCAAGATCGTCGCCCCTGTCTCTGCCCCGCTTTGCACTTCGTCCATCTTGGTATTAGTGAATGTCGAACTGCTCCGGGTGGAGACTTGGATCGGACTTGATCAGAATGGTCTTACCCGCAACCTCCTCCATCTCCTGCATCCACTTCGCATTGTTGCTCTTCAACTGCTTGACGACCTCCGGGTTTACCCGCAGCATCACGTCACCCTTGTCGAGCTGCTTGTGCATCTTGCGTAGCTCGATATAGATCTCGTTGCATACGGTGACCGGCGACTTCACCATGCCGGTGCCCGCGCAAATACCGCAGGTCGTGGACAGGGTCCGCTCCAGGCTTTGCTTCACACGCTTGCGCGTGATCGCCACGAGACCGAAATCGTTGAACTGAAGCACCTTGGAGGGCGCACGATCCTTCTTGAGCTCTTCCTCGAGCGCCAGCAGCACCTTCTGCCGGTTCTTGCGATCATCCATGTCGATGAAGTCGATCACGATGATGCCGCCCAGATCGCGCAGCCGCATCTGCCGCACAATCTCCGGAATGGCATCGAGGTTCGTCTTGACGATCGTGTCCTCAAGCCGCGCCGTCTTGCCGACATACTTGCCGGT
>CAXTGE010000104.1:8191-10156 GCA_964243645.1 uncultured Acidobacteriaceae bacterium | reverse complement strand
CGCCGCCACGGTCTGAGGTGAGTTTGTACAGGTAGGTGCGCAACCAATCCAGTTTACCGGGCGGCCTGGCAAGGGGTGATTCCACCCCAGCGAGCACGCTCGCTGGAGACCCCGGATCCCGGGCCGATGGCGGCTGCCTCACCTTTCCACGGCAGAACTCCCCCCGACGGACATGGCGCGAAAAGTTTTCGTCCGCTATCCGCTATCAGCGAAGGGCTGCTTCGAAGGGTAGGAACAGGCTGAAGACAGTGCCGCTCCGGCCTTCCCTCTGTGAGCTGCGAAAGCTGATTGCGCCGTGATGCCGTTCCGCGATCTCCCGGCTGATCCACAGGCCTAGGCCCGTCCCGCCGATGCCTTTGGTGGTGTAGAACGCGTCGAACACCTTCTTTTGTTGCTCGGGTGACATGCCTGCCCCTGTGTCGGCGACCGTCAGGGCAAGCCCCCGCTGACCGGTCTTCCAGCGCGTCGTTTCACGGCTGCGCAGGATGAGGCGTCCTCCCCGCGGACTGATGGCATCGATGGCGTTGCTGATGAAGTTGCTGAGAACCTGCCGGATCTCTCCTTCGAAGCACTCCGCCGGTCGCTTGGCACGCTTTCGTTTCTCGACCTGAATGTGCGAGTTCACGATGCGACCGCCGTAGATGGACAGAGCCTCCGAGAAGAGGTCAGAGCAGGACACGACACTGGGGCTGGTGGACTGCTTGTTGAAGCGAAGGGTTTGATTGCTGATGACGGAGACGCGCCGCAACTCGCGCTCGGCGATCTCGAGATAGTCGTAGACCGGCCCCGGTTCGGCACTGGCCTTGGCCAGATAGAGCAGGTTCGTCACAGCTTCGAGGGGGTTGTTGATCTCGTGGGCTATGGACGAGGCAAGGCGGCCCACGGCGGCCAGCTTCTCGTTTTGGAGCAGGGCAGCTGTCGTTCGCTTCAACTCCGTGACGTCGCGGGAGAAGGTGACGATGCCCTCGTCCGTGGGGTACACCTCAAGCTTTATCGAAATATTCAGTGGGTCAGGATAGTGTGTTTCGAAAGAACCTGAAATCCCCTCATACATCGCGCGCCGGTAGCTTTCCACGAATGGGGAACCCTCGTACACGGCGTTCGGAAACTCGTCCCAGAGTTTCTTGCCCACAAGCTCCCGGCCCAGGCCGTATGTTTTTTGTGCGCGTGCATTGAGATAGGTGATGACCCACTCCCGATTGACGCCTACCACCGCATCCGAGGTCGCGCTCAGGAACTGTCCGAGCTGGGCGTTGGCCTTGTCCCGCTCGCGAGCGGCGATCACCGCCTCGGTCGTATTTTGATAGGGGTCGAAGACCCCTGCAATCCGTCCTCCCTCGTGGATCGGGACGAGGGAGTAGGTCCAGTAGTGTTCTTCCACAGCGCCATTTTTGAAGATCGGGATCAGCACGTTTTCCCGTATGACCGTCTGCCCCTCTTTGTAGCAGGCTTCCACATCCTGCCCTACAAGATGCCACGCTTCGACGAAGACCTCACGGTAGGACCGGCCCAGGGCGGAGGGGTGCATGCGGTCCAAGGTGGGAATGGTGGCGTCGTTGTAGAAGAAGGTGAGTTGGTCGCCCCAGGAGAGCGTCGCGGGCTGCGGCGTGCTGAGCACCTGATTGACCGCAGAGGTGAGCGTCTCGGACCAGTCCTCGATCGGCCCGAGCGGCGTGGCGGCCCAGGGAAAGGCGCGTATCTGATCGGCCATGATCCCTGTGCCGACGATGTTGTGGGCTGACGTGCCGGAGCCGTCCTCTGCATTTGGTGTAGCCATGTCTCTTGTCGCGATCGGGGTTGCTTGCGCTTTCAGAGAGTGTACGCAATTAGGAGTGAGGAGTGAGGAGTGAGGAGTGAGGAGTGAGGAGTGAGGGAAGTGAATAGTGAGTAGTGAATGGTGAATAAGGAATAGCCGAGGGCGGGGATGTTGCTTCGGTTTGCGTTTTCGCCGTACTATCGCCCTAC
>CAXTGE010000104.1:3429-8091 GCA_964243645.1 uncultured Acidobacteriaceae bacterium | reverse complement strand
GGGCCGCCGGGCCTGGGCAAGACGACGCTGGCCACCATCATCGCCAATGAGCTCGGCGTGGGCTATCAGCAGACCTCCGCCCCGGCGCTGCAGGTGCAGGGTGATGTCGCCGCCATCCTGACCAATGTGAAGAACCGGCAGGTGCTGTTCATCGATGAGATCCATCGACTGCAGCCGATTATGGAAGAGAAGTTGTACACGGCGCTTGAGGATTACAAGCTCGACATCATGATCGGTACGGGCCCTTCGGCGCGTATCCATGGAGTCAAGCTGGATCCGTTCACGCTTGTCGGCGCGACGACGCGGCCTGGGCTGCTGAGCTCGCCGCTGCGCTCGCGTTTCGGCATCCTGCTGCGGCTGGAGTTCTATACCGAGGATGAGTTGCGCTTCATCGTGGAGCGGTCCGCAGAGGTTCTCGGTGTGGTGGTAGATCACGATGGCGCGGCAGAGATCGCGATGCGCTCCCGGGGTACACCGCGCATCGCCAACCGGCTGCTGCGGCGGGTGCGCGACTATGCACAGGTCCGTGCCGGGGGCACGATCAATCGCGAGGTCGCGATGAACGCGCTGGATCTATTGGAAATCGATGCGCACGGCTTCGATGAACTGGACCGCCGCCTGCTGCGCACCATCATCGAGAAATACGATGGCGGCCCGGTGGGTCTGAATACGCTGGCCGCGGCGCTGGCGGAGGAAGAGGACGCGCTGGAGGCGGTGTATGAGCCGTTTCTGATTCAGATTGGATTCATTGACCGCACCCCGCGAGGGCGCATTGCGACGAAGCTGGCGTATCAGCATCTGGGGCTCGAACCGCCACGGCGGGCGTCCTTGCCGGGAATGCCCAGCCTGTTTGGCTGAGGGTGCACGGAGTGGCTCTGGGGCAAAAGGAAACGCCCGGCCTGGATGGCCGGGCGTTCTGATCTGAGCGAACTAGTAGGGACGACCGTAGGGATTGGGGTTGCCGCCACCGTAGATGTGGCGCACGGCGACGTCATAGCCGCGGCGGAAACCCTCGCGATAATCATGCCGATCGGGCCGCGGGATGAACTTGGGGTTGCGGAACTCGTCGCGGTTGTTCACGTTGGGTGGACGGTGATTTTCGTTGTCCTTGCGTGCGCCCTGGACGCCATCCCCAAAGCCGCGACGCATGGCATCACGGAACTCCTGCGGGGCCTGATCCCACCCGCCAGGCGCACCGTAACCCGGCGGCGGCGGCGGAGGACCCCCCTGCCCGCCGTAGTATTGTGCGGAGGCCATCGCGGCGCTCGCGGTCATGACTGCCATCAGGGCTGGAACCAACCAACGTTTCGATCTCATACAAGCCTCTCTTCTGACTTCCCGAACTTTGAGGTGCGCCAGCCGGCAACCCGTTGCTTGTTGAGACACGATCTTCGTCCTCAAGTTGCTTTCGTCGGAGGCGTCGGCCGCTTCAAGCCAGGGCTCGGCTGAGTATGCCTCCTGCAGCTGAAAGCTTCCTCTCGGCTTCTTCGCGGGTCAGCCCAAGCCGCCCCATGGTGATGGCGATTTTCACGCTGCCTCCGCTTGCCCCGAGCAGGCCGGCGGCCACGTCGCGGCCGCAACCCGTCGCTTCCCCAACGATCCGCTCCGCACGATCGACGAGTTTCGCGTTGGTGGGCCGGACGTTCACCATAAGGTTGCCGAAGGTTGCGCCTGTGCGCACCAGGACGCCGGTAGAGAGCATGTTGAGCACGAGCTTGGTGGCCGTGCCGGCCTTCATGCGCGTCGATCCGGTGAGCACCTCGGGCCCTGTTGCCGGCGTGATCGCGAGCTCGGCTGCCTGGGAGACAGCGGAGCCGGGCACGCAGCTGAGGCCGACTGTCAGAGCGCCGAGCTGCCTGGCATACGCAAGAGCACCCAGTACATAGGGTGTACGTCCACTGGCGGCGATGCCGACCAGGGTATCCGGCTGCCCATCGGCGGCGAAGCCCGCGTTTTGGAGGTCGCGTGCGCCTTCCTCCGGTGAGTCTTCGGAGTGCTCGCTGGAGAGCCTGAGCGCACGGTCCCCGCCGGCGATGAGGCCCTGCACAAGGCCTGCGTCCACGGAGAAGGTGGGCGGACATTCACTCGCATCCAGCACGCCCAGCCTGCCGCTTGTGCCCGCGCCGATGTAGAAGAGGCGACCGCCCTGCCCGAAGCGTTGGGCGATGGCATCGATCGCGCTGGCGATCTGCGGCAGCTGCTCGCGCACGGCAAGCGCGACGCGCGCGTCTTCGTCATTGATCACGCGCAGCATGTCTAGCGTGGAAAGCTGGTCGATGTGTGTGCTCGTCGGGTTCCGCGTCTCGGTGAGCAGCGTGCCCAGCTGTTCCGTTCTGGGAAGTGCGGGATCTTGCCTCATGCGGCTTCCATCATAGCGAGTCGGTGCCCACTATGTGTGCGGCCAGGGCCGGCGAAGGCCTCGGCGGCGGTGCCGAACCCGTGAGATCTCCCGCTATGGGACCATAGGGTATGCCGGACGGAGACAGTCAACGCTCACTTACCGCCACTGTTGCGTGGGGACACCGCGACTTCCGGCTCTACCAGGCGGCGCGTTTTGCCGGGGTCGTCGGCTCGGAGGCCCAGAGTGTCGGGGTGGCCTGGCAGGTCTATCAGCTGACGCACTCCGCGCTGGCGCTGGGGTATACGGGGCTGGCCCTTTTTCTGCCGGGCATCCTCTTCACGCTGCCTGCCGGTCACGTTGCCGATCTGCATGACCGCCGCAGTGTCATCCTCCTCTGCTACTCGCTTCAACTCTGCGCGACGCTGGCCTTGCTGCTGCTGACGCTGCATGGCGTTCGCAATGTATGGGCGGTGTACGCGATCCTCTTTGCCATCGGGCTGGGCCGCTGCTTCTCCGGTCCCGCAGCTTCGGCGCTGATTCCGAGCCTTGTGCCCAAAGAGCATTTTGTGAACGCCGTGACGTGGGGCGCGAGCATCTTTCAGATCTCGAACGCCATGGGTCCGCTGATCGGCGGCCTGCTCTTTACGATCGCGCTTACGGGCAAGTGGCATGCGTGGAACGGGGCGCCGCTGGTCTATGTCTTCACGTGCATTGCCATCGTGGTCTTCCTGGTGCTGGTCAGCAGGATCGCTCCACGGGGCGCGGCCGAGGCGAAGGGCTTCACCGTGCACACGATGCTGGCCGGTCTGCGTTACGTGATGAGCACGCGTCTGCTGCTGGGGTCCATCTCGCTGGACCTCTTTGCCGTGCTATTGGGCGGCGCGGTCAGCCTGCTGCCCATCTTTGCCTCCGACATCCTGCATCGCGGCGCGCATGCGCTGGGTCTCTTGCGCGCGATGCCCAGCCTTGGCGCGCTGGTGGTGTCGCTGAGCCTGAGCCTGTATCCGCTCCGGCGCGATGCGGGCAAGACCATGCTCGCGTGCGTGGCGGGTTTCGGTGTGGCGACGATCGTGTTTGGTCTTAGCCGCAATCTCTGGCTCAGCTGCGCGGCCCTGGTAATTACCGGGGCGACCGATATGGTGAGTGTGGTGGTGCGGTCGAGCATCCTGCAACTGGCGACACCGCCCGAGATGCGCGGCCGTGTCTCCGGCGTGAACTGGTTATTTCTTGGGGCTTCGAACGAGTTCGGCGAGTATGAGTCGGGCCTGACCGCGCACTGGTTTGGCGCGGTACGGGCCGTGGTGCTGGGCGGAGTCGGCAGCCTGCTGGTTACAGGGCTCTGGAGCGTGTTCTTTCCAGCCCTGCGACGCGCGGATCGTCTGACCGCCGAAGACCTGACTGCCGTGGAGCGGGAGCTCACCCAGGCCGAACCGATGCAGTAAGGAGGCCGCACAGGATGACCTGTGCGACCCCTCCCCACGCAGGCGTTACAGCACCCGGTTGGCGGCGATGATCGCCTTGTACAGCTTCGCGCTCAGCTTCGGGGTGCGCTTCTGTGTATTGAAGTCAACGTAGGTGATGCCAAAGCGCTTCTCGTACCCGTCCGCCCATTCGTAGTTGTCCAGCAGACTCCACAGGAAGTAGCCCTTGACCGGGACGCCTTCGGAGACCGCGCGGTGCAGCTGAGTGAGGTAATTGCGGAAGTACATCACGCGATCGGTGTCGTAGATCTGTCCATCCGGCGTGACGACATCGGCCGAAGAGCAGCCGTTTTCGGTGATAAACATCGCCTTGGGATGCCAGTTCTCGTATACCAGCTTGGGGCCCCAATACAGCGCTTCGGGGCCCACGTTCAGCCAGGAGCTGAGCATGTGCGGATAGGAGCTGGGCGGTGGGACGACGGCATAGCCACGCTCACTGTCGTCGGCGCGCACGTAGCTGGGCTGGTAGATGTTGGTGCCGACGAAGTCCAGCGGCGACGAGATGATGGCGAGGTCCTCCGGCGTGAACTGCGGGGCGTCGGCGCCGAGGTGCTTCAGGTAAAGATCGGTGTATTTGCCCCCGAGAATCACGCCGAGGTATTGGGCGTTTTCTTCGCGCATGGCGATGTACGCGGCTTTGACATGCTCGGGTGTTTCGATGACCGGCACCGTGGCGCGCGGGTTTTCCGCAAGGCCGACCTGCACACCGGGCGCACTGGCACGGATGGCGCGCACGGCCATGCCATGCCCAAGCACGGCATGGTGCGTGAGCTGTGCGAGGCGCTTCCGGCCGACCTGTAACCCGGGAGCATGCGTGCCGTTGCCGTAGCCAAGCTCGGT
>CAXTGE010000104.1:0-3329 GCA_964243645.1 uncultured Acidobacteriaceae bacterium | reverse complement strand
CCGCTGCCGGTGGGGAAGATACGGCTCCATGCGATGGAGAAGCGGCAGGTCTTGAGACCCATGTCCTGCATCAGCTGCACATCGTCGCGATAGCGGTGATAGAAATCATCGGCTACATCGCCTGTGTCGCCGTTGGCTGTTTTGCCCGGTGTATGCGAGAAGGTGTCCCAAATTGTGGGACCGCGGCCGCCCTCATGCACCGCACCCTCTACCTGGTAAGACGCCGTCGCCGAGCCCCATAAGAAGCCCCCGGGAAAGCTGAGGTTTGCAGTACCGGCTCTCCCAGCACCAGACGGGGCAGCACCGGATGAGGCGGGCTCCTGAGCGGCAAGCTCCGGCACCAGGGGCAGAGACAAAGCGGCGGTGGAGGTACCGAGTAATTGGGCAAAGGCGCGACGAGAAAGTTTGCGGGACACCGGGATCTCCTGTTGGCGTGATCCTGTTTGGAAACTGGACCGACCGCAGCAGAGTACTCCTTTAGACAAACCATTGTCTCAGTTACTTTCTCGCAAGAGAGTTGCACCGTGATGGCCTGCCGAAACGCGGGGCGAAGCCTCAACTCACTTCGTTGTCGAGGCGACTACGGGCACGACCCCTTATCGGAAGAGCAGGGGAGCGACGGTCACCAGGTTGTCGCGCCAGACCAGCCATGTGTGCTGGCCGGGTGTCTCCACGGCGGTTACGGGGAGTTTGCGGCTCTTGGCCCAGGTGACGAAGTGGCGGTTGGCCGTGATCAGACCGTCTTCGGTGCCGCAGCTGACCCAGAGCAGCTTGTACTGGGCGAAGCTGTTGCCGTTGCCGCCCGCGAAGTTGGGGAAGTGCTCATCGAAATGCTCGCCATGCACCGCCGAACTCATGCCGGCGACGTACTTGAAGACCTCCGGATGTTTCAGGCCGATGGTGAGCGCTTCGAGGCCGCCCATGGAGAGCCCCGCGATGGCGTGCATGGCCGGATCCGCCGAGATGGCGTAGTCGTGTTGCACCGCGGGGAGCACCTCCGCCAGCAGCATGTTGGAGTAGATGTCGACGTTGTTGTCGACCTTGACGGGATCCTGCCAGACATCGAAGCCGGTATCGACGAAACGGAAGTCGCCATAGCCCAGGGGCATGACCACAATCATCGGCACGATCTTGTTTTGCGCCAGCAGCGCATCGAGGATGAGGTTGGCTTGGCCGACAGCGGTCCAGCCGGTCTCGTAGTCGCTCCAGCCGTGCAGCAGCGCGAGCATGGGGTAGCCACCGGGGCGCTTCGGGTCATAGCCGGGCGGCGTGTAGACCACGTACGCCTCCTGGTTGCCGGGCAGGTTCTGCGCGGTGTGTGTTGTGTACACGTACCGCGCGACCGCCCCATGGGGAACCGCCTGAACTTCCCATGGCTGCGGCACGGAACCGGGCACCAGGATGTCGTTATAGAGGCTGGCGATGTTGGCCCGAATTGCTGGATTCAGCGGATCCCGCTGTTGCACGCCATCCACGCGAAAGCTGTAACCGTAGTGCTCGGGCCTCAAGGGCGGCGTGGTGAAGCTCCACAGGCCGTCCTCGCCCTTTTGCATGGGCGCGGGTTTGGCAGCGGCGTCTGTTTCAACCATTACCTGTCCCGCGCTCGCATCCCTGTAGCGAAAGGTGATCGTGCCGTCCGGATTGGCCACGGTCTTTGGCGGTGCGGGGGGAGCTGCCGGCTGTTGGGCTACGACGGTCGCACTGAGGAGGGCAGCAAGGAGAACGGAGAGCCAGCGCATATCGCGAGTAGTGTACGACGACGCCTGCGAGGCGGGCAGGAGCTATGCTAGCGATACTTCTCCAGGAGTTCCCCCATGCTGGATGTTCATGCTCCGGAACATGAGATTGATAGCGCCCGTTCCTTCTTTCTGCACCTGTTTACCATTACGTGCGGTCTGCTGATTGCGCTGGCGCTGGAGAATGCCGCCGAGGCCCTGCATCATCGCAGCGAACGCAGGGAAGCCCAGGAAAGCATCCGCAGGGAGCTGGAAGAGAACCGCACCGGGGCCCGGGCAGGTGCGCCCAGGGTGGTGAAAAGCAGGCAAGCGGTGGGGGAGCTGCTGGAATTCGCGGAGACGCGTAGCCAAGGCAAAGAGGCTACTCTTCCCTCGGGGGCCGGCTTCGCTTTCAGCGAAGATGAGATCCCTGATGCTGCGTGGCGCACGGCGTCCTCTACAGGCGTGCTGTCCTATATGGAGTACAGCCAGGTGCAAACGTTTGCCGCCGCCTATCGGGAGCAGGAATTACTGCAAAGGCAGGAGCAGCAGGCGCTCAACGATCTCCTCCAACTTGGCTCGTTTTTTCGCAAGGGCAAACCGCCTACGGTAACCGCGGAACAGGCGAAGGATGCCTTGCCGTATCTTCGGCGCTGCCTTGCCGACCTTGATGGCATCCTGGCAATCGGGGCAGGGACGCTGTCTGCGTACGACGATGCCCTGAAATAGAGATCAGCCCGTATTACGCAGGCCGGCGCTGATGCCGTTGATCGTCGCGGTGATGGCGCGGTCGAGCGCCTCCGATTGGCCGGGGTGCTCGGTCTCGGCGATGCCCTCGCGTTTACGCCGCAGCAGTTCCAGTTGCAGCAGGCTCATGGGATCGACGTAGGGATTGCGGAGACGGATCGAGTTGGCGAGCACGGTGTTGCGCTCCAGAAGATCCGTTTGCCGGGTGATCCGCAGCAGCATGCGGCTGGTTCGTTCAAACTCCTCGCGCAGCATGGCGAATACGCGTGTGCGGAGAGCGGCATCGTCTACCAGCGAACTGTATAGAGCCGCGATGCCGAAGTCCGCTTTGGCGAGAGCCATCTCCACGTTGCGCACGATGTCGAGAAAGAGGGGAAAGCTGCCGGCCATGGTCTGCAGGCGCGTGAGCCCATCGGCGTGCGTGGCGACGTAGTGCTCCAGCGCGTAGCCCACGCCGAAGTAGGCCGGCACCACAATGCGCGACTGCATCCAGCCGAAGACCCACGGGATCGCGCGCAGGTCCGCCATGGTCCGCTGACGGGTGGCGCTGGCGTCGGCGCGTTTGGCCGGGCGTGACCCGATGCGGGCGTGCTCCAGTTCGGCTACCGGGGTTGCCTGTTCGAAGAAGGTGAAGACCTCGGGATCCCCCACGATGTGCCCCTGGTAGTACTTCAGCGAGGTGGCGGAGAGCTCATCCATCGCCTGCTCCCAGGCCGGATCAATCGCACCGGTGAGGTGCTGTTTGTTGTCGCTGAGCTGCAAGTCCGGCCGGGCTACCGCATCGAGCGAGGCCGCGATCATCAACTCCAGATTGCGCTCCGCGAGCACCACGTCGGAGTACTTCCAGTTCAGCACCTCGCCCTGTTC
>CAXTGE010000103.1:8979-10275 GCA_964243645.1 uncultured Acidobacteriaceae bacterium | reverse complement strand
GCGCAACCCGGAGGTAGGCCGGGCGATGCAGCTGGCGGGCTTCCGGCCAAGCGGGCATTGAAGTAAGGGCGCGCGTACCCGACGGCGGTGGGCACCCAGATCTCTGTACAAGGGAACCAGCCATGAGCGCGTTGCGTAATGACCCTACCTGCCGTTGGTAGAATCGCTCCACGCACGGGCGGGTTAGGGAAGGGACGGCGCAACGGCATGACCCTGGGGCAACTTGACGATGTCCTGAAGAGCTGGAAGGCGCGGCTCTCTGCCATTGCGGAGAACTTGCTGGAGTTGCAGACCGACGCCACGTACCAGTCGCTGACGGGTACGGGAGGGCTGGATCAGGTCACGATTACGGGGATGACGGCGGACCGGGTGAGCCTCGCGCTGCGGACGGTGAACGAGCTGTTTCTGCGATTCGGCCTGCTGCAGTCGACGGTGGACCGGGCGGAGGAGATTCGGAAGGGCCTGCCGGCGATGTTTGGCGCGGAACCCCGGCTGCGCGAGCTCCACCAGTTGCTGTTGACCGCGTCGATTGAGCTGCAGGCCAGCGAGGTGCCCCTGGCGGAACGGCACCTGCTGAGTGGGGTGCGCAGTACGGAGTGGATCTCGCCTGAGGATCTGCTCGAGTCCATGACGCGCACCTTTGCGGAGGTGCGAGATGCGGTCTCCGCGGTGGGGGAGGCATGGACCGAGTATGGGACGTGCTACGACCGTTTGGAGCGCGAAATCGCTCGCCTGCGCGGCCAGACTGCGATGCCGAGTCGCTTGCTTCTGCCCGCGCTCGATGCTCTTGAGGCGAGCATGAGAGGGCTGCAGGACCAGGCACAGGGAGACCCGATGGGGGCGTTGGTTGCGCTGCGGGCGGGGGTGGAGCCGGGGCTGGCCTCGGCGCACCAGCGGATTGCCGCGGCCGAGCAGATGGGGCAGAGCCTCAGGGCCGCGGGCGCTCAGTGGAGGGCACTGGAGAGCCTGCACCGCGAGGCGACCGGGGTAGTCGCCGAAGCCAAGGCACGGTTGACGGTGAGCGATGCCGACTGCGGGTTGACTGCCGAGGCAGAGGTGCAGGCCCTGGGCGAGTGGCTGGGGCGGCTGGAGCGGAAATGCGATGAAGGCGCAATCGAGGCTGTCGCGGTCGGGTTACGCAACTGGTCGGCAGCCGCGGAGCGGTGTACCGCCCAGGACAAAGCTGTTCTTTCCACCTGCGAGGCCCGGCTTGCCTCGCGAGGGGAGCTGCGCGGGCGGCTGGAGGCCTTGAAGGCGAAGGCACGGCGTTGCGGTCTGGCGGAGGACGAGGGAATG
>CAXTGE010000103.1:6568-8879 GCA_964243645.1 uncultured Acidobacteriaceae bacterium | reverse complement strand
GCCGTGGCGGAACGGCAGTTTCTGGCGGCGGTGAAGCACCCCAACATCGTGGGCATATACAACTTTGTGCAGGCTGCCGGCGAGGGCTTCATCGTGATGGAGTATGTGGGCGGCAAGACGCTGAAGCAGATCCGGCAGGAACGCGGACCGCTGCCGCCGGCCGAGGCGATCGCGTACATCCACCGCATCCTGCCGGCATTTGCGTACCTGCACCGGATGGGCTTGGTGTTCTGCGATTTCAAGCCGGATAACGTCATGCTGGAGCATGATGACGTGAAGCTGATCGACCTCGGAGGCGTGCGGCGGATCGACGACCCGAACGGCGATATTTATGGGACGGTGGGGTACAGCGCTCCGGAGGCAGGTGCGGGGCCGACGCCGGTGTCGGATCTGTTTACGGTGGGACGGACGTTGGCTGTGTTGCTGATGGAGATCAGCGGGTTCGGCAAGGAGCACCTGTACACGCTGCCGTTGCCGAGTGAGAAGGCGCTGCTTGCGGAACAGGAGTCGCTCTACCGCTTCCTGCTGAAAGCGACCGCAATGAATCCAGAAGACCGCTTTTGCCATGCGGAGGAGATGACGGAGCAGCTGATAGGCGTGCTGCGCGAGATTGTTGCGTGCAAGACTGGGTCCTCGCGACCTGCTTTGAGCAGCGACTTTGGGGCGGATCCATTGTCGCTGGACCTGGGCGATGCGATGGCGCCTGTGCTGCCCGATGCGCGGCATCTGCCGGTGCCGTTACTGGATGTGAACGATCCAGGGGCGCAGGCAGCGAGCGCGGCCATGGCCCTGCCTGATCCGGCGCGCGAAATCGCTGCCTTGCGGGTGGCGCGGGAACAGCTGCCGGGATCCCGCGAGGTTCGCCTGCGCCTGGCTGCGTCCCTGACCAAGACGGGGCAGACCGAGGAGGCAGAGCACCTGCTGCGAGAACTGGGTGTCGAGGACGCTTGGGACTGGCGGGTGCTGTGGTTTCAGGCGGGTGTGTACCTCGCGCGGGGACAGATCGCGGACGCACGCAGACTGTTCGATCAGGTGTACTTCGATCTGCCGGGCGAGCTCGCGCCCAAGCTGGCGCTTGGCTATGCCGCGGAGCTGGAGGGCAATTTGCCCCTGGCGAGCAGGATGTATGACTTGGTGTCCCGCGTGGACCCTGGGTATGTGTCCGCCGTCTTCGGGCTGGGGCGCTGCGAGCGCCGGCGCGGGGACAGGAGCTCTGCAGTCGCGGCACTCCGCCGCATTCCCGTTTCTTCGGCGCTGTATGTACGTGCACAGGTGGAGGCGACGCGTAGCCTGCTGGCGGCCAACGGCACGCTGCCGAAGATGGAAGATGTGCTGACGGCATCGCGTGTGGCGGAGCGCCTTCCCCTGGATGAACGGGACCGCTTTGAGCTGAACAGAGCCGTGTTCCAGGCGGCGCTGGCCGATGTCGGGACAACACAAGGAAATCCGGACGGAGCGAGCCGTTTACTGGGGCAGCCCCTGTCAGAGCGCTCGTTGCGGGTGGGCCTGGAAGGCAGTCTGCGAGCCCTGGCACGTTTTGCCGAGGGCGATGAACGCATTCGGCTCATTGACGAGGCAAATCGTGTACGTCCCAGGACGTTGCTTTGACCGGGGCGATCCACCCAGGAGAACGCGAATGATTTGTTCTGCTTGCGCGGCTGCCATACCCGAGGGAGACCAGTTCTGCGAGAGCTGCGGGACTAAGCTGGTGCCCCAACCGACGGAGGAGCTGTTGGTGGAGGCCGAAGTCGAGGCGCCGTTGTGCTCGTGCGGAAGCGTTGCGGATGAGGTGGACGAGGAGGGTTACTGCCTGGGCTGCGGAAAGCGGATTCGCCGGCCGGCGAGCGACCACATCGAGTTGCGTCTTTCGGCAGACTTTGCCGCGGTGAGCGACCGTGGACTTCGTCATGACCGCAACGAAGACAGGTTTGCCCTGGTATTGGAAGAGCGCGGGTCTGGCGTGGTGATCTGTGATGGGGTGTCGACGACACGGCAGTCCGAGGTGGCGTCAGCGATCGTTGCCGAGAGCGTGGGACGTGAGCTGAGGGAGGCTATGCGAGGCGAGGCGGTCGTTGATTCCGAGGACGTCCTGTTGCGGGCGATCCAGGCAGCTTCGCGCGAGCTGCAGACCCAGACGGGCGCACACAGAGACGGCAGTTCGCCTTCGACAACGGTTGTGGCTGCCCTGGTCCGTGAGCGTGAGATCACCTGCGGTTGGGCCGGGGATAGCCGGGCGTACTGGATCGACGCTGCGGGGGCGAGCGCACTGACGAGAGATCACTCCTGGATGAATGAGGTTCTGGCGGCCGGT
>CAXTGE010000103.1:1240-6468 GCA_964243645.1 uncultured Acidobacteriaceae bacterium | reverse complement strand
TGCGTACAGAAGGCTGCACAGACAGTACGGAAAGCGAAGGGGCGTATGCCGAGTCCGTTCAGGGCTGAGACGTTTCAGAATGAGTTTCTCCCGGCAGGATCGCAGGAGGTGCACGCGATTATGACGGTGACTGCGGGAGACGATGCGGGCGTCAGCTTGGCTTCCGGCCTGGCGGGCGAGCGCACCTTCGGCATGCTGTGCGATGTATCTGGTTCCATGGAAGGCAGCAAGATGCAGGCCGCCAAGGAGGCGATGACCAGGATGGTGCAGATGCTGCCCCCTGACTGCAGCTTCTTCGTGGTGGCCGGTGCAGACAGTGCGCACCTTGTGTGCCCCGTCATGCGGGCGGATGCCGCGGCCAAACAGCATGCGCTGCAGGCGATCGGGGGCATGCGGGCCTTTGGCGGGACGCGCATCTCCAACTGGCTGCATATCGCGGGGGAGCAGTTTCGGAGCCGCCCGGGCGGGATACGGCAGGCGCTGCTACTCACCGACGGCCAGAACGACGCCGGAGATCTAGCGCCGTTGCAGGCGGTGCTGACACAGTGTGAGGGCGTGTTCCAGTGTGATTGCCGGGGTGTCGGTACCGATTGGCAGGTGGAGCAGCTGCGGGCGATTGCCGGCAAGCTGCTGGGCAGCGTCGATATCATTTCGTCGCCGGGGCTGATCGAGGCGGACTTCCGCGCATTGCTGGAGAAAGCGCTCGCGAAAACGGTGAGTGATGTGACGCTGCGGCTCTGGACGCCCAAGGGCGCAACGGTGAAGTTCTGCAAGGAGGTCAGTCCTGCGATTCAGGACCTGACCGGCCGCGCGAGGGAGGTGAAGCCGCAGTGGCGGGAGTACCCGACCGGAGCGTGGGCCCGGGGTGAGAGCCGCGACTTTCACTTCTGCATCGAGGTGGTACCGGGGGCGATCGGGGACGAGATGCTGGCGGGACGCGCCAGCCTGATGCATACCACCGCAGGCGTGGAGAGCAAGATCGCCGAGACGCGCATTTTGGCCGTCTGGACCGACGATGATGCCAAGTCGACCAGGATCAACAGGGTGGTCGCACACTACACAGGGCAGGCCGAGCTGGCGCAGTCCATTCAGGATGGGATGGATGCCAGGGCCAGGGGAGACCTGGGTGAGGCGACGACCTTGCCGGGCAAGGCCGTGAAGCTGGCGCACGACTCGGGGAACGAGGCCACGGCGAAGCTGCTGCGGCAGGTGGTGGATGTCGAAGATGCTGACAGGGGAACGGTTCGTTTGAAGAGTTCTGTGACGAAGGAGGATTCGATGGCTCTGGAGACACGGTCGACCAAGACGACACGCATAGCGAAGACGTTGTGAGTCAAGCAGGCAGGAGTAAGAGGTAGGGAAGACACAGGTGACAGCGATGACGGAGCCGATGCTATGTCCCGAGGGACACGTGTCAGTCGAGGCGGACTACTGCTCGGAGTGCGGTGCCAAGCTGCAGAGTAATGAAGAGAAGCGAGGGAGAAGTGCGCCGGCAGGGCAGGTGTGCCCCGACTGCGGAACTCTGCGGGAGCAGACGAACATCGCTTTCTGCGAGATCTGCGGCTTCAACTTCGTTACCGGGGCCCATGGCGAGGTCGGGATCATGCCGGCGCAGCCTCTGCCGGAGCAGAGCCCTGAGGTGAATCCAGTGGCCATCAGACCGGAGCCCGAAGCTTTGGCGAAGACGGTACCGCAGATATGGCGGGTAATTGTGTCCGTGGATCCCGGTCTGCGGGCGCCGGAGAGCCCGGAGCCGCCGCCCGATGCCGAGTCTTTCACGGTTGAACTCCACCAGCCTGTGAATTTAGTGGGGCGGCGGGATGAGGTACGGGGGATATTGCCCGAGGTCGCCATTCCGTTGGATGAGGCAGTCTCAAGGCGTCACGCCGTGCTGCAGCGGGACGATCTCCGAGGCATGCTGCTGCGAGATATCGGCGCGGCCAATGGTACCAGGCTCAATGGTGCCGAGCTCGAGCCGATGGTCGATGTTGTTCTGAAGGATGGTGACGAGATTACGTTGGGTCACTGGTCTCGCCTCCGAGTCGAGGCGCAGTGAAGCAGTTATTACTCGGGCAATCCGCTGAGGGGAGTCGATATGGTAACTGCCACGGTGCCGACTATTCCACGGCGCTCCTGGAACACACTTCAGCGGCTCAGGGGCTTTCGTGCGGCCATCCTGCTCTTCGATGTTCTGCTGCTGGTGCTTGTGCTCAATGCGGTGGAAGGGCATCGGAGGCTGCTACATGCCATCGTCGACCGCGAGGCTCCGGCCGTTGTCGCAGCCGAGCGTGTTCAGTTCGCTTTGCGAGCCATGGAGGCGTCGACAGCGAGAGAGCTGCTTCTGGGCGACGCCGACACGCCCGCGTTGACACAGGCTCAGGAGCAGCGGCGAAGCGAGGCAGCGAGGGCGCTGCTGCAGGCCATCCATGACAGTCCCGACAGCCCCGATGCAGGGAGCGAAAGGGCGTCGATGGAGACGCTGCAGCTGGGACTTGGCACGTATGAGCGCGTCGCCGGCAACGCGCAGGGTGGGAACGAAGGCAAATCTGCGGCAAACTCCATGCTGTTTAATCGCTCCACCGACCTTATGGACGGCAAACTTCTACCCGCGGCCAGGGTGCTTCAGCAGAGTGGCGAGGTGAGGCTCAGGGACAGTTTCAGGAGGCTGAGCGCGCGATCGGCCGCGGCTCGCGCGGGCGTGAGTGCTGCGTGCCTGCTGATCCTAGTGACCCTGGCCTTCGCACAGCTGTTCTTGAGCCGGCGGACGCACCGCACGTTCAATCTGCCGCTGCTGGGAGCGACCGCTTTGACGACTCTTTTGGGGGTGCACCTTCTGTCCGTGCTGGCGAGCTCTCAACGGGAGCTTACGCTGGCTGAGGGGGATCCATTTGCCTCCGTTCATACGTTATGGCAAGTCCGTGAGCTGGCGTACGCGGCTGATCTTGAGGAGGGCCGTTATTTCCTGGATCGCGTTCATGGGGGTCTGGCCGAGAGAACGTTCACCCAGGACGCCGCGCTTGTGGCGAGCACGCCTGCCGAACTCACGACCGAGCAATTAGTGGCTGCCCTTCGGGAGGGACATTCGGTGGACGGATTCTCGGGCCTGCTCGCTACAGAGATTAGTAGGAAGCAGTTCTCCGATGAGCGTGAAACGATGCTCAAGGCGCTTCCGCTGTGGGAGAAGTACATCTCCCTTGCTATCCGGGCTCGCCACCTGCAGGGTGCTGAATCCCGTGAACAGGGAGTTCAGCTCTATGCAGGGCGAGGAGCAGGCCAGGCGCAGGGGACGTTGCTGCAGTTTGAGGAAACCGTGGCGGCTGCTTCAACGATGGGTCAAGCAGCCTTCGAGGATGGCATGTCGCAGGAACTAGCGGCGAGCCGGGGAGCGGAATTTGAGACAGGTGCCGCGGTTGCCGCCATTGCCGCGCTGGTCGTGCTTGGCTTTGCCCCTCGTCTTCGGGAATATCGTTAGTCACTTTGGTTTTCTTTGCGCACAGAACAAAAGGGCGTCTTGTAACGTAGGGCGTAGGGTGTGTTTAAGGAGCGTGCATGTTCCGTCGGGCGGGCAACCTGGTCAAAGGCTTTTTCGGCTTGTTTCTTTCCAAAGCGGAGCGACGCAATCCAGAAGCGCTGCTCGAGGTGGAACAGGAAAACCTGCGCAAGCAGGTGGGCAAGTTCAACGTGGGCTTGGCCTCGCATGCGGGACTGGTGGAACGGCTGATCGGTCAGGTGCGCAAGCTGGAGACGGACGAAACCGAGCTGCGCGCCAAGGTGGGCGCCAACCTGAAGCTGAACCGGCGGGATGTGGCCGGCCAGTATGCCCTGCGGCTGAAGACCATTGAGCGTGAGCTGGAGGAGAATCGCAAGCAGCTCGATCAGTCCGAGGTGACGTACAAGGAGCTTGTCCGGGCGCGAGACGTGGCGGTGTCGATTACACGGTCCAAGATTGAGGCACTGAAGTCCGGCATCAGCGACATGAAGATGAAGCGAGCGATGGCGGAGATCACGGAGATGGCCTCCGGTATGGTCACCAACATCGGAGGGTCGGGGGACAACCTGAACCGTCTTGAGTCGATGATCGCGGAGGAGCGCTACCGCGCGGCAGGCCGCGTCAGGGTGGCAGTGGACAGCCTGGACCTGCACGAGGTGCACCTGAAAGAGGCCGAGCAGAAGGCCCTTGGAGAGGATGCGCTGGCGGAGTTCGAGGCCAAGCAAGCGCCGCTCCAGATAGGTACATCTGACTATGGCGGGCCCATGTCTCGGCAGGGGCCCGGTGCGGGCGAGAAGGTGCCGCGAAGCACGCAGACAGGCAAGGGGGATGCTATCGATCTGTGGCGTCCTTAGTTCAGGGCGAACTCACTCAGGGCATATTTTCATGGACGTAGCGGTCCAACGATCGCCGGTGGCGTACTTACGGAATCTTTACAAATCGCTGTTGTCTAATATGGATTTGGGCATGGAGACACAAGGCCCCGCCACGAGGGCCCATTCAGCATGAACGTTTCGAATATTCTTCTTGGGAAGCCACTAGCCACCAGCGATGCCCAGAACGAGCACATAGGCGTAGCGGCCGGTATCCCAATCTTCGGTCTCGACGGCCTGACCAGCGCCGCCTACGGACCGGAACAGGCGATGTCGCTGCTGATTCCGCTCGGTTTGATCGGGGTACAACAGCACCTGATCCCGATCTTTTCGGCCATTCTGGTGCTGCTTACGATCCTCTACTTCAGCTATCGCCAGACGATCGAGGCCTACCCGAACGGGGGCGGCTCCTTCACTGTGGCGAGTGAAAATCTGGGCGACAACGCCGGCCTGCTCGCGGCGGCGGCCCTGATGATCGATTACATCCTGACGGCGGCGGTGGGTATCTCCGCCGGGGTGACGGCGTTGGTCAGCGCGGTACCCTCCCTGCACCCTCATCAGCTGGCATTGTGCCTGGTGATTCTCGTGCTTATCGTGACCGTGAATCTTCGAGGGGTAAAGGAATCCGGTTTTGTGTTCATGCTGCCGACCTTTCTCTTCGTCGGGACGCTGCTCGCCACGGTACTTGTGGGCGTAGTGCACTCGGTCGCCACGCATGGCCATCCTGTTCCTGTAGCCGCTCCGCCACCTGCCCTGCCGGCCACGATGAAGTACCTGACGGTGTGGCTTTTGCTGAAGGCCTTTGCCAGCGGATGCGCGGCAATGACGGGTGTGGAAGCGGTGTCCAACGGAGTCACAGCATTCAA
>CAXTGE010000103.1:0-1140 GCA_964243645.1 uncultured Acidobacteriaceae bacterium | reverse complement strand
GATTACATGCCGCACGTCTTTCTGCTACGCGGTCGACGGCTGCTGTTCTCCCACGGTATTTATGCGCTGACAGGCTTCACGGCTCTGCTGCTTATCGTGTTCAATGGCGTCACCGATAAACTCATTCCCCTGTACGCCATCGGTGCCTTTCTTGCGTTCACGCTGAGCCAGGCCGGGATGGTGAAGCATTGGATCAAGTTGAAGGATGAGAAGCACCGAGGTATCAAACTTGCCCTGAACGGGCTTGGAGCCGTGGCGACCGGGATTACCCTGGTTGTGGTTCTTGTCGCGAAGTTCACGTCAGGCGCGTGGATCACCGCGATCCTCGTACCCATGATCATTGCCGTGATGTACGGCATCAAGCGTCACTACACGCGGGTCAAGATTGAGACCGCCGATCCTTCGCCTCTGCGGCTCACAGGGCTGGAGCAGCCCATCGTTGTGATTCCCATAGCGCGATGGGACAAGATCAGCGAAAAGGCGGTGCGCTTCGGCCTGCTGATGAGTCAGGAGGTCAAAGTCGTGAACGTGCAAAGCGACACGGAGACCGGCTTTGACGACGTCTGGGAGGAGATGGTCATGCGGCCGATCCGAGAGCATGGGATTACGGCACCGGAACTGGTATCCGTGCAGAGCACCTTCCGCACGATCGTGTCACCGTTGATGGATTACGTCCTCAAATTGGAGGATGACAACCCGGGCCGCAAAGTCGCGGTGCTTCTGCCGGAACTGGTGGTGCGTCACTGGTGGGAGAACTTCCTGCACAATCAGCGCATTCAGATTCTTAAATTGCTTCTGCTTGTTAAGGGAAATCAGCGAATCGTGGTCGTCAATATCCCCTGGTACCTGTAACGCTCAGGGATTTTGTAGAGAAAGCGATCGTCATCACAGGGCTTTTTAGAGGAGAGCCCTGCAGTGACGAGCGATCTGGCTTTCTTCCTCTGCGGGCAGCACTGTCACGTGTTCGACTCCCGTGAGACCGAAGACCTGCAAGCGGTCAAGGATCCCCGAACGGATCGCTTCGCTGTGTTCCCCGATGCCTCCGGTAAAGACCAGCAGGTCGAGCCCGCGCAGTACGGTGAGATAGCCTGCGATCGCTTTCCCAATTGCGGTACAGAAGATGTCGATCGCGAGGAGTGA
>CAXTGE010000102.1:0-10309 GCA_964243645.1 uncultured Acidobacteriaceae bacterium | reverse complement strand
GCGGCACGCCGAAAGCCGGCAACGATCTGCGCGGCGAAACCGGGTTGCAGGGCCTCTTCGACGGTGAGCGGCGCGGTCACGCCCCAGTTGCGGGCGCGCAGCAGGTCACTGGCAGGGTGGTCCGGGGCAAACCATTTGGGGTTGCGCGTCAGGGCGTTCGGCTCGATCGGCAGCATGGCTGGCTGCTTCTTCGCTGCCCGCAGCAGCGGCTGGAGCTGTTCGCGGTAGCGCCCGTGATGTTCCGCCAGCCAGCGCCGCACGGTCAGCAGCTCCTCGCGCTCCGGGGCATAGATGCCCGCCGCCACCAAGCCACCTGCCGGGCCGATCTGCATGAAGAAGCCCGCCGCCGAGGTCTTCTGCAGACCCTCCCGCGCCCACCATGCAGCCAGGTAGCTCTTGTACGGCCGCTTGTCTGGGCTGAAGCGCGTATCGCGAAAGATGCGCATCGCGATCTTGTGTGTCGGACGGAGGTGCTCGGGAGCAAATGCACGGAGCTCACCATTGATCTCCTCGATCAGGGCGTGCAGCGGCGCCTTGACGGCCCGTTCATAAACAGGACGGCGTTGCTCAAACCACGCGCGGTCGTTGTTCTTGTTCAGGCCGCGAAGGAAACGCATCGTCTCCGGAGTAAAGTGGGTTGACATCCATTTCAGCTTAACGGAACCGCAAGCCGTAACGAAACGCGCGTTTCTTCAGGCTTTGGGAGAGGGACCTCCGCAAGGGATGGGGCACCTTCCAGAGCCTCCACTGAGTGCAGCCGTTCCTTCCACACGGAAGCAAGGCCTTCTTGCTCTCCCCAGGAGATGACGCCCCGTCATTATGGCCGAAGCCGGATTCATGCCGTTACGGATCGAAGAGGTGGCCGCGCCGGATGTCCTTACCGACGCCCTGCGATTTCGACGCTCCATGGAAATCGACACCGTGGGCATCCTGTTGTTCAACCCTGAGGGCCTCATTCTGCGCGCGAACGAGGCCTTCCTCCGGATGAGCGGCTACACCCAAGATGACGTGCGCTTGGGCCATCTGCACTGGACATCCATCACCCCGCCGGAGTGGAAGCAGGCCACGGTCGCGGCCTTGCAGGAGTTTGGGGCAACCGGCAGTGTCACCCCCTACGAAAAGCAGTTTTTCCGCAAGGATCACTCGCGTTTCTGGGTCTTCGTTGCGAGTAAACGGCTCAGCGAAGCCGAGGGGATCGCCTTCGTCGTGGATATCGCCGAGCGCAAGCAGGCCGAGTCCCGCCTGCGCGACGCCCAGCGTCAGCTCGAACGAAGTGACTCGCAGCTGCAGACCATCACCGATGCCATGCCCGCGCTGATCGCCTACATCGATCCCAAGTTCCGCTATATTCGCGTCAATCGGGCCTACGCGCAGTTCTTTGGAACCGAGCCGGAGGCGCTGATCGGTCAGCCGCTCAAAGACGTTGTGGGGGACGCCTTTCCCGTCATCGAAGCGCGTCTGCGGCTCGCCCTGGCTGGGGAAGCCCAGCAGTTTGAGCTCACCCTCCCGGGGAGCAACCCGGAACGGGGCACCCTCGAACCGCGGCACCTGCTCTCCCAGCAGATCCCGGACATCAGCCCCGAGGGGCACGTGCTCGGCATCGTCATCCAGTCGTTCGATCTCACCGAGCGTCGCCAGACCGAGCACATGCTGCGCACGGCGGAGAAACTGGCCGCCGTGGGACGGCTTGCCGCCTCCATGGCTCATGAGATCAACAATCCATTGGAGGCCGTCACCAACCTGCTGTATCTTGCCCGGGGCAGCGACGATCGCGAGTCTACGCAGGCCTATCTGGAGCAGGCGGAAGGGGAACTCCGGCGGGTCGCCGCGATCACCAGCCAGACCCTGCGCTTTCACAAACAGTCCACTCGCCCAGTCGCTTTGCATGTCGAAGACCTCATCGGCAGCGTGCTGGCCGTCTATGGGAGACGTCTTTTCAATGGGGACGTGCAGGTGACGCAACGGCTTCGCGCCAACACACCCGTCACATGCTTCGACGGCGAAGTTCGTCAGGTACTCAGCAACCTCATCAGCAATGCCCTGGACGCGATGGCCGGTCGCACGGCAAGGCTCATCCTGCGCGCCGCCGTTGCCTCCAACCTTTTGACGGGCCGCGAGGCGGTCAGGATCACCGTCGCGGATAGCGGCGCGGGCATGAGCCGCGCTGTGCTCGACCGCCTGTGGGAGGCGTTCTTCACCACCAAAGAGGTCGGGGGTACAGGGCTGGGACTCTGGATCAGCCGCGACATCGTCGAGCGGCACGGCGGACGGATCCGGGTGCGCAGCCGGGAAAACGTAGGAACAGTCTTCGTCCTCTGGCTTCCCCTGGAAGCCGTAGTCCGCTAAAGCTGTTTTCCCTGAGAGATAGTGGCGCTCGGACAGGGGATCCCTTCGCTGCGCTACGGGATGACAACAAGAACGACGTAACCTTTGTCATTCCGTAGCGAAGCGGAGGAATCTGCTTCTAGGTCTGGACTACAGGTGTAAGGAAACAGCTATAGCCGGAGCCGGCGGACCACGCAAAAAGGGCAGCCCGTGAGGGGGCTGCCCTTCTTCTGCGATCTTGCCGTGTGCTTACAGAACCTGTACGCGCTCAGCCTGCAGACCCTTGGGTCCACGAACGACATTGAAGGAGACCTGCTGGCCTTCCTGCAAGGAACGGAAACCGTTGCTCTGAATAGCGGAGTGATGAACGAAAACGTCCTCACCGCCCTGACGGCTGATAAATCCAAAACCCTTGGTGTCGTTGAACCACTTGACGATGCCCTGTTCCATAACTGATTTCCTTGAAGAGTTGCTGTAATGTACCGCTGAACGCAATTTGGTGTTGTTGTAGAAGGGGTGCGTACAGCCAACTCTTGTCCAAAAAAACCAGATCGGATACCAACGATCAAGTAATTATAGCAAGGTTTTGCACAAACGCTTACGGTAGCCTACGACAAAAGCTGCAGCCGCTGATAGCGAGGTCAGACCTCCGAGCATCACGCCTTTGGCGTCCCACGCCGCAGGGAGGGCCCAGCCCGGCGACGTGTCTGAACCCTGTTTGAAGCCTCGAAACTGCACGTTTCCGCCAGTTCCGCTCCCCGCGTGTTTCAAACCATGTTTTCCCGTGCAGAAACGCACTTCATGCTCTCAAAATCGCGGCATCTTACGGGGCATGACGAACACCATCACCATCACGCACCACCGGAGCAAGCCCGAGTACCAATGGGAGCTTGTGATCCCGGACGGCCCGATCATTATGCTGCCCAAGGAACGTCTCGCCGCCGCCCTGGAGGTGCTGGGCCTGACCTCTCAGAACGAGGTTCGTAGTCAGATTGAAGCGTTGCCCAACGGCCAGTCACGTTCCGTGGATGCCGATCTCGAACAGCCCGCGATGGACAGATTGCTTGCCCTCAGCGTCAAAACCGTCTAAACAATCGTCCAGAACCAGCCCCGCGCAGGCCGCAAACGCCAAGACGCGGGGCTGCTCTTTGCGGCTCGGTGCTAATGCGTCTGCGTGCCGGGCGTCGTATCGGGCTTACCCGCATCCGGTGCAGGAATCTGCGCGTTGGGATAGAGGTTGGGAATCGGCTCGCCCTGTTGGCGGTCCAACTCAGGGTGTGGGAAGGGTTTGCGCGGCATCATCGCGTCGCGTTGCGACGTGTTGTAGAGGAAGATCGCCTCCAGCACCGCACCCTGCTCCAGGTCGAACGCATGCAACCGGTCCACCGTGTCCATGTCCGAATGATGCGTGCGGGTCTCGTAGTCCATCGGGTCCTGGATGAACTGGAAGCCGGGCAGGCCTACGGCGTCGTAGCTCAGGTGATCTGTGCCGCCGGTGTCCCGATAGCTGACCGTGGTCACGCCGAGGTCAGCCAGCGGCGCAATCCACTGCTTGAAGATGGGCCCCACGGCATAGTTCTCCTGCGTGTACACGCCCCGCACCTTGCCCGTGCCGTTATCCAGGTTGTAGTAGGCGTCCAGGGTCTCCCACTCCTTGGTCGTTGTGAGAGCGCCGTGGTGTGCGAGATAGCTCGGCGTTCCGGCCGGATCAGCTGGGTTCGGCGCACCGAACGTGCCGAAGTGCTGTTTTACGTAGCCCTGCGAGCCGAACAGGCCCTCTTCCTCGCCGCTCCACAATGCCACGCGGATCGTGCGGCGCGGCTGCACGTTCAGCGCCTTCAGAATGCGCATCGCTTCCATCGCCATTACCGAGCCAGCGCCGTTATCGGTCGCGCCCGTGCCCGAGATCCAGCTGTCCAGATGGCCGCCCACCATCACCACCTCGTCCTTCAGTTTGGGATCGGTGCCCGGGATCTCGGCGACGGTATCGAAGCCGTGCTCGTGATCGCCGGTGAACTTCGTCTCGATGTTCACTTCGACCGTCACCGGCACATGCGCCGTCACCATCCGGGCCAGGCGGTTGTAGTGCTCAATCATCATCACGGCGTTGGGGATCTTCACCGCGTTCTCCGGCTTCTGGGCCGCCTGCGCCAGGTCCGCGCCGTTGTCGTCAAAGATGATGCCCGTACCGCCGCCGTCTTCGCTGTCGCGGCTGGGCGTGATGATGGCCAGCACGCCCTCCTGCGCTGCGGTTTTCAGGAAGTCCTGACGCAGCTGCGTCAGGAGGCGACGCTGTGCGAGGCGCTGTTCCCGGGTCTGCGCCGGGGCGGCTGACGGGCGTGGCTCCGCAAGCTGCTCGGAGTTCTCCATCTCCTTCAGCTCGGCCTCGCTATAACGATGAAACAGCGGCTCGGTTACATCCGGCGTGGGCCGCATGGGTCCCAGCAGAACGATCTTGCCCTTGAGCTTGCCCTTCACCCTGTCGAGGTCCGCGCTCTCCCGCAGAGGCAGGTAAACCACCTCGCCGGTGACCGGGCCGCTTGTCGCGGGCGACCACGGGGCGGCCTGCAGCCACAGCGGCTCGGGATCAGGCCCCACCATGCGCGCCCAGGTGTTGATCTGCTGCCAACCCATGCCAAAGTCACCCCAGTCTTCCAGGTGCGCATTGCTTAGTCCAATGGCGGTCATGGTGTCGCGTGTCCAGGCATTGGCCTTGGCCATGTTGGGTGAGCCGGTCAAGCGCGGCCCGATCCCGTCCATCATCGCCTCGCTGAACTGCATGGCTTTGCCGTGCCCGAAAGCCTCCGCGCGGATGCGGGCATACATGTTCAGGTCAAGGGTCTCCACCGCAGGCTGTGGGCCGTAGTAGCTGGGCACATTCTTCGGATGTTCGCCCCCGGCGGTCGCCATCGACTTCTTTTTCTGGGCAAAGCCACCGGAGGTGAGCAGCGCGGCGGTGATGGCAAGGGCACTCCACCGGACCAGGCGGGGAGCACCGGGCGCGAAGAGGGCACAGCGGGCAAGCGGCATAGAGAACTCCTGGGAAGAATGTCAAACCAGTATGACAGTGAGCGAGACCCAAGGGCGGCATCACGAAGAGACACGCCAGCAGCGAAGGCCGCTCAGCCCAGGAACTCGCGCAGCGCTCGTTGCATGCCTCAGGGCATCCCGCTGCACCTAGTGCGACGCCGGGCAGGTAGCGCGTGGCCAGCTGCGCTGCCGAGGCTCGGTGCCGTGGGTCGTGTCTTTCGCCAGTGCCGTTCCCGCTCGCCCCAGAGCAGAAGGTAGGCACCTCGATCGGCGGGAAGCCAGGCGCAGCTGCCGTCGCAAGCACCACCGTGGAAGAAGGCGCGGTACTGCGGCTACCAATTATTCATTCGCGAGGCGTTCGAGCCATTCAGCGATCAGTATGCGTTCCCCTTGCGTCAGCGAAGCGGCTTCGTTAAGAACGGCATGCAAGGAAATGGCCGCTGCTGCTGTACCGCGTACCTTGACCGACGGAGCTTCGGTTGTGATGACGGCGAGAATGGCATCGCGGGCGATCTCTGCCAGGCCCATGTCTCGCTTGGCTTCCGGCACGGCGAGCAAGGTCAGGACAATGCCGCAGGCGGCGGCATGAAAAAGGTCCGCTGCGCGCTCTTCGCTGACCCGCAGCCGGCCGGCAACAGCAACGCGGTGAATGTGCTCCATAAGCATGCGATGGGAGCGGGCGGCGGCCGGGGACCTCGTGCCAGGCTGAGGGTCGCAGTACATGAGCTTGTAAAGAGCAGGATGGCAGAGCCCAAAGTCGACGTGCAAAGACCACCCGGCGCGTAGGTATTCGACTGGATCATCGCCCAGGCTGCGTAGTTCCTTTTTCGCAAGGTATGCGGAAAAGCCATGTTCGGCGATTGCGTCGAGCAGACCACTCATATCGCCAAAAAGACGATAAATCGTGGGTGCCTGGATGCCGGCCGCGTCGGCGACCGCGCGGCTGGTGACGGCGTCACGGCCTGCGCGACTGAGCAGTGAGAGTGCAGCCGCGATGACGCGCGCACGCGTGTCGTTGCGAAGGGTCTCCGGTTCGGCAGCAGAAGATTGAGGTTCGAGAAGCACGGCAGGAAAGCTCCGAAGAACGCAAATAATGTGAAACGTTTGCGTCCTTGTTATCAATGTTATCATCTATAAGTTACCGTCGATAAAACGGTGAGCTGTTCAAGGAGCGAAGATGACGAAAACGAAGAAAGTAGCCCTGATTACCGGAGCCAACAAGGGGATCGGCTTTGAAGTGGCGCGTCAGATTGCCAAGGCTGGGTGGACGGTGTTTGCCGCCGCGCGCGACCAAAAATTGGGCGAAGAGGCCGCTGCAAAGCTTCAAGCGGAGGGGCTCGACGTGCAATTCGTGTGTATCGATCTGGGTGCGCAGGAGAGCATAGCAATCGCAGCTGAAATCATCCGTAAGCACTTCGGCAAACTCGATCTCCTTGTGAACAACGCCGGCACCACGAACAAGGGTGATGGTCCTCCGAGCAAGGTCAGCCTGGAAGCTCTGGATACAGTCATGCGTACCAACTTTATAGGTGCTGTTGCGGTCACGCAGGCCATGTTGCCGCTCCTTCAAGAGGCTGGAAAGGCGCAGATCATCAACGTATCGAGCGAACTTGGCTCGGTAAGCCTGCAGACCGATCCGAACTGGAAGTTCGCTCCAGTAAAGGTGCTCGCCTACTGCGCCTCCAAGGCCGCACTCAATATGCTTACCGTCCAGCTCGCTTACGAGTTCCGAGAGGGGAACATCGCTGTCAACTCAGTCAATCCGGGGTACACAGCCACCGATCTGAATGGGCACAGCGGTCCTCAGACCGTAGAGGAAGGTGCAGCCGAGATCGTCCGTGTAGCCCTTTCCGACGCACCCGTTACTGCCAAGTTCCTTGAAACCAGCGGAGAGATCGCCTGGTAGAAGTACGCCGCAGTAGCGTACCCGATTCATAAAGCTCTAAGGAGGCCACGTGATCGTTGTAACGACACCCACTGGAAAGATTGGATCGCAGGTCATTCCTCACTTGCTTGCGGCAGATGAGGCGGTGCGAGTCATCGTCCGTGATCCCTCCAAGCTTAGTCCAGAGATGCGCGAGCAGGTCCAGATTGTGACCGGTTCGCTGGACGATGAAGCCGTGATGGAACAAGCGCTCGAGGGTGCGGAAAGCGTGTTCCTGGTTGTGCCTCCTTCGTTCGCAGACAACAACGATGAGGCCTACTACCTGCGATTTACTCGTCCTGCACTCAAGGCGATTAAAAGCCAGGGTGTAAGGAGGGTCGTGGGGGTCTCCGTGTTGGGCCGTGGCACGGAACTTTCCAAGAAAGCTGGCCCAATCACAGCATCTCTGGCCAAGGACCAGGAGATCGAAAACAGTGGGGTTGATTACCGCGCTTTGTGGTGTCCTGCCCTGATGGAAAACATGCTCAACAACGTGCAGAGCATCAAGCATCAGGGGACTTTCTATTCGTCCAGCCGTCCGGACGTCAAGACACCCCAGGTTGCGACCAAGGACATCGCTGCGATGGGTGCTAGATTCCTGCTCGACAGGACGTGGGCGGGACGAGGCGGCATTGCGGTTCTCGGACCGGAAGATCTTTCCTTCCGTGAGATGGCAGCCATCATGTCGGACGTGCTTGGAAGAACTATCCGTTTCCAGCAGGTACCGGCAGAGGCCTACAAAGCTCAGCTGATCCAGCACGGAGCGAACGAAGTTTTCGCGCAAGGCATGGTGGACATGCTGGTGGCGAAAGACAAAGGCTTAGACAATGCTGAACTCCGGACGCCTCTTAACACGACGCCAACCAGCTTCAGTCAGTGGTGTGAAGAAGTGTTGAAGCCCGCTGTACTCAGCTGACCTTGACCAGCTGAAGAAGTGCGCGATAAGGCGAAAACCGGCGCGAACTGCCCAAGCTCAGCACCCCACCTGCAGGAGAACAGCTCTAACTCGTGTAATCCAGGAACAACACGAGAACTCCGAATGCCGCGATCATGGCTGCGGAAAGCGACGCCAACCTACCACTTCTGCCCGCTTTCGCCGATACCTCCCTGGCTGCGCGCCAGTACAGAATCGCGCCTGCGACCACGAGAACCAGCTCCACGCAAGCCGCCACTCGCGGATCGTTCCAAAGTCCCAGGCCGAGGTAGGGAAGGTGGCCGAGGTTTCCGGGGAGCACAGGCATGTCAGCGCGATGAACCACCAGATCGAGCACCCAGTGAGACGCGCTCACCAGCGCGATAACCAGCGCGATTCGCTTGCCCAATTTAGGCAGGAACAGCGCCCCCAGAGCTGCGGACAGCGCCAACATGCCAACAATCGAATGAGTGTAGTCCGCATGAATGATGGAGCCGGCATACCCCGCATGGATCGTCTGCACCGTTTCCCGATGAGCGAGGAACAACGGGATAAAGATGACATCGAGCCACACCGTCGCCAGCATCAACGCCCATAAAGGTGTGGATCGCTCACGGGACTTAACCATCGCGGCAAAACCAAAGTGGCCGGCGATCATTCGGTGACCTCGTGGTGACGCGCGGATGGCCAAGGAAGACGACGATCCACTAGTCCCACCACTACAACGAACACAACAACTCCGACGATGAATTGCATTTCCGCTCCTTTGGACCCCATCTGCTGACGACGCCTGCCCAATGACTTACAACGTAAGCCTTAATCAGTCACATGTCAAGACTTACAATGTAAGCAATGGCCTATCCCAAGCTCCTTTCGTCAGCTGACATCCTGAAAACGGCGATTCGACTGGTGGAACAAGGTAATGCCGATGGTCTCTCGTTGCGAGCCGTTGCGTTCGCGCTTGGCGTGAAAGCTCCCAGTCTGTATCGCTACTTCCCGCACAAGGAAGCACTCGAAGTTGCCGTCGCGGAGGAGGTACTCAACGTCATGCGGGCCGAGTTGCAGACTGCATCCGAAAGCCCCGACCCGGACACCAGGTTCCGGGCAACGGTGGACGCCTATCTGCGTTTCGCGCGCGAACGCTTTTCGCTCTATTCGCTGATCGTGCAGAACCGCCTTCCCGGAACGTACGGATCGAAAGCGGGAAAGGCCGTCTGGGATCTGCTGCTAGATGCCGCAAGCGGCATCTCCGGACAGCCCGACGACACCGCTGCCGCAGTCGCGACCTGGTCTTTCCTGCATGGCTACGCCACTCTCGAATACTCCGGTGCGTTTGGAGCATCCGGACCCCAGGGTGGATTGGAACGAGGCGTGAAAGCCTTCCTGAGCAGCCTTCGTACTGATGTTCCGCCCATCCAGGAAGAAACTTCGTCGCGAGCGAAAGGCGTTCGGCGAGGGAAGAGATCCTGAATCCAATTTCGCCCTGCCACCTCGCATCGTGGGAAATAGGCCAGATCGGCTTGAGATCCCTCTTACATGCTGACGCTCGACCGCACAGGCAGGGCAGGACTACTTCCACGTCGTTGCCTCTCGCATCGCCTGTCGCAACCAAAGATGGCGAACATCCAGATCCTGACGGGAATGCCAGATCATGAGGTAACGAAAGCGCCCAAGCTCAGCTGGGGCCGACACCAATCTTGTTTGCGTAGGGTTGACGAGACTCTCGGCCAGCTTCCGGGGCAAGGTTGCGATGAGCGAGGTTCCTGCAACCATGTGCAGACCGACACTGAAGTAAGGGAGAGTGAAAGCGCATCGCCGCACCGCGCCAACTTTGGTCAACGCAAGATCGGGAACAGCCTGCTGGTTTTCCAACACGCTGATGCAGACGTGCTCCGCGGCAAGGTATTGCGTGAGCGAGAGCTTCTTTCTGTACGGGCTTTCCTTGGCGACTGCACAGACGAGCTCCTCTTCGAACAGCACTTCACTTTTCAGCGTCGCCGGCAGCGCCCTGAATGCAGCGTCCAGCAGCAGGTCAAAACGATTCGCCTCCAGGTCGTTGAATCGATCGTCGGTATAGGCCTGGAATAAGAAGTCGAGATTGTGGCGCTCGGCGTGTC
>CAXTGE010000101.1:7013-10457 GCA_964243645.1 uncultured Acidobacteriaceae bacterium | reverse complement strand
CTCAAAACCCGCCGCATGGGCTACGACGGCAAAGGCCAGGTCCGCCTCGCGCACGCCGACGAAGCCGCCACCGCCTGGATCGAAGTCGGCGAAGTCCCGTGCATCCTCGAAGGCATGGTGCCCTTCACCTCCGAGGTCTCCCTCATCGCCGCCCGCAACACGGACGGCGACATCGTCTTCTACCCGCTCACCGAAAACCACCACCGCGCCGGCATCCTCCGCATCTCGGTAGCCCCGTGCGACCACTCCGACCTGCAGCCCACCGCAGAGCGCTACCTCCGCGAGCTCCTCACGCGTCTCGACTACATCGGCGTCCTCGCCGTCGAGTTCTTCTCACTCAATGGCAAGCTCATCGCCAACGAGATGGCCCCGCGCGTCCACAACTCCGGCCACTGGACCATCGAAGGCTCCGGGACCTCGCAGTTCGAAAACCATCTTCGTGCCCTGCTCGGCCTGCCCCTCGGCCCCACATCCAGCCGACACACGGTGATGCTCAATTGCATCGGCACCATGCCCACGGCCGAGCAGACCGCCCGCTACCCCGACCTCTACCGCCACGACTATGGCAAGGACCCCCGCCCCGGCCGCAAGCTCGGTCACCTCACCTTCCCCGAAACCGCCCGCACAGAAGACATCGCTCACTGGATCGCTGTTCTCGGGGACGCTTAAAGCTGTTCTCCTGCAGGCGGGGTAGTGAGCCGACGCAGTTCAGGCCAGTTTTCCCCAAAAAACTGGCCTGAACGGGTCAACGGAAGCCACCGCTACAGGAGAACAGCTTTAGATACCGCACTTCTCACAGGTCCACCTCCGGAGCTGGTCCCCGATCCGCAAACCTCCCCGGTCATACCGATTGGTGTTGGTTGCGGGGCCCCGTCCGGCAGGGCGTATTTCGTGGAAGAGCAGCAAGCCTTGCGCAGGCGGGCACGGTCCGCCTGCATCTGCTTCTCGTCCTTCACCCATTGGAGTGTCTGCCGCAATGTCTGCGCTGCTCCGCTGTGTGGCGGCATCACGATGCGGTAGTGCATCCACTTGCCTGCGCGCCGGGCTTCGGCAATCCCGGCGCTGCGAAGATAAGCCAGGTGCCTTGAGATCTTCGATTTGAGGGCCGCCTAGAATCTCTACGAAATAGCAGACACAAACCTCCTGGTCGCTAATCAGATTCAGGAGTCGAAGCCGTGTGCTGTCCCCAAGCGCCTGAAAGAACCGCTCCACGTTATACATCTGCTTTCCAGCCATGATTTACATATATGCATTGACGTATAGGAGGACAATGCATATATTTGCTTAAGCAGATGTATGGAGGGGATATGATGTCGGAGCAATTGTTGGATTCGGTGAGGTCCAAATACGGTGCCGTTGCTGAGAGCACGCTTTCAAGCGATCACGCCGGAGTCAAAGCCGTGGCTGAAGCCTTCGGTTACAGCGCCGAGGAGCTAACCTCGATCCCCGCCGAGGCCAACATGGGCCTTTCCTGCGGCAATCCCACAGCAACGGCCCATCTTCGCCTCGGCGAGGTGGTGGTAGATCTAGGGTCAGGTGGCGGCCTGGATGTGTTTCTGGCCTCCGGGCAGGTTGGGGCAACCGGTAAAGCCATCGGCATCGATATGACCCCTTCCATGATCGAGCGCGCGAAGGCGAACGCCGAGCGTGGCGGCTACACCAATGTCGAGTTTCATCTTGCACACATCGACCAGCTCCCGCTTCCGGACGCTTCGGTCGATTGCGTCCTCTCGAACTGCGTCATCAATCTCGCGCCGGACAAGCCCGCCGTCTTCCGTGAAATTGCCCGTGTGCTGAAACCTGGGGGACGGCTTGCGGTGAGCGACATCGCGCTGAAAGGTCAATTGCCGGAGGCGGTGGCGTCAAGCCTTGCAGCTTATGTCGGCTGCATTGGTGGCGCCATACGCATTGAGACCTATCGCGAGGAACTGCAAAAGGCAGGCTTTGAATACGTGGAGATTCTCGATACTGGGGCAGATCTGAATGCGTATAAAAAAGTCGAGAACCAGGCCGGTTGCTGCTCTCCTGCCATGGAGCAGGTCAGCCCGTTCCCTTTGATCGCGGAGGCGTGCTGCCCACCTGTACCCAGCGCATCCTCGCTGCATGAGGATCTGTCGTCCTTATTGGCAACCTTCAACGTAAATGAGGCCGCGGCCAGCGTAAAAATCTACGCGGTGAAGCCAGGCACGCGGTCGTAGGCGACATCTGCCCTTGGCGTGGAGTCGGTGCCGTCTCTGGAACCAGTCACGCGGCAATGGACTCAGACCAAGGCACCACAAACAAGCAAAACCGTTCGTGTCAGACAATGCCGAGGCACGCCAACACGAACGGTTCATGCTCAGTTCCATCACGGACCCCAACCGTTACATATTCGTCAAACCACCACGCATATCCTCATTAAACGTAGGCTTGATGAACGCCAGCGCCTCGGCCACCTCGGCCTCATATACCTCGCGCTCGCCGATCAGCTTGGCCGTGGCCGTCGCCCATTCTCCGTCGTCTGACAGCATGATGCCACCATCCGCGGCCAGCTTCTTCGCCGCTGACTGCATCTCTTCCGCCGTCGTGTTCAGGTACTGCGCATCGCGAGGGTCGGCCACCCACACCGGCGCGCCCGCGCCCAGGGCATGGCTCATCCAGTACACATGCCCGGCAAGAAACTGCTCCCGCTGCCCCGCATCCGTGTCGTTGAACACGAAACGCTTCTGCTTGGCCGAGTAGTACCGCGTCGTCACCGGTACCGGCTGGCGATTGCCGCTCTTCACCAGCTCCAGCTGCCCTTGGTCCAGCGTCTTGCGCACGGCGTTGTAGATAAAATCCTCGGCAAACGGCTGTTCCAGCGCCGCGATAATCTCGGCAAAGGTCTGCGTCAAGGAAGCCGACACCTTTGCATGCAGAATCGCCTCCTCGCCCGTCTCCAGCCGGATCTCGCCGTGCACGATAAACGTGTCCGCCCCGCTGGTCGACCCATGGAACGGCCACACGAATTTTCCGAACGACACCGGCAATCCCAGCATAGTTAGCGCACAGTCCGGGCGCGGGTTCCGGAGCCGCTTGGCCGTCTCGTTGAAGAACGTGCCCAGCTCCCCCGCATACCGCGGATCGGCCGCGTCGAACTCCTGCCCTAATTCCAGGGGCAGGACCTTCTCCGGGTTCGCGGCCAGGCTCATGCTGAAACGCGAGGTCGGTTCCCCGCTGAAGCTGACACCCGGATCCAGCGGCTGTAACACGAGTCCCGCGGTGTGCGCGGCAAGTTCAAGTTGGGCGAGGGCATCGTTTGTAACTGTGCTCATGGAAGATTCCTTGGAGAAGCTGACCTCCCCATTCTAGAGCTGTTCTCCCTCAACACACACCGCGCTGCAACCGTCGCGTCCTTCGCATCCCCTTGGCAACCCTCCACGTGAGCGCTTTTGCTTCCCCACGCGAGCGCTTTTGGCTTCCCCA
>CAXTGE010000101.1:3898-6913 GCA_964243645.1 uncultured Acidobacteriaceae bacterium | reverse complement strand
CCCACCCCTCGAGGCAAACAAACGATCCCACTACACTCAACCCATGCCTTCGCGGTTCTCCCTGCGCGCCTGCCTTTTCCTGCTTCTCTCCCTGCCTTGCCTCATCGCTCACGCACAGCGGACGGCACCCGTCGTCATGCTGTCGGACATACACTTCGATCCCTTCCATGATCCCGCCAAGCTGCAGGGACTCCGGACCGCTCCGGTCGAAGGCTGGGCCGGCATCCTCGCCGCGCCGCCCTCCCCGACGCAGGCCGCCGATCTGCAGGCGCTCCAGGCCGACTGCCACACCCGAGCCCTGGACACCGCCTGGCCGCTTCTGAAGACCAGCCTCATCGCGGCACACGACGCCGAACCCCATCCCACGTTCCTCACCGTCTCCGGCGACCTGCTCGCGCACGACTTTCCCTGCCGCTTCGCGCATCTTGCCCCGGGCTCCACGCCGGAGGACCTCTCCGCCTTTGCGGCCAAGACCGTCGCCTTCGTCCTGCTGCAGATCCGTGGAGGCTTTCCACGCGTCCCCGTCTACGGCGCCCTGGGCAACAACGACTCGGGCTGCGAGGACTACCGCGAGACCGCAGGCGACACCTACCTCAAAAACACCGCCGCGAGCCTCGCCCTCGCAGCGGGCAATCGTGCGGGCAACGGCCCGGGCAGCAATCCAGACAGCAACCAGGGTCACAACCCGGCCAACGCCACCCCCGAGGGCGACTACAGCGTCCTGCTCCCCGCCCCCATCGTCCACACCCGGCTCATCGTCCTTCAGGACATCTTCGAGGGCCGCCAGTTCAATACCTGTGCCGCCGCCGCCGACCGTGCCCCGCAGAAAGCCCAGATCGACTGGCTTCGCACCCAACTCGCCGAGGCCCGCGCGCAAAACCAGCACGTTTGGCTCATGGCCCACATGCCGACCGGGGTCGATGCCTACACGTCCTTCCGGCGCTACCTGCTCCAGCCCGCCGGGCTCTGCAGCGCGGAACCCCGTCCGTTTCTCGCCGACACAAGCCTCGCGGACGCCCTGCTCGACTACGCCGACATCGTCCGCCTCACCCTGTTCGGCCACACCCACATGGACGAGTTCCGTCTCCTCCGCCGCGCAGGCTCCGGTGCCACCATCCCCGCGAAACTCGTGCCCTCGGTCACACCCTTCTTCGGCAATCACCCCGCCTTCCTGGTCGCCTCGGTGGACCCACGCACGGCCGTGCTGAAGGATTGGCGCACGTTCGTCTCCCCCGGCCCTGAAGGCTCCACCCCACCCTGGACCGAGGCCTACCGCTTCACCACCGCCTACGGCCTGCCGGACTTCTCCGCCGCTTCGGCTGCGAAGCTCGCCGACGCATTGGCCGCGGACAAGAACGGCCAGTCCGTGAAAAGCACCCTCTTTCGCCAACACTTCTACCCCGGCGATGTCGGCCTCTACGCCCTGGGTCTAGCACAGCTCTGGCCCGCCTACGCCTGCGTAGTTCGTGAAGACCGCCCCTCCGCCGTTCACGACTGCGTGTGCCAGGCCACACCCAAACCTCAGGCCACACCCGAACCTAACGACGCGCACTGAACCTGTCATCCCGAGCCAAGCGCGCAGCCGAGGAACCCTGTATCTCGCAGCGCGAGCGCCAAAGGCACGAGCCTAACTCCTCACTCCTCACTCCCAACCCCGCTCACCACGGAGCCCCCCATGCGCCGCCGTCTGGAACTGTACTTCGGCTTCGCCGAACAAAACACCACCTGGCGCACCGAGACGCTCGCCGGCCTGACGACCTTCGTCACCATGGCCTACATCATCTTCGTCAACCCCTCCATCCTCTCCGAAACCGGTATGCCGGTCGCCGCGGTCACCGTCGCCACCTGCCTTTGCGCAGCCTTCGGCTCCATCCTGATGGGCGCCCTCGCCAACTACCCTCTCGCCTTGGCCCCAGGCATGGGCCTCAACGCCTACTTCACCTACACCGTGGTGAAGGGCATGGGCATACCCTGGCCCACCGCGCTCGGTGCCGTGTTTCTCTCCGGCGTTATCTTCCTTTTATCGACCCTCGGCGGCATCCGCCAGCGCCTGCTCGCGGCCATCCCGTACCAACTGCACGCGGCCGTTGCCGGGGGCATCGGCCTCTTCATCGCCTTTATCGGCCTGCGCAACGCCGGCCTGGTCGTCCCTAGCCCCGCCACCACGGTCACCCTCGGCGACCTCCACAAGCCCTCGACCCTGCTCGCCGTCTTCGGCATCGCGCTCATAGCGATCCTGCAGGCCCTGCGCGTCCGCGCCGCCATGCTTCTGGGCGTGCTCGGTACGCTGCTCGTCGGCATCGTCTTCCACCAGGTCCACTGGCAACCCGCCACCCTCAACCCCTTGGCCATCCGCTCCACGGCCTTCCATCTCGATATCCGCGGTGCCCTCCACCTCAACGCGCTCGAAATCATCTTCGTCTTTCTCTTCGTCGATCTCTTCGACAACATCGGCACCCTGGTCGCCGTCACCGAACGCGCCGGCCTCCTCGTCCAGACAGGCCCCGAAGCCGGCACCATCCCCCGCCTCGGTCGCATCTTCTTCGCCGACGCCACGGCCACCCTCGTCGGCTCACTCGCCGGCACTTCCACCGTCACCAGCTACGTCGAAAGCGCCTCGGGTGTCGCTGCCGGCGGCCGTACCGGCGTCGCCGCCATCGTCACCGGCCTGCTTTTCCTGCTCTCCCTCTTTGTCGCTCCCGTTGTCGGGGCCATTCCCGCCTTCGCCACGGCCCCCGCGCTTATCCTCGTCGGCGCGCTCATGGTCGCAGGTGCCGCCCGCATCGACTGGGACGAGCCCCGCATCGCCATCCCCGCCTTCCTCACGCTCATTACCATCCCGCTCACCTACTCGATCGCCACCGGCCTCAGCTTCGGCATCATCAGCTTCGCCGCCCTCGAGCTCGCCACCGGCCGCGCCCGCAGGGAGCACTGGATGCTCTACCTGCTCGCCACCCTCTTCCTCGCCCGCTTCCTCTGGCTCCACAACACCTGACCGTCTCTTGGCCGACCAAA
>CAXTGE010000101.1:0-3798 GCA_964243645.1 uncultured Acidobacteriaceae bacterium | reverse complement strand
CGGCCTGGAACCAATCTCCCCCAAATCGGTTACTACAGGACCGTTGACATCCACCGTCTCCTGCCCGAATCTATCTTCAGTAGTTCACGTACTTCCTTACGACGGTGTGGGTCTTCGCTGCCTCGTCAAGCCGCATCAAAGGAAGGGTCCTCTGGATGGTTGTGGTCCACCCAGAGGGATTTGTAAGTTAGAAGTGCCAGTGGAGCAGCACTTCAACAGCTTTCACGAGCAGGAATAGGAGAACTTCTCCCGGGACCTGTAGTGAAAACCGCCTAGAGCGAACCCGTAGGGGTTGCAATAGAACGTACCTCCTTTACAAAGAATCGCCTCGGGGTTGCCGCCCCGAGGCGTTTCGCTTTTGGGCGAAACTTTTCTCCTCAGGCAACTGCCCAGTTCAGCGAGCCACACTTCGTAAAGGCCTCTGCAGTCTCCCATCCCTTTCAGGGAAGGACCATCGCACCTTCCGGGCATTGTCGGAGAAGTTAGAAGACCGACTTACGGGCCACCACAAAACTCCCTCTGCTCCGTGGCGTACCTTCGCGTCCGTAGCGCCCTTTGCGTTGGTCTTTCAACCCCGCCAGCCGTCTCACGCATCTCACCATCGGCAGCGCGACGCCAAATCGCGCCCGCAAGGAGTGAACACATGGATCGCAGCGCACAGGCCATTTGGCAGGGCGGCCTCAAGGACGGTAAAGGCATCATCAACACCCAGAGCGGGGTCCTGCACGAGACCCAGTACAGCTTCAGCACTCGCTTCGAGAACGGCCAGGGCACCAACCCTGAAGAGCTCATCGCCGCGGCCCACGCAGGCTGCTTCACCATGGCGCTCAGTGGTCAACTCAGCTCCGTCGACAAACCCCCACAGCAGCTCGACACCACCGCCGCCGTCACCATGGAGAAGACCGACGACGGCCCCACGGTCACCAAAATCCATCTCAAAACCCGCGCCCGCGTCCCCGGCATTGAGAAGGCGCAGTTCGACGAACTCGCCACCAAGGCCAAGGAGAGCTGCCCCATCTCCCGCCTCCTCAAAGCCGCTGAGATCTCCCTCGACGCCCAACTGATCTAGCCCATCTCCAACTCACCATCAAAGGCGCTCCTCCAAAAGGAGCGCCTTTTGCTTAGCGCGGCTTCTCCTGGCACGATACCCTCATCTGCAACACAGACGCACCGACTGCAGAGGAGCTTCGCATGCGCATCCAGCTCTGGACACCCCTTATCCTTAGCCTCTGCCTCCTGACGACGGCCTTCTGCCAGACTTCAGGGACCGCGGCCGCGATCCAGACCCCCGTTGGCTACGATATCGTCTCCATCCACGAGCACAACGCCGACGACGGCGGCATGATGTGGCGCTTCACGCCGGATGGCATCACCAACGCGAATGTACCCCTCAACAACCTTGCTTCCTCTGCCTTTCAGATCAAAATGGACCTGGTCTCCGGAGGACCCGCCTGGGTCTACAACAAAGGCTTCGACATCTCGGCCAAGCTCCTTCCCGGCGACGACGGCAAGCCTGTAAAGCTCACCGAAGAACAGCGGGAGACCTTGCTCCGCGCCCTGCTCGCCGACCGCTTTCATCTTCAGGCTCATGTAGAGACGAAGATTCTTCCCACCTACGATCTCGTTGTGGTCAAAAGCGGCACACGCATGAAGCTGGCGCCCCCACCACCCAAAGCAGATTCCTCGGACGCACCCGAATCCAGCAAGAGCACCCCCAAACGCCGCGGGGGCATGACCTTCGGCCCCGGCCGTCTGGAAGTCTACGACTACCCCACCAGCACGCTGGCACAGCAACTCGGCTACATGGTCGGTAAAACCGTCAACGACAAAACGGGCCTCACCGGCCACTACGATTTCCTCCTTGAATACACCCCGGAGGAGGTACTTACCAAAGGCAGCGACACCGCCGGCACGGATGATGAAACCAAACCCGACCTCTTCACCGCTCTGCAGGAGCAGCTCGGCCTGAAACTCGTCCCCTCCAAAGGTCCGGTCAGGACCCTGGTCATCGACCACGCCGAGCTTCCGACCGCTAACTAAAGCTGTTTTTCTTGAGATGTAGTGGCGCTCGGACAGGGGATCCCTCGCGGCGCTACGGGATGACAACAAGAAAGACGTAAACCTTTGTCATTCCGTAGCGAAGCGGAGGAATCTGCTTTTAGATCCGGACTCCAGCTGTAAAAACAGCTGGGGTTGCGGGTAGCTTCTAATGCGCGTGCGCATGCCCATGATGGCTGTGTCCGCCCGGCCCATGGTGATGGTGCGAGTGTCCGTCGATCACGTCGGGCTTGGGTGGCGAGCAACATCCATCCGTCACCTCACACCCATTCACTTCCAGCTGAATGGTCGTGTGATGAATCCCGAAATGATCCCGGACCTCGTGGTTCATCCGCCCGAGCAGCGTCTCGGTCTCGCTCACCGACATCTCGCTCACCCGCACATGGCAGGCCAGCGCATGACTTTGCGACGTTAGGCTCCAGATGTGGAGATCGTGCACATCGACCACGCCCGGAAGACGGCGCATCGCGGAACGAAGCTCCTTCAGATCCACCGACCGGGGCGTGCCCTCCAGCAGAATGTGCAGCGTCTCGCGCACGATGCCCCACGAACTCCACAGGATCATGGCCGCGATAATCAACGACAGGGAAGGATCGATCCATGGCTGATGCGTCACCGCGATCAGCAGTCCACCGACAATCACCGCGGCCGTCGAGACCGTATCGCCGAGCATGTGCACAAACACGCTGCGGATGTTGACATCCCCCGAAAAACGCCACAGCAGAGCCGCAATCGCGCCATTCATCACCACACCGGCTGCCGCGACCTTCATCATCAGCAGCGGTTCCACGGCCACCGGGTGCAGGAGGCGCAGCACCGCTTCCCCACCGATCCACAGCGCCAACACCAGAAGGCTGAGCGCGTTCACAAACCCGGCCAGCACACCGGCCCGCTGGTATCCAAAGGTCCGTGTGTCGGAGGCCGGCCGTCCCTGCAGCCACACGGCGACGAAACTTAATCCCAGCGCGGCAAAATCCGATACATTGTGCCCTGCCTCTGAGATCAGCGCCAGCGAATGGGCGCGCACGCCGAAGACGAACGTCGCGAGGACGTACAGAAAGGTGAGCAGCAAGGAAAACTTCAGGATCCGCTCAATTGCCGCATTCGGCTTCGCCTGCATCTCCTTACTTTAATTGTTTCGCCCAAATGCGTGTTAACCACAACCGGGTCAATTTCACCTCGTCATCCGTCCCATCATGGGGCACTCTAGCGCTTTACCGCATCCAACGTACCCGAACACCAGGAGATACCGCACCGCATGAAGGTCAGTCCCCTCGGCGCGCACGCCCATCAGCTCACCCGTCTGGGTTTGCTCAACTGTTATCTCGTTCGCGAATCGGACGGCTTTACCCTTATCGACACCTGCATCGGAGGTACCGGCAAGGGGATCGTCTCCTCCGCGCATACCATCGGCACCCAACCGATCTCTCGCATCCTGCTCACCCACGCGCACGGGGATCATGTGGGTTCTGTGGACGAACTATCACGTGACCTGGGGCAGGGTGGAGGCAGAGTTGACCTTGCCATCACCACGCGCGACGCCCGCCTCTTGCAAAAACCACCGGATAAGTCGCTGGAGCCGGGCGAGCCGCAGGGCAAGGTCAAGGGCAGTCTGCCCGGCACAGTTACCAGGCCCACGCACCTGCTCGCCGACGGCGAGCTCTTCGGCTCTCTCCGCACCCTTACCACTCCCGGCCATACCCCAGGACACGCCAGCTTTTTCGACGAACGCGACGGCAC
>CAXTGE010000100.1:0-10466 GCA_964243645.1 uncultured Acidobacteriaceae bacterium | reverse complement strand
GCCCTCAACCTGCACATCAGCGCGCTGCATCGCTGGCTAGCCAGCAAGGGCGAGTAAAGCAGGTAGCACACCCACCCGACACTCCGGACGCAGCCTAGTAAAACAGCTCCTGGATCGCCTTCCAGTCCACCACGCCCGCAGAGCCTTGCAGGTCGGTCTTCCCCTCGGCAGGTCCCAGCTTCCCGTCACGAAATTGAAAGAAAACCGGGCCATCTGGATCTATAACGAAGATGTTCCGTATCCCCATGCGCTCGTAGTCCGCGAGCTTCACCAGCATGCGGCGGACGGTGTCATCGGGAGACAACACCTCGAATACGGCGACGGGCGGCGTCACCAAAACCTGCTCCACAGGGGCATCCATGGACATCACCGTCACGTCCGGTATGCGATACCGCGTTGGGCTCACATGGACCCGCAGCTCAGGCCGTGCCCGCAGGTTCCACTCAGGGTAGTGGGCGCGAAACCAGGCTTGCAGGGCCTCCTGCCATGTACTGTGGTCGAACTCTCCCATCGGGCGCTCCTCGATCACGCCGTCCACGAACTCCGCCGCGGGTTCAAACTCCGAACGCAGGTACTCCCCCTCCGTCATCCTCAGTTCGGGAAACGTCACCGCTAAAGCTGCTGCCATCGCGCACCCCCGCCATCTCCCCACATCCTACTCGTCGTCAACCACCGCCGCCGGCACACCACCCTCACGCCGCATCCGCAAATACCCACGAATAAACGGCTCCAGGTCGCCATCCAGCACGCGGTCCACATCGCCGACTTCAACCCGCGTCCGCAGATCCTTGGCCATACGATACGGCTGCAGCACGTAACTCCGAATCTGCGATCCGAAGTTAATCTCCAGCTTGCTGTCTTCCAGCTTGCGGCTGATTGCGCGCTTCTTGTCCAGCTCGTACTCATACAGTCGCGACCGCAGCATCTTCATCGCGCGCTCCTTGTTCTTATGCTGCGAGCGCTCGTTCTGGCACCCCGCCACAATGCCCGTCGGCAGATGCGTAATCCGCACCGCGGAGTCCGTCGTGTTCACATGCTGTCCGCCCTTACCACCTGAGCGGTAGGTGTCAATCCGCAGGTCGTCCGGCTTGATGTCGATCACGATCGAATCATCGATCTCCGGGGACACAAACGCAGAGGCAAAGCTCGTGTGCCGCCGCTTGGCCTGGTCAAACGGCGAGATCCGCACCAGGCGGTGCACACCCGTCTCGCCCTGCAGCAGGCCAAAGGCATACTCCCCCGTAATCGTGAACGTGGCGGACTTGATGCCCGCCTCGTCCCCGTCCTGTATCTCGTTGATCTCGGTCTTAAACCCCCCGCGCTCGGCCCAGCGCAGATACATGCGCATCAGCATCTCGGCCCAGTCCTGCGACTCCGTACCACCCGCCCCCGGGTGCACCGTCACAATCGCGTTCAATCCATCATTGTCCTCACTGAGCATGGTGCGCGATTCCAACTGCTCGGTGTAGGTGCTCAGGGATTCAATCTCTCGTTTTAGGTCGTCCTCGACGCTTCCCTCACCCTCGCGCATCAGGTCGAAATAGGTCTCGATATCTCCCATGCGGCGCGCCAGATCGGTGTCATAGCCAAGCTGCTCCTCGAGTCGTTTGCGCTCTCGCATCAGGGGCTGCGATCTCGCGGCGTCCACCCATACCGCCGGATCGGCGATCTTTGTTTCTACACGGGCCAGTTCCGTCTTCAGGCGGGCCGAGTCAAAGATACTCCCGCAGATCACGCACCTTCTCGCGGATCGGGGAGTAAGCATATTCCAAGTCATCCAACATGCTTCCAGTCTACCTTTCGGTCGGCCCCGTCGCGGGATATCGTTCCTGCAGGTAGCTGCCCGCCAGCCATCCAAGGACAACAATGGCGCATAGCCATCCCAGCCAGTCCCCGTGCCGCGTATAAAAGGTCAACTCATTTCGGTAATCAAACGGCACTTCCAGGGCGTCACGCACATGACGCGGCAGTGCGGCAACGATACGGCCCTCCGGATCGATCGAGGCGGTAAGTCCCGTGTTGGTATCGCGCAGCAGCCAGCGCTCGTTCTCAATGGCGCGCATGCGTGCCATATCCAGGTGTTCCCACGGCGCGCTCGTATCGCCATACCAGCCGTCGTCGGAAAGGTTGACCAGGACCTGCGCACCGCTCCGGGCAAACTCGCGCACCTCATTGCCAAAGATCGATTCATAGCAGATGAATACGCCGAAACGATGACCCTTCACGCTGAATAATCGCCGCTGCGTTCCGGGAATGAAGTTCAATCCATCCAGAAGATGCCCCGCGAAGAAGAACAATCGTTTGTACGGCGTGTATTCGCCAAACGGGACCAGGTGCATTTTGTCGTAACGTCCCGCATAGGTTCCATCCGGGAGATAGAAGCTGGCGGAGACATATTCGTCGTAGCGGCCCGTCGCATTGGGAGCGGTGCCCACGCCAACGGCGTCCGCAATCAGGGGCGCTCCCGCGGACCGTGTCACCGCACCCAGAGCCGCTCGCAGCGCAGGGTCCGCATCCGCGAAATTCGTAGGCGCCTCCGGCCAGGCGAGCAAATCGGGAGGCGGCGCGCCCTGCCCCGTCCCCCGTCCCAGCCTCGCTAACTCCCCAGTTTCCCTGGGGTGAGCGGTCAGCGCAGCAAAGCTTCTCAGCATCGCGTCTTGGCTTTCCCGGGCCTCGGCTGACTCTGCGCCGACGCTTAGGTTCTCCTGCAGCAGGACCGCACTGGCGCTCGCCGCAGCCGGGGGCGCTGGGTAAGCGCTGCCCGCCCAGCTAACTCCCAGCAGGCAGCAGGCCAGCAGCGGACCTAACACGCGCCTCCTGTTTGTGGAGGGCCAGACCCAGAGCACATTCGCGGCGGCCACCACGAACGAGAGCCCCATAACGCCGGTCCACCGCGCAAGGGGCGTCAGCACCGAGTTATCCACCTGCGTGTAGCCCAGCAGATCCCAGGGAAAGCCTGTGATCTGCGTGCGCGCAAGCTCAACCGCTACCCAGAGACAGGGTGTAAGCAGCAGCGCGACCCTGTCTCCTGCATGGTGCCGCAGGAGCGCGAAAACCGCTCCAAAGAGACCGAAATACAAGCCGAGATACAGGGAGAACAGGACAAGAATACCGGCCGAGGCAATCGACGGCAGGCCGCCGTAATGGAACATCGTCTGATAAATCCAGTAACAGTTGCCGAAGAACCAGACAAAGCCGCAAAGATACCCGAGCAGCGCCGAGTGCCACACGGGCAACGGCCGCTGTTCACGGTCGCGTCCACGCAGCGCAAGCAGCAACGGAACGAGACAGAACCAGCAAATCAGGCGACGCGAAAAAGGGACAGGACCAGCCAGCGGAAAGGGCAACAGTTGCAGCAGTGCCGAGAACACCGCGAGGGCCGGCAGACGCACAGGGAAGCGACGCATCGCTGACGAGTCTAGCATTTACCGGAAATCCAACTCATAAGTTGCCGAAACGGCATCCAACGGCGTAACTTTGCACGTTGCACTAACTCGTGCCGAACGCATAGAGTGGAGCTATCCACAAGTTCACAAGTCCAGACCCAGTCTCAGTTGAAAGGAAGTTATATGGATGTAACTCAGATTCTCTCCTCGATCGATGCGGAGATCAGCCGCCTGCAGCAGGCCAGGCAGGCAGTGGCCGCCCTGGATGGCGCCAGTCCGATACCGGCGCGTCGCCCAGGCCGGCCGAAGGGCTCACAAAATGCCGTCCCCGCCGCCGCTGCCGCTGAGAGCGCCCCTCGTAAGCGCAAGCGCAATCTCAGCCCCGAAGGTCGCAAGCGTATTCAGGAAGCCATGAAGCGCCGCTGGGCGGAACGCCATAAGGGCGATGCCAAAGACAGCTCTAAGTAGAGAAACGGGGCGGTAGACCAAAGAAGGTAGAGAAATTAAACAAGGTAGAGGGGCGTGACAGCCATGGCAGTAACCTGCACCGAGGTGTGGGATCTACTCTGCGTTGCACGCCTTTCTCTCCCGCAAATCAGCGAATGGCTAGAACCTCGCGGACGTTATCGGTACCTTGAAAGAAGCGAATTGTCCCGAAGCCTTCCAGGTATCTCTCGATCTGCCGGTTCTGGAGAGTCTGCCGTACCGGCAACGCCTCGCTTCCGATAATGCGCAGATCGGGTCCCTCGGTCAGTTGATACCGGGCATACCCCACGTTCGGTCCGTCGGCCTTGCCGTGAAAGAAACCCAGCAGCCGGCCGTCCGGTCGCGTCACCTCGCGTAACCGCTCAAACAGCACAGGCACCAGGGGAACAGGCAGATAGTCAGCCGTGTCCCACAGCAGAACGACATCGAAATCCCGGCCCGAAAAGTCGAGATTCGCGGCCTTGAACTTCTCCGCGTCGTACTCCGGAACCTTTGCCTTGATCCCCTGAGGCACATCTGGCGAGGCCTTGACCCACTCCGGCTTCTGCGCCTCCCCGACGATATTCGCCATATACACACTATGTCCCAGCGAGGTCAGCAGGTTGATGTTGGAGGGCGCGGTCGTCCCGAAGTCCAGCACCCGCAACGACCGTGTCGGCTCCTGGCGAAGGTGCGCCAGCACATCGGTCCAGCCGCGCGAGGGTCTCGTTCGTTCCGGAACATGGCCTTCGCCCGCACCACCGCCGCGCCTGAACATCTTCAACATGAGGGGACACTCCGCTTTTCGTCTCGGTGCTCTGAGCATCGCCTGCACGGGGGCGTTCTGTCCAGCAACGCACCCTGTAGCAGACCGGAACCTCCTCGCGAAAGGATTGTTTGACTCCGCATGTGCTTTTCACGTCCAACCCCTCAGAGAAGGTGCTTGGAAGGAGCTCGCCCTTGCCCCGGAGCCGTTTGGGAGCCCCGCTTCGTCATGCCTCCGCATGGGCTCTTGCCCTGCTCGCTACGGGGGGACCACGGGCTGAGGCACGCCCACGGGCTGAGGCTCTCCGACGAGCGCCGGCTCTTCTTCAGGCTTCGCCTCGCCGGCCTGACCTCTCCCTCCCCCCCGTGCAATGGGCCGCGGTCGCCGCTGCAAATGAAGAACATATCGTGAACTACGACACCGCCAGTCCCCTGCGCTACCGGGTGCGCCGGATAGATGCCAAAGGTGAGGTCTTGCGCGAGATCTTTGAAAGCACCCAGGGCTCCGTCGCTCGCCTTCTGGAACGCAACGGACAAGCGCTCACGACGGACGAAGATGGTGCCGAGCGCCAGCGCCTGCAGGGTATTTTGGACTCCCCGGACAGCTTTCTACGACGAGCGCATCGCGAGGAAGGCTCCAAAGGCTACGCGACGGAGTTGCTGCGCTCCATGTCCAAAGCGATGTTGTGGAGCTACACTCCCGGCCAGCCCCAATTGCCCAACGCTCCGGGGCTCGCCGTCGTCCTTGACTTCAAGCCCGATCCATCCTTTCACCCCCCCAGCCTTATCACCGAGACCCTCACTGGCGTGGCAGGGCGCGTCTGGGTCGATGGGGATAGCCACTGCGTCACGCGTATCGAGGGCCGCATTCTCCACCCCGTCGACTTCGGCTGGGGCGGCGTGCTGGCCCGCGTCAAGGAAGGCGGCACGGTGGAACTCGACCAGCGCAGGGCGAGCGACCGGCGCTGGCTCTATGCGCACCTGGTGGAACGGCTCTCCATCCGCGAGGTCCTGATCCACACCGTCGAGGAAGACGTCGAAATGACGGCCAGCGACGTGGAAGCTTTGCCCGGTCCGCTCTCCTACCGGGAAGCCATCGGGAGACTGCTCGCCATCCCTGTGCGCACCCGCTGAAGCGACTGGAAGCCATCGCTACGAACCTTCACCCTCTTCCGTCTTGGCCTGTGCCCGCAAAACTTCTTTGGCCTCGGCGGGCGTCTCCCGGAAGCTGTCCGGCCCTCCTGCGATTCGCTCCATCGCCCCGAACCGGCTGCGAAACTTGGCATTGGTGCGGCGCAGTGCCGACTCAGGGTCGATCCGCAGATGCCGCGCCAGGTTGACCGCGGTAAACAGCAGGTCGCCCATCTCCAGCTCCAGGGCGTCGCGGTCGCCGGAGGCAATCTCCGCCTCCAGCTCCTCTGTCTCCTCAGCCAGCTTGGCGATCAGGCCTCGCGCATCGGGCCAGTCAAAGCCGGCCTTGGCCGCCTTCGATCCCAGCTTGCTCGCCTCCAGTAGCGCCGGCATGGATCGCGGGATACTGTCCAGCGCCGAACTCTCCGGAAGGCTCCCCGCAAGGCCCCGCTTCTCCTCCCGCTTGATCTGCTCCCAGTTCAGCAGCACCGCCTCCGCATCCGCGGCCTCTACGTTGCCCGCGTCGCCCCCGGAATGAAAGATATGCGGATGCCGCCGAATCAGCTTGGCGCTTAACGCCTCCGCCACATCGGCCAGCGTGAAATACTCGGCCTCGCTCGCCATCTGGGCGTAGAACAACACCTGCAACAACAGGTCACCCAACTCATCCCGCAGCTCCGGCCAGGCCCGCCGCTCGATCGCGTCGAAGACCTCATAGGTCTCCTCCAGCGTGTACCGCTTAATCGAGTCAAACGTCTGCTCCCGGTCCCACGGACAGCCCTCCGGCCCCCGCAACCGCGCCATGATCGCCGCCGCCCGCGCAAACGCCGCTGCAGCCTGCTCCTGCCCCACCACCTCAGCCCCCGTCAATTCACACGCCATCCCCAAATCCTATCCCCGCCACAACACCCTTCGCGCAATCTCCGCTCCCTTTGCGTCAGACGTTTCACCCCACACACACCCTGCATCGCCCCCAAGTGCAAAACGTCTAACCTAGATCCAGCCGCACCCCAGCAGCCGGCTTCTCCCGCATGGACATCAACGAGAAAATTCGCACGCTCCCCACCGGCCCCGGGTGCTATCTCTACAAAAACGCCGAAGGCGAGATTATCTACGTCGGCAAGGCCAAAAACCTGCGCTCGCGTGTACGTTCGTATTTCCTCGCCGCCAACCAGGCCCACGCCAAGACCGGCACCCTCATGCGCGAGGCCGTAGATCTCGAATACATCCTCGTCGCCAACGAGCGCGAAGCCCTCGCCCTCGAAAACAACCTCATCAAGCAGCGCAAGCCCCGCTTCAACATCCTGCTGCGCGACGACAAAACCTACCCCTACCTCAAGCTCACCCTCGGTGACCGCCACCCCAAGGTCTTCGTCACCCGCCGCCTCCGCAAGGACGGCGCGGCCTACTTCGGCCCCTACTTCCCCGGCAACCTCGCCCACCGCCTCGCCGATGTCGTCCGCAAAAGCTTCCTCATCCCCGGTTGCAAGGTCGACCTCAACCGCTACCACCAGCGACCCTGCCTGCAGTACTACATCAAGCGCTGCACCGGCCCCTGCGTCGAAGGCCTCATCGCCACCGATGACTACCGCGCGATCATCAAGGACGCCCAGCTCTTTCTCGAAGGCAAGACTGACGAGCTCGAAGGCCGCCTCATGGGCCGTATGGAAGCCGCTGCCGAAAACATGCAGTTCGAGCTCGCCGCCCGCCTCCGCGACCAGCTCGGCACCGTCCACCAGGCCGGCGAGCGCCAGCGCATCGCCACCACCGAGTCGGACGACGCCGACGTCTTTGGCTTCCACTTCGAAAACGACATGCTCGCCGTCAATCTCTTCCACATGCGCAACGGCAAGATCGTCGACCGCCGCGACATGTTCTGGGAAAACCTCCCGGACTTCGAAGAGCACACGGCCGCCTCCGTAGCCGAAGAGCACCTCGACGAAACCGACCCGGAAGCCGACCCCTCTATCGAGCCAAACCCCGCCGTCTCTGCACCTTCCATCCACGCCGACGGGGAAGAGTCTGAACAGCACTCCGTCCTAACCTCTCCCTTCGAAGCCGGCGACCCCAACCTTCAAATCGACCCCGACTGCGCCGCAAGCAGGCCCGAGACGCCGAACACTCCTCTCGGTAAGGTTCCCTTGTCATCCCGCAGCAACGCGGAGGGATCTGCTGTTTCCTCGCGCGCCACGGATGCAACCCCCACCCCCTGCTTCTCCCCAGCAGCCTTCTTCTCCGCCCTGCTAAAACAGCTCTACCTCGACCAGAACTACGTCCCCAAACACATCTACGTCCCCGTCGACTTCCCCGACCGCCAGCTCCTCGCCGACCTCCTCCGCGAGAAAGCCGGCGGCAAGATCGAGATCGCCGCCCCGCAACGCGGCGACAAGCGCTCCCTCGTCGACCTCGTCTGCCAAAATGCCAAACAGTCCTACGACCAGCGCTTCCGCGTCCTGCAACCCACCGCCAAGGCCATGGCCGAAGCCCTCGGCGACGCCCTCAACCTCCCCGAGCCCCCCGAGCGCATCGAGTGCTTCGACATCTCGCACATCCAGGGCGCCGAAACCGTCGCCTCCATGGTCGTCTGGGAAGACGGCGCCATGAAGAAGTCCGACTACCGCAAGTTCCAGGTCAAAACCGTCACCGGCGTCGACGACTTCGCCTCCATGCGCGAGATCGTCACCCGCCGTTACAGCAAATTTGCCAACGGCGAAAAGCCCACCGGCAAGGACGCCGTCCTGCCCTCACTCGTGCTCATCGACGGCGGCCTCGGCCAGCTCCACGCCGCAGCCGATGCCCTCGACGCCCTCGGCCTCACCACCCAGCCGCTCGCCTCCATCGCCAAGCGCGAAGAGGTCATCTACGTCTCCGGCCAGGAGGACGACCCCGTCGTCCTCGACCGCCGCAGCCCCATCCTGCACGTCATCCAGAAGATCCGCGACGAGAGCCACCGCTTCGCGGTCGGCTACCACCGCAAACGCCGCGAGATGCGCGACCGCACCAGCGAACTCGACGACATCCCCGGCGTAGGCCCCACCACCCGCCAGCGACTCCTCACCCACTTCGGCAGCGTCCGTGCCCTCAAACAAGCCGCCGAGCAAGCCCCCGACTCCCTCCGCGCCGTGGTCAACCAAGCCACCGCCGACAAAATCCGCGCCTACTTCACAGCCTCCAGCACTTCAGACGACAAGCAGCCCGATGTACTCCTCAGCTCGCTGTCGTGACACTGCATAGCGCATTACTTCCGCAAATGCGACTTCGCGTTATTGATGAAGAGGCCGACTCGGTCGCAACGGAGTCACAAGGGTGCGAAAGTTACGCAAATCTTTGAGGAGAAGATCAGGTGCTTCGTAGAAGGGGAAGTGTCCCCCAAAGGGCATTTCGGTGTAGTGCACTACGTTGTGCGATCGTTGCGCAACCTGGCGAGGAGGCATCGGGAACACAGGATCGGGAAACGCCGCCAGCCCTGTTGGCACCTCCACCCTCTGGTCGGGCCCAAGCGTCATCGCTTCGTGGCGCTTCCCGCCATAGATCCAAGTCGAGGTTGGAAAGGCGTCGGTCACAAGATAGAGCATGACCTCGGTCAACAGCTGATCGAACGTGAACAGCTCGGCAAAGCTGCGCTTACGACGATCGGACCACGCGTGAAACGCTTCGACGATCCAGGCCGCCAGACCGACCGGACTATCCATCATCGCGTAGCCGAGCTTAGCGGGTTTAGTCGCGTGCAATTGCGAATAGGCCCCTTCCCGCTGCCAAATCTCGTACTCTGAGGCTACAAAAGCCCGCTGCTCATCGCTGGCATCGCTGGGCACCTCACCGGAGAGCTGCTCAGCCCCCGCTTCGCGTAGAACGAGTGCCGTGGAGTGGATGCCGACCACCCGGTCGGGAAGATGCAAGCCAAGCAGGCTGGTGATATGGGCTCCCCAATCGCCGCCGTGCACGATATAACGGTCGTACCCCAGCCTTGCCATCAGCTTGTCAAACAGAAAGGCGATGGCGAGAGGTCCCATCGGTTCGCGAGGGCGGCTCGAAAAGTCATATCCCGGATAGGACGGAACGACGACGCTGAACGCATCTTCGACATGTCCTCCATGTCGCTCAGGATGTGCGAGCTGGTCAATCATTCCATCGTACGAGTGGAACGAATAAGGCCAGCCATGCGCGATGAGGAGGGGTGCCGGGTTCGGCCCCGACCCTTGTTCATGAATGAAGTGGATGTCAAGCTCGTTGAGAGTTGTGAGGAAATGCGGCAGCGCGTTCATGGCGTGCTCCTGCTGACGCCAATCGTAATGGTTGAGCCAATAGTCGCAGAGCTCACGCATGAAGGTTGAGGGCGGACCATACCGCCAGTCGTCCGCGTCCGCCGGCTCGCTCCAGGCATCCCAGCGAAACGCGCGAACGCGATCTCGAATGGTGTCGAGCCGAGCCCTGGCGATATTGATTCTGTACGGGAGGATGCTGGAAGCTGGGGAGATCTCTAAGTCTGTCATGCCGTTCCTCGGAAATGCCTGAATCTATCTTCTGCGAACTTCCGCGGCAAACGCGTATAGCGAAAGATCATCGGTTCTCCATCGAATGGAAGAGGAAAAGACTGGTCTCTCGCCCCGCGCGACCGTTCGCCGAGCGGACACTCAAAGCATGACGACCGCCGCGCAGTATCCCGCCACTCCCTCTCGACTCTTCCGACATAATCTCCACAACATGCGCTCCGCGCAA
>CAXTGE010000099.1:0-10658 GCA_964243645.1 uncultured Acidobacteriaceae bacterium | reverse complement strand
GGACGTCGTTTCCCGGGAAGGCCGACGTGCTGCATGAGCTACGCGTGAAGCAGACGCAGCTCAACGAGGCTCTTGTGCAGGCTTTTGGCCTGCAGCTCACGGCCACCGCGGAGGTAGCGAGTGCGGATGTCGTTCAGGGCAGTGTCGTGAACGTAAGGCTTTCGCTTACGAGCAAGGCAAGTGAGCCTGTCGGCGTCTTCTCTGTCTCCCTGAAGGGGCCCACCGGCCGCGGCCCGGAGAGGCTGCTGGCGATCGACAAGGAACCCGTTCTGCGGCAGGAGCAGGCCTTTACGCAGACGCTCGAGGCCACAGGGGAGCTGACCGGCACGCCCACAAAGCCGCCCTTTCACCGGGACGGCATCGAGCAGCCGGTGTACCAGGTCAGCGATCCGGCGCTGCGCAATGCCCCGGGATCGCCGCCGCCGCTCACGGCGTGGGCGACGCTGCGGTATCACGAGACCGAGATACAGCTCGGAGGCGTGGTCTCCGTCGGGCAGCAGGCCGTCGCCATCGTACCTTCAGCCTCGGTATCGCTGCCGTCCCATGCACAGGTGGTCGTCCCCGGGGAGAACTCGCTGACGATCAGGGTGAGGGTCAACCCGCCGGTGGCAAAGGTGCGAGGGGAAATATCCGGGGCATGGAAGGTAACGCCCTTGGCGCAGCCTGCGGAGCGTTTCTCGGGGGAGAATGCCTTTCGGATAGACGCCCTCACGGCGATTCGCCAGACTTCGATCTTTCAGGCCGTCGCCCTTCCTTCAGAGGGCAAGCCGGCCCGGGAGGGCTTCCGTGCCGTGGGCTACGCCGGATTGCCAAGAACGAACTTTTACAGCCCGGCAACCCTGAAGCTCGTTCCCTCCGATCTGCGCCTGCCGACGCGGAGGCGCATCGGGTATCTGCCCGGCACAGGCGACGCGGTGGCGGACAACCTACGCTCGCTTGGCCTCACCGTGACGACGTTGAGCGTTCGGGACCTCACGTCCTCCAGGCTGGCAGGCTTCGACACGGTTCTGCTCGGCGTGCGCACCTATAACGCGCACCCGGATCTCGCTGGCGCCCCAACGCAGGCATTGTTCGACTTTGCGCGAGAGGGAGGCAATGTCATTGTGCAGTACCAGTCAGGCGAGTTCACCGGAGCCGATGCGCCCTATCCGCTGTCGCTCGGCAATGCGGAAAAGGTTGTGGATGAGACCGCGCCGGTCCGCTTGCTGGGCGGGTCCCCTGCCCTTGCAAGCCCGAACCGCATCACCCCAGCGGACTTCAATGGATGGGTGGAAGAACGCGGCCACGGCTTCCTGCAGTCCTGGGATCCGCGTTACACCGCGCTTACAGAAACATATGACCCCGGCTCGGCTGCCGAACGGGTCGCCCCGCAAGCTCCGCAGCGTGGCGGCCTAATTACCACTCAACTAGGCAAAGGCCACTGGACCTATTGTGCCTTTGCCCTGTACCGCCAGCTGCCCGAAGCCGTTCCCGGAGCGTACCGCCTGTTTGCCGACCTGCTGGGGCTGGCGGACCAGGACGGGGTGGGACCGTAGCGCCTGGTTGTCGGAGGCAAAAGAGGAGCAGCCTCGTGGGAGGCTGCTCCTCTTTTCTGCGGACTGCGTTTGCGAAGTGCGTTCTAGTGAGTCGTCCGGCGACGCACGGGTGTGGCCTTCTTGGGGGCTTCCTTCTTCTCGACCACGGCTCCGTCGCTCATCTGAATCATGAGCGGTGTTTGCGTGTAGGAGGCGTAGGTTCCCGATACGTTGATGACGGCACCGACGGCGGGAGGCGTCGTAAGCGGGGTCTTCATGGCGATAGTGAAGTCAGCTGTCTTGGGCTGCGCGTTCTTGGCATCGTCGGAAACGGCGACCTGCAACTGATCCGCTGTTGCCGCGACAACGACCGCGGCCGGGATTTCGACGGTCTTGCCCTTGATCGTGTCGAAGACCTTGTCCGCATCGGCAGGCTGGCCATACTGGAGCACGAACTCCTTATCACTGAGGGCCAACGTAGCAAGATCAGGCGTCGTGGCAATCAGGTTCTTGACGATGTCCTCCGGTTTGGGGGCCGGAGTGACGGTTGTGGCCAGATCCGCAGGCGGGTTCAAGGCCGCCTGGGCCTGGGCCTGGAGCTTGTCAAACCCTTCCTGCGAGCCGTGGTACTTGCCGTAGCAGTAGGTGGCAAGCTGCTGGATCCCGGTCTTCTGTGCCGCAGGCGCGAAGGCACCGGTACGGGCGGCGTACCAGGCACAGTTCAGATAGTCGGGCGGCGTTGAGGTGTAATAGGCGTTAGCCAGCGTGTATTCATCCTGCAGCACAGGGCCAACCGTCTGGGTCTGATCCGGCGGAACGGCCGCGAGCTCATCCTTGATGACCTGGATCGCCCCGGCGTTGTCCTTCTTCGCGACGTCATCGGCGGCCAGCGCCGAGCTGAACACCGGTAGGGTGCGCGACTTGAGTTGCTGGAAGTCGGCATCGGCCATGCCCTTGGGGGCGGAACCCTTGTCGACCGTAAGACCTGTCTGCGCATATCCGGCAACCTTGTCCAGGGATGCCTGCTTGGCCGTCGGATCGGTCAGCTTGTCGGCGTCAGATTTGCCGTAATAGACCTCAAACGCCAGAGCGCGCAGATTGTTGGGGTCGACAGCAAGCAGCTGATTTGACGCATCCAGAATCTGGGTCTGATCGCCAGTCTGCGTGGCAGCACCAAGGATGTCGGTCAGGACAGACGTCTTCAGGGGCGAATTGGGATACTTCTGCAGGTACGCTTTGAGCGCGGTCACTTTTCCAGCTGGTTGGCCGGTACCCTCCGCCGCCTGGTAGATGTTGAACTCATCGGGGGGCAGTGTGATCTGCTGCCCGGTTGCGCCCGCGGCTCCGGCCGCCGGCGCGCTGGCATCCTGGGCCAGGGTGTAGGGCGTGAATGATGCGACGCCGGCAGCTGCCAGCAGCGATGTAAGAACCACCTTCTTCATGCGATCTCCTCGGGAATGATCCCGAACCTGATTTGGGTAAAATTGGCTGCCGAAGCCCTGAAGGCCGAGGCTGAACGGCCTACGGCGAATGATGCGGATTATAGGAAGGCGTGTTGCTCTCATGCAACTTGGTCTTCACGGACTCGCCGGTCTCATGCCAAAAGTCACCTCGGAAGCAGTCTTTCGGGTTACGACAGCCTTATCCACAGGTTCCCTGGCCGACATGTTGCCTCCTGAGATACCCGTCCCTACCATGCTTAGAGTACCCGGCCTTGCCCCCGGTCCAATGAGAGAGGTCTGTCACTTCCTGTGCTCCAGCTGAAAAAAGTTCAGATTCTCGGGTTTAAATCCTTTTGCGACAGAACAGAGGTCCAGCTTGAGGGACAGGGTATTGCTGCGATTGTAGGGCCCAACGGCTGCGGCAAATCCAATATCTCCGATGCAATCACCTGGGTGCTGGGTGAGCAGTCTGCAAAGAGCCTGCGCGGCCTGAAGATGGAGGACGTGATCTTTGCGGGGACCCGCGACCGGCGGCCCACAGGCATGGCCGAGGTTTCGTTAACGCTGGTGGATCCCGCGGTGTACGACGACGGAGAGAACGAGCCAGCCGAGATAGCCGCCCCCCCAAGCCCTGACCTGGCCGGCGACTGGGATGAGCGTGCCCTGCGCGAGCAGACGGCACAGGAGACCGACGAGGCTGTGCTGGAGGCGCAGCCCGGGCAGACCTATGAGGCGGAGGGCGTACCTGCCGCCCCCGCAGAGGCCGAGGAAACAGCTTCCGACGCGGCCGTTGGCGCGTTGGGATCCAGCGTTGTGCTGAAGGTGCGTCGCCGCAAGTTCGGCCGTACCCCTGCCCGTGCGGGCGAGATCACCGTTACCCGCCGCCTCTTTCGTTCCGGCGAGAGCGAATACCTCTTGAACGGCAAGATGTGCCGCCTGCGTGACATTCAGGACATTTTTCTGGGTACCGGACTGGGTGGTGAGGGCTACGCCATCATCGGCCAGGAACGTATCGGCCAGCTGCTCAGCTCCAAGCCCCTGGACCGGCGATCCATTATCGAGGAGGCTGCAGGCATCACGCGGTTCAAGACCAAGAAGCGTCTGGCCGAGCTGCGGCTGGATTCGGCGAAGACCAATCTTTCCCGGGTCGATGACATCTTCGACGAGGTGACCCGGCAGGTCGCCGTGCTGAAGCGTCAAGCCTCCAAGGCGGAGAAGTATGGGGAGCTGCGCGCGGAGTTCGTCTCCAAGCTGCGGGTCGTGCTCGCCAGCCGGCTGAGCCTGATGGACGCCGAGTCGGCCCTGCTGACCACCGAGCTCGAACACCTGGCCGCACAGATCGAGGCACAGGCAGCCGAGCTGGAGTCCCTGGACGGCGAGCACCGCTCCGGAACGGCGCGGGGCTATGACCTTGACCGCGAGCTCCGGGAGACGACGGCCCGCGCGAGCTCGTCGGCGGTAGAGCTCGAACGCACACAGGCCCGCAGGCACGCCAACACCGACCGGGCCGCGGAGCTGACCCAGCGGATGGCAACCGCGAACGCCGAGCTGGCGCAGGCCCGCGAGGCGCTGGCTCACCTTGCCGGCGAGCGGGAGCAGCACCGGAGTTTCCTCGAAACAGCAACCGCCGAGGCAAACGCCCACAAAGCGGACGCACAGGCGCAGGCGCAACGCGCCCAAGACGCCATGCGCGGCGTGCTGAACGCAGAGGCGCAGGCGGAAGGGGGTCGCCGCAACGCCATGAACGCGATGCAGCGAGCCAACGGCGCACGGAACGAGATCGCGCAGGCCGAAGCGGGTCTGGCCGGCCTCGATCGCGAGACCGAGCGCCTGTCCGCGGAGTCCGAGGGGGCTCGCCGCGAGTTGGAGACACTGGGTCAGCAACGCGGGCAGGCCCGGCTCACCTTTGAGACGGTGACCGAGAAGCTGAAGCGCCTGGAGATCGAGATTGCGGACCTGCGTGGGAGGCTGGAACAGCGTCGCGCCGAGGAGACCCAGTCGCGCCGGCGCGGGGACGGGCTGCGGGCGGAGCTCGCGACGCTGCTGGGCCGCCGAGGCTCGCTGGAAGCGCTGATCCGCGAGCACAGCTACTCCACCGATACCGTCCGCAACCTGTTCCGGGCCAATGCGCGGCGAGCGCAAGGAAACGGGACCGGGATGGCCCCGGTTGGGACCCTGGCCGACTTCCTTGAGGTGGACGGGCGTTATGAGAACGTCGTGGATGAGTTCTTACGCGACGAGCTGAATTACATCGTTGTCAAAAGCTGGGACGCCGCCGACGAAGGGGTTCGTCTATTGCACGGCGATGTCGCGGGGCGAGCGACGTTTTTGGTGCACCCCGAAGACTCCCAGGCCGCGTTCCCGTTCCTGGACGGCATGGCCAGCTCCGCGAATCCAGGGCGTGAGGGCGTTGTACCGTTGACGGACTGCGTGCGGGTGCTGAACGGCTTCGGCCGCTCGCTGGAGGTCATCCTTCCCCGGCTGCGTGAGGGCTTTGTGACGCCGGACTCGGCGACGGCCCGCTCCCTGGCGCTCTCCAACCCGCAAGCCTTTTTTCTGTCGCCCACGGGAGAGACATTCCACAACGTGACGGTGACGGGCGGCAAACCCCGCACCCAGGGGCCGCTGGCCCTGAAGCGTGAGTTGGGAGAGATCCAGAGCAAAATCAGCTCCCTGGAAGCGGAATTTTCTGAGAACGAGACTGCCACGGCCGCCCTGGCGCGCGAGATTGCCGAGGTGACGGCAACACTGGATGCACGCAATCACGAGCGCCGCGACACCGAACGCGAGTCGGCAAACTCCGGCGCGGCGCTTCGGCAGATGGAGGCCGAGGCCGGACGGCTGGAGCGTCGCCTGGGAGAGTGGCAGCTTGCATTGAGTCGCAACAAAGACCAGCGCGGCGCGCGTGAAGAGCTGATCGGCCGCAAGCGGGCGGAGGCCGAACGTCTTGAAGCCGAACGCGCCGGCCTGGAAGATGGGGTTGCGGAGTTGACGACCCGCCTCGCCACGCTGCGCGCCGAGCGTGAGGACCTGCAGGCTGCGGCGGCGGTCGCCAATGCCGCGCTGGCCGGCCTGGAGGAACGCCGCCGCAATGCAGGGGCCAACGCGGAGCGGACAGACCGGCTGTATGCCGGGCAGGAACAGCGGATCGGTCAGATCGAAGGCACCCTCAGCCAGGCGCAGGGGGAGAAGGATCGTCGCGAGGCGGAAAACCTCACGCTGGCAATGCAGGCGGAGCATCTCGCCACAATGCGTAAAGAGGCTGCCGAGAGCAGTGATCGCCTCACCGCCGAGGCCTCGACGCTACGTGGACGGCTTGCGGAACTGGACACGCGACTGCGTACCCTGCGGGGAGAGACCGACGCTCTGCGTGAGCAGCGAAGCGCGCGTACCGCACGTCACGCCAGGCTGACCTCGGACCTGGAACACCTCCAGACCGCATGCATCCACGAGCTATCGGTAGAACCGGCACGCCTGCGTGAGGACGCCTCTATAGAGCGGCTTGGGGCTGACGCGCTGCAGGCCACCGATGAGCAGACCCGGTCCCTGCGCAAAAGGATGGAGAGCATGGGTCCGGTAAACATGATGGCGCTTGAGGAGCTCCGCGAAGCCTCTGAGCGCTTCAACCACCTGGAAGCTCAGCGTAAGGACCTCATCGAGGCGATCGACAACACCGCTGCATCTATCCGCGAGATCGAGGATGTCTCCCGGGTGAAGTTCGACGAGGCGTTCAAGATCATTAACGAGAACTTCTCGCAAACCTTCACCAAGCTATTCGCCGGCGGACAGGCCTTCATGCGGCTGACCGATACCGAGGACAGGGAGGACGATCTCGCCGGCATCGACATCATTGCGTCGCCTCCGGGAAAGAAACTGCAGAATGTTCTGCTGCTTTCCGGTGGCGAAAAGGCGCTCACTGCCCTTTCTCTGCTGGTGGGAATCTTTCAGTTCCAGCCGGCCCCGTTCTGCATCCTGGACGAGGTCGACGCTCCCCTGGACGAGACCAACGTGGGCCGTTTCGCGCGCCTCATCGCTGAGTTGAGCGATACCACGCAATTTATTGTGATCACGCACTCTAAACGGACCATGGAGCAAGCTGACATCATGTATGGCGTTACCATGCAGGAGCCGGGTGTGAGCAAAGTGGTCAGCGTCACCCTGGGCGGACGGACGCGGGGCAGAGAGGCTCGGGACGCGGCCTGAACCGACGTCGTGTACCGGGTACCGTCGATTCGCTGCCCCTCTACTCTTGCTGATGAACTCGGGGTGATGTCGTTGAAACCAGGCCGGCTCAGAATCATCGCCCTCAGTGTCGGCTGCGTTGCCTTGGGAGCTTCCCTGCTGCTGCTGCTCGCGTCCTTCTTCCGCTCGGCCGCGCCGGCGGACTATGTGCAACGGACCAGAGAGACCGTGGTCTGGGTTCGGTGGGGCATCTCCACATCCCTTGCCTCGCTTGTTCTCTGCCCATTTGGCTACGGCGCCCTTCGGGCAGCAACGATCCTGATGGGAGTCGTGGTCCTGTCATTCTGGTTGTTCATCGCCGCCTCGCTGCGATGACGCTGGCTGACCGACGAAGGGACGTCGTATCGAAGCATGAATCCTCTTGACTGGCTGCTCACCGCGCTTCTCGTCTACTCCGCTATCCGGGCGGCGCTCAATGGTTTCTTTCGCGAGGCCTTCACGCTGGCCGGTCTGCTGATCGGCTTCCCCCTGGCCTGCTGGTATTACCACAGCCTGGCGCACGCGCTGGCCGGCCTGATCACGGCACCGACCGTTGCGCTGCTCGCCGCCTTCTTTTTGATTCTCACGGTCGTCACCGTGGCCGCTTCGGTGCTGGGCCGCCTGTTTCGACGCGGCGCCCGCACCGTGGGCCTCGGCTTTGCCGACCGGCTCGGAGGGGCGATCTTTGGTCTGCTGCGCGGAGCGGGAATGGCTGTCGCTCTGCTCTTTGCGATTACGGCCTTTTTGCCGGCGGCACCCTGGGTGCAAACTTCGCAGATCGCTCCCTATTTGCTGCGCGCAGCCCATGCTGTATCCTTCACCATGCCCACGGATCTGAGGCTCCGCCTGTGGGAGGGACTTGCGCATCTTAACCACAGCTCTCCCGATTGGATCAAGTCCGGGCCCCTGTCGCACACTGGTTTCAAGAGACTTCAGCCTTAGCGGGAGAGAACGCGAGTGAAACGCGAGCTGGAACACCTGGTACTCAGCATGCACGCCTCCGGCATGACCTACACGGACGCGGTGCGCGAGTTCAAAAAGCGTTTCATCACCGAAGTCCTGGCGCGCCATCGCGGCAACCAGTGCAAGACGGCCGAAGAGCTCGGCATGCACCGCAATACACTCAGCCGCACACTCACCGAGCTCGGCATGGACTCCGCGCAGATCCGCCGCGGCATGCGCCGGCCACCCCGTTCGGTGCGCCCGGGTCGGCCAGAGCTGCAGATCGTTCCCACCGGCACCGGACGTTAGCGGTCGCGCTTCGTCCAATCCCCAGCAATGCCTTTCTTTCCGCTCAGCCAGCGAACTCCCCCCTTCGGCTCACACAGGCTGCACCCGAGCTTTTGCGGCCGGCGCGGGATGGCAGCGCTGGGGCTTTTCGTGACATCTCTCTCCGCATCTCACGCGCAAACGGCTGCCACGCCGGCCGGGACTGATGCTCCAATCGCGGTGCGATCGGCGCCCGCGCAGGCCGGGATGTCAGAAATCTCAAATATTTCTGTAAAACAGCGCCGCGAGGCCGATGACGCGTACGTGAAGGGCGCGCGCGCTCTGGAGCGCCGCGACCTCCCTGAGGCGGAACAGCAGTTTGCACGGGCCGTCCGGCTCAACCCCCGCAACCAGGATTACGCGCTTGCGTTTGCGGTGACTCGCGAGCACCGGCTGACCGATCTGGTGCAACAGGCAGCCCAAGCGCGACAGGCCGGCAACACCGGCGAGGCAGATCGCCTGCTGAAGGGGGCTCGCGAGATCGATCCGCAGAATGCCGTCGTCCTGCAGCACTTCGCCCCGGACGGCGCGTTGGCCCCGGCACCCAGCCTGAACGCCGAAGCTGTGCCCGGGGCCGCCTCCCGCCTGGCGGATGCCGTCAGCCTCGCCGGCCCAGTGAAGCTCCAGCCGGCCTCCGACAGGCACAGCTTTCACCTGCATGTCAGCGCCCATGACCTCCTGGTTCAGATCGCCCAGGCCTATGGGATCCGCTCTACGGTGGTGGACCCGCCCAGCTCCGGGAACTCCGGGCAGGTGCTGCGCTTCGACCTGGACGATGCGGACTTCCCCCAGGCCCTGCGGGCTGCGGAGACCGTTACTCATACTTTCAGCGTTCCCCTGCAGCCGAAGGAACTGCTGTTCGCCATCGATACGCCTGAAAACCGGGCCCAGTACATGCCGCTGGTTGAAGAGACGTTGTATCTGCCGGGCACCTCCGCGGCAGACATGGCAGAGTACGCCAACCTTGCCCGCAACGTCTTCAATCTCCGGGTCGTCAACGCCGTGACCAACTCCGGATCTTTGGTGCTGCGTGGCGACGAGGACACCCTGGGGCACGTGAATGCCACCTTCGCCGATCTAATCGATGGAGGGTCTGACGTGCTGCTGGATCTGACGCTCTATGAGCTCGATAAGAGCCGTATCAACAACGTCGGCGTGCAGCTGCCGTCCTCCGTGGGCGCCTTTCCGGTGGCGGCCACGGCAGAGAACCTGATCAATGCCAATCAGTCGCTGATCTCGCAGGCAGTGGCCAATAACCTGATCACGCTGACGGGCAACGCCTACACGGACGCCCTCACGGAGCTGGAATTCCTTCTGGCGTCGGGAACGGTCAGCAGTTCGCAGTTCACCAGTCTGCTTGGAGTCTTCGGGCACTATGGCGGTCTACCCCTGGCGGGCGTATTCCTCGGCTCCAGCACCACCCTGAACGCGTCCCTTACCTCGTCTGAGGTTCGGCTGCTGGATACGGTGCAGCTGCGGATCGGCGACAAGGGCGACGGCCAGTTTCGCGCGGGTACGCGGTATCCGATCGAGACAGGCATCTACAGCTCCAGCGTCTCCAGCAGCATCAGCTCGGCGGTAGCGGGACTCTCGGTCAACGGGACCAGCGTCAGCTCCCTGCTTTCGCAATATCTCGGGTCCGGCGCGACCTCGATCCCGCAGATTCAATACGAAGACCTGGGGCTGACGTTAAAAGCCACGCCGCAGGTTTTGCGCACGGGTGAGGTGTCGGTCAAGCTCGACTTCAAGCTCGAGGCGCTTGGCTCGGGCAGCATCAATTCGTTGCCCATCCTGAACAGTCGCCAGCTCACCTCGACGATCACGGTGCCTCGCGGCCAGACGGCCATGTTGGCCAGCAACGTGAACAGCACAGAGTTGCGTGCCATCTCCGGCCTTCCCTTTCTGAGCGAAATACCGGGCTTCGAAAGCACCAATAAGAGCACGGAAAAGGACAGCATGGAGCTGCTGATCATGCTGACGCCGCATATCGTCAGAAACAAGAACATGCAGGTGACCAGCCGTCGCCTGCTGCTGGCAAACGGGAATGCGGGCCCAACGCAGTAGACCCGCTGCCCCGGTTGGGAGAGGGTTTGCCTGATTCCTGCGTCCCCAGGTAGCTCTTCCCAAAGCCGGCACCCTCTGTTACATTGAATAGGAAGGGCGGGAGTAGCTCAGTGGTAGAGTGCTTCCTTGCCAAGGAAGATGTCGCCGG
>CAXTGE010000098.1:0-10687 GCA_964243645.1 uncultured Acidobacteriaceae bacterium | reverse complement strand
CGAACTCTTCGCCTTGAGAGGGCGACGTGTTAACCAGTTACACCATATCGCCACAGAACAGGCAGAACAGCCCGTTGCGACTCACCAAGTATAGCAAAACGTTCGTAGCGAGTGAAGAGTAAGGAAAGGAGGCAAAGCGCCGAACACTCTGGCTTCTATTCACCACTAACTACTCCCTCTCACTAAATCCCCAGCTTTTTCACCTCATCGTTGTAATACTTCCGGTACAGAATGTCCCACTCCTGCGAGCCTTCCAGGATGATCTTGCGTTGCGAGCTGATCTTCAGGCGAGCGGCTTGGTCGATCCGCAACTCTTCAGTCAGCAGCTTTTCCAGCGCCTTCCGCGCCTCCTGCCGTATGGTGTTGCGATCTTCCTGGAACTCAACCGAATCGATGTCCGCCAGGGTGTCGGCCACCACGTGCGCCAGCTTATTCAATTTGTCGCGGCTGATTCTCATAGCACCGCCTTGTACTTGCGGGCGAGCTCGTTTTTCACCTTCTTGAACATCTCGGGATAGCTCGCGCCGGTCTTCAGCATGTCGTCCTGAAACGCCTCCAGGATGACGCGCACCTCTTCATTGATGCGATCTTCCAGAGACATCTCGTCGATCAGGGCGCTGGCGACGCGCTCGTTCACCTGCGCAGGTTTGTCAGTCCGGATCATCTTGGCATCGACGAGGTGTTTGGTCGTCTGTCGCGCAATGTATCCGAGGTAGTCCTTGGAAAAAATCATGGGCCCACTCAGGGTAGCAGAAGCCTCCAGCCACAGCGCGCACGGGATCGCTCCGTTCTGTCAAAATGGACCGGATGACCTTTGACGATCTCAGCACGCTGAAAGACGACATGATTGCCTTTATCGCCGGGCTTGGGCTGCGGCGCATGAATGCCTTTGTGCCGGAAGACGTGCCCACCGTTGCCTTTGAGGACGACGACCTGGACAGCTGGAAGGACTTCGTCGAGCACGCCAAGGCAGCCGACGCTCCCTTCATCACCATGAACTCCGTTCTGCTCGAGCCCGAAGACGTCGCCGCGCTCATAGCCCAGCTGCGCGACGCCAGCTACCCCGACCCCGAGGAAACGGAGCTCGAAGAGGCGCAAGCCCTGATGCGGCACGTCGGCAAAACCGGCTACCTGCAGCTCGCCTTCGCTCACGGCGGCGTCATGTTCCTGTATGAGACCGCGACCGAGTGGTACGACGGCTTTCAAACCCTGCTGGACGCGGTCGGCGACATGGGCGGCATCATCGTGGATGACCACGAGGACGAATAGATCGCGTTTGTGACAACGCCTCTCACCCCGCTGCCTAAAACATCCCGCAAGTTCACACTCGCCCCCTGCGACAGCCTTGCCGTGCAGCACTTGGCCACAGCCAATGGCTTGCCGCTATCGCTGGCCACGCTGCTGTGGGCCCGCGGCCTGCGCACTTCTGCGGCGGTCTCTGCCTTTTTGAATCCTGCCCCCGAGCTCTTGCACGATCCGCTCCTGATGCGCGGCATGCAGCCTGCCCTTCATCGACTGCGCGCGGCCCTTCTTGCGCGTGAGCCGATCCTCATCTACGGCGACTACGACGTTGACGGCACCGTTGCCACCGTGCTCCTCAAGACTGCCCTGGAGCGCGCCGCAGCCTCGCTCGGCGTCACCCCCGATATCCGTTATCACATCCCGCACCGCATCCGCGAAGGCTACGGCATGCGGGAGACCCGCATTGCCGACGCGGCCGCAGAGGGCGTCCGTCTGGTCGTCTCGGTGGATACCGGTATCCGCGCCTTTGCCGCCGCGGACGAGGCCGCCCGCTGCGGCCTGGACCTGATCGTCACCGACCACCATCTGCCGGACAGCGTCGGCGGCATCCCGCAAGCAGTTGCCGTGCTCAATCCCAATCAGCCCGGCTGCGAGTACCCCTGCAAAGAGCTCTGCGGTGCCGGCGTTGCCTTCAAGCTGGCGCAGGCCCTGCTGGAAAGCTCCGCCCGGGACGAGGCCGAGCTCGGGCGTCTGCGGGAAAAAACCCTTCCTTCCTATCTGAAACTGCTTGCCATCGCCACGGTGGCCGACTCCGTTCCGCTTGTCGGTGAAAACCGGGTCATCGCCGCCCTGGGACTCGGGGCGCTGCGGCAGCCGGCGCAGTCAGGGCTGCGCACCCTGATGCAGTTGGCCGGCATCGACCTCACCCGACCCATCACGGCCACCGACGTCGGCTTTCGCCTGGGACCACGCATCAACGCTGCCGGCCGCATGGACATTGCGTCCGATGTCGTCGAGCTCTTTCTCTCGCGCGATCTCGAGGTCTCTCGCGCCCTGGCCGAGAAGCTCCACGCCCTGAACGACGACCGCCGTGCCACCGAGGCCAGCGCCCTGACCGAGATCGAGGTGCACCTGGAGAGCATGGGCCGGGCCGCGGCAGGCCTCCCGGGTTGTGTCGTTCTGGATGACACCGCCGAGAGCCCCTGGCATCGCGGTGTCATCGGCATTCTCGCCTCCCGTGTCGTCGAGCGCACCGGACGGCCCGCCCTTGTGCTCACCCATGAGGGCGGCGAGGCTCACGGCTCGGGCCGCTCGGTACACGGCTTCCACCTTCTCGACGCCCTCACGGCCGCTCATGGCGATGGGACGGAGCCGCTGTTTCTTCGCTTCGGCGGCCATGCCCACGCGGCCGGCTTTGCTCTGCCATCGGAGCGCGTCCCCCTCCTCCGGGAGCGTATGGAACGGCACACCGCCTCATTGGATCCGGCTTCCATGGTTTTGAGCCAGAGCTGCGATGCCGAGGTGCTGCTCACCGATCTCGACGCGGACTTCCTGGCAGCCTATGAGCGCTTTGCCCCCTTCGGCAACGGCCATCCGGAACCGCTCTTCCTGGTACGCGATCTACGCCTCTGTGCCCAGCCCCGCGTTTTCAAGGAACGGCATCTGGCGTTGCAATTTGCTGCCGAAGGCCACTCTCGCTCGTGGCGCGGCACGGCCTGGGGCCGGCGAACGGACTGGGCTGAACGCGCCCGCCTCGAAGCCTGGGGACCCGGTTGCCGCTTCGACCTCGCCTTCCGCCTCAGCCGCAACTGGCATCCGGAGTTTGGCGGCTGGGAGCTGGAGATCGAGCACGCCGAGGTGTCCCGAAAGGAATCGGGGTCGGACGGGGCAAGAAACTGAAGCCTCGGAGCGCGACCCGTGTCTTATATACTGAACCTTCGCGTATGGCCGAAACCCCAAGGAACCGAAGCCGCATCTGGATTACGATTCTCGCTCTCCTGATCGTGGCCGGTGGGCTCTATTTCGCCCTGCGCGGCTCTCGGGATCAGATCGTTGTTCGCACCGCCCGAGTAGAGCGCCAAGCACTCGTCTACACCGTGACTGCCAATGGCAAGGTCGAGCCTTTGGTCGACTTCCAACCCCGGGCGCCGATCGCCGGCGAGATCGAGTACCTGCCATTGAAGCTCGGGCAACAGGTCACCCGCGGGCAGGAGCTCGTTCGCCTCGAAGCCAGCGACGCGCAAAGCAAGATCGCCGCCGCGGAAGCCACCCTGACAGGTGCGCAGGCCACGCTGAACAACATGAAGTCCGGCGGAACGCAGGACGAACTGCTCAGCCAGCGGGCCGATCTCGCCGCGGCGCAGACACAAGCTCGCGACGCCGCGCAATCACTCGCTTCCCTGCAGGCCCTTCAGGCCAAGGGCGCTGCGTCCGCCAACGAGGTCGCCGCCGCCCAGCAGAAGGTGGCCGACGCCCATGCCAGAGTCACGCAACTGCAGGCCCGCTCCGGGGGACGGTACAGCAGCGCCGATCTGGCCACACAGAGCGCACAGGTCAGCGAGGCACGTTCAACGCTATCCGCGGCGCGCAGCGGCTATGCCGGCATGGACGTGCATTCGCCATATAACGGCACCGTCTACTCCCTTCCATTCAATCAGTACGATTTCGTGCAGGCGGGCGATGCTCTGGTCAGCATCGCGGACCTCAACCGTCTGCAGGTGCGAGGGTATTTCGATGAGCCCGACATCGGCCGCTTGGTCGCCGGTCAACCTGTCGAGATTCGCTGGGATGCGAAGCGGAATCGGATCTGGCATGGTCGGGTCACGCAGGCACCGACCACGGTCATCACATATAACGGCTCACGCAACGTTGGCGTCTGCCTCATCAGCATCGACGACGCAAATGGAGAGCTCATTCCGAATGTCAATGTGACCGTCAAGGTGACTACCTCCGAACATCTCAACGTCCTTAGCATGCCTCGCGAGGCGCTGCATCCCGAGGGTGGCAAAAATTACGTATACCGCGTGATTGCCGGCCGTCTGGTTCGAACCGCCGTGACGATCCGCGAAGGAGACATCAACCTGACCCGCTTCGGCATAAGTGAAGGCTTGCAACAGGGTGACATCGTGGCCCTGGAAGCCACTACCGATGTAGACCTGGCGGACGGCATGCGCGTCAAGGCACAGCGCTGAGAACGCACGCCATGACCCTCTCGGCAGAGCCGACCCCGACCTCCTCCCGAAGGAGGCCTTCCCTCCATGTGCCGCGTGCGGCCTCGCTCCTCTTCCTCGCCGTCGCCGTCAAGCCGGTCCCGGCGCAGGATCTGCGTGGGGCGGAACAAAAGGTCCTGGAGGGCCGCGCCGATCAGGCCATCGCCACACTCCGGTCCCTGCCGGAGAGCGGCGCAGGACACCTGCTGCTGTGCCGCGCCTACCTTTCGGAGCTGCACGGCAGCGAGGCCGCAACTGAGTGCCGTGCCGCGCTGGGGGATGGTCTTGCGAGTGACTCCGCTGCCCAGGACTGGGCCGGGCGAGCCTTCGGCATGGAAGCCGATCATGCCGGTCCCATCACCGGGCTCAAACTCGCCGGACAGGTGCGGACGGCGTTCAAAACGGCCTACGAACTCAATCCGCGCAACCCTGCCGCGGCCAACGATCTCGGCGAATACTACGTGAGCGCTCCTTCCATCGTGGGTGGCGGCGTCGACAAGGCCTCTGCGCTCGCCGACGGGATCCAGCCCACGCTGCCGGAGATCGCCCATCGCCTCCGTGCTCTGATCGCGGAAAAACACGGCGACAGAACGGAGGCCGAACGGGAGTTCGTAGCCGCCACGCAGGTAGCGCAATCACCCGGAGCCTATGTCGATCTGGCCGTCTTCTACGTGCGAGGAGGGGCGGCGGACAAAGCAGCCGCGTCCGCGCGCCGGGTCATCGCCCTGGATCGCGTGCTGGACGCTAACGTCGTCGACGCGGCGTCCACCCTGAACGACGTGCACCAGCCCGCGCAGGCAGTCCTGGTATTGCGCAGCTACCTCGATCGAGGCCGCATGAGCGACGCGGCTCCGGCGTTTCGCGTGCATACCCTGCTGGGCGAGATCTTCGCCCGGACCGGGGACAAGACGAACGCGCGGAAAGAGTTTGCGGCCGCCCTCGCTCTTGCCTCCGACTACGCTCCGGCACGGAAGGGACTGGACGCCCTCTAGATGCCACGCCGCCTCTCTCCATACCCCGGCCTTCAACGCCAAGCCCTCCGCAGGCTACCCTGCCTGCTCGCATGCTTTGCCGCCACGATCCCCTGCCTACCCGCGCTCGGCCAGATCTCGCTCTCCACCGCGGTCAACCTGACCCTGAAGAACAGCCCCAAAGTGAAATTGGCACAGGCGGACGTAACCCGGGCACAGGCGGTGCAGGCCCAGAGCCGCGACGCCTTCGTGCCTGCCATCTCGGCGACCGGGGGCGTGGGCAAGTCCACCGGCGCGCCGCTGGATCCACCGGTCGTCTTCAGCGTGGCCGCGCAGTCGCTGGTCTTCAACTCGTCCCAGCTGGACTACATCCGGGCGGCACGCGCCGGCGTGCAGTCCGCCCAACTGGCTCTGGACGCCGTGCAAAGTGACGTCGTAGAGGACGTCACCAATGCCTATGTCGCGCTCGACAGCGCGCTGGGGCGTCGTGCCGTACAGACCGAGGCGCTTGACTTTGCACATCGCCTGGTACGTATCTCTGAAGAGCGCTTCGCTGCCGGGGTCGACCCGCACAGCGAGCTCACAAAGGCCCGGCACACCGAGGCTCAGATCCAATTGCAACAGCTTCTCATCGAGGACGAGGTCGCCAACAACGCCGACCATCTCGGCCGGCTGACCGGGCTCGGAGCTCGTGGGCTCACCACCGACCACGCCTCGATCCCCAGCCTGCAGGTACCCCCGCCCTCGGAGCCTGAGGGACCGAACGATCCTAACGGAATCCTCGGCATCTCCGCCGCCTTTGCCGCGGCCCGCGCCAAGCAATACACCGCCCATGGAGAAAAGCGTTACCTTCTCCGGCCGCAGGTCGCGTTTTCAGCCAACTACAGCCGCATCTCCACGGCCTTCACCAGCTATACCCAGTACTATCCGGGCTTTGGCGCCGCAAACAACAGCTTCAATTCACTCAGCCTCGGCATCGGGGTGACCTTGCCCATCCTGGACCTGGCCCGGCGAGCGCGGGCGCATGAGGCGGAGGCCGACGCGGCCCATAGCCTCTACGATGCCCAGGTGCAACAGATGCAGTTTCTGGAAGCGCGTAGCAAACTACGCCACAGCGCCGCCGAGCTCGCCGCGCGCAAGCATCTCGCCGAGCTCGACCGTGATCTCGCTCAGGACCAGCTCGATACCGTGCTGATTCGTCTCCAGGCCAGCGCCGGTGCCGTGCAAGGCGAGCAGCTCACCCCTAAAGATGAAGGCAACGCCCGCCTCCAGGAGCGCCTGCGCACGCTCGATCTGCTGGCCGCCGAACTGCAGCTGCGGCAGGCAGAGGTCTCCTTCATGCGCCAGGAAGGCACCCTGGCCAAATGGCTCACCGCGGTTCCCCCTTCGGTCGCAGCGCCCGGCACGGCAATTTCGCCGGCCTCCCCTGTTCCCGTCCCATCCACAGTCGGCATCGCACCCAATGGCGCGGCTCCGGCAGGTGCCCCGGCAGCGGTTCCAACTGTTGGCACCACACCGGCTACCTTGCCGACTTCACCCGTGACAACCCCCGCCCCGGGCAGTCCAACCCCTGCCCCCTCAACGCCCTCAGGCACACCCCATCCATGAGCCGGGCGCGACGGACCTGCACCGCCACTGGTTCAGGCCTGGTGACTGGATGGTAAACTTAGGAGAGTTATGCCCCTCAAGACCCTGCTGTTAAACCCGCCCTCTTTTGAGAATTTCGACGGTGGCGCGAGTTCGCGCTGGCCGGCTACCCGCGAGATCGAGTCCTACTGGTACCCGGTTTGGCTCGCTTATCCCGCTGGCATGCTGGAGGGCTCGAAGCTGCTGGACGCCCCGCCGCACCACATCTCCGCCGCCGAGGTCATCGAGACCGCGAAGAGCTTTGAGTTCCTCGTGCTGTTCACCTCGACCGTTGGCTGGGAGGGCGACCATGGGCTGGCACGCGCCATCAAGGCCGCCAACCCCTCCATCAAGATCACCTTTGTCGGGCCGCCGGTCACCACCGATCCCGATCGCGCGCTGAATGAGTGCGAGGCCATCGACTTCATCTGCCGCCGCGAGTTTGACTTCTCCGTCGTCGAGTTCGCCCAGGGCAAGCCGCTCCCCGAAATCCTGGGCATCAGCTATAAGGACCCCTCCACCGGCGTCATCCAGCACAATCCTGACCGCCCACAGGCCGAAGACCTCGATGCCATGCCCTGGGCGACCAAGATCTATAAGCGCGACATGGACGTCACCAAGTACAACGTCCCCTTCCTCCTGCACCCCTACATCTCTCTTTACAGCACGCGCGGTTGCCCGGCGCAGTGCACCTTCTGCCTCTGGCCGCAGACCCTCTCCGGCCATGCCTGGCGCAAGCGCTCCACCGACGACGTCGCCGCCGAGATGAAGTGGGCCAAAGAGAACTTCCCGCACGTCAAGGAGTTTTTCTTTGACGACGACACCTTCAATATCCAGAAGGCCCGCACCGTCGAGCTCTGCGCCAAGCTCAAGCCCCTCGGTATCACCTGGTCCTGCACCTCGCGCGTCACCACCGACCGCGACACCCTCAAGGCCATGAAGGAGGCCGGCTGCCGCCTACTCATCGTCGGCTTCGAGTCCGGCGATCCGCAGATCCTCAAGAACATCAAGAAAGGTGCCACCGTCGAGCGTGCCCGCGACTTCGTCAAGGACTGCCACGACCTCGGCTTGGTCATCCATGGCGATTTCATCATGGGTCTTCCCGGTGAAACCAAGGAGTCTATCCGCAACACGATCAACTTCGCCAAGTCGCTCGACTGCGAAACCGTCCAGGTCTCCATCGCGCACGCCTACCCGGGCACCGAGTTCTACGACTTCGCTGAAAAGAACAATTTCATCACCAACAAGGGCATGAACGACCACGGCGGCCACCAGATGGCGCATATCGAGTACCCCGGTCTGCCCACCGAATATGTGATGGAGATGGTCCACCGCTTCTACGACGAGTACTACTTCCGGCCCAAGGCCGCTGCGCGCGTTGTCTGGAAGGCCATCGTCAACCGCGATGTTCCTCGTCTCTACGTCGAAGCCAAAAGCTTCATGAAGCTCCGCAAGGAGCGCTACGCCATGGTGCGCAAAGCCAAGGAAGAGAACGATCTGCGTCAGCAGGAAAGCGTCAGCATGAACGCCTGATCGTTGTAACCAATCCAAAGGCAAACGGCCGGCAGGTTTTTGTCGGCCGTTCTTTTTGACACCTTGTTCTAAGCTGGGACCTTGGGGAAACACTCACTAAAGCGTCATCAATACCTTCTGCTCGGCATCGTCATGCTCTCGGCGCCGATCGGGGACTCTCTGCTCGCCCGTGGCATGCGGGAGATCGGCCCGGTCGACTTCGCGCACCTGGGTCTGCTTTGGCATGCCCTCTTCAACCCCTATGTGGACGCGGGCATCGTCCTTCTGGTCGGCTTCTTCGCCAGCTACACCACCGCCCTCAGCTGGGCCGATCTCACCTTCGTCACCCCGGCCACAGCCGGCAGCTACGTCATCGTGGCGCTGCTCGGTCATTTCTTCCTGCATGAGCAACTGCCGCTCTCTCGCTGCGTCGGCATTGCGCTCATCATGTGTGCTGTGGGGTTTGTCGCCGGCGGCCCGGCCCGCACGGAAGATGCGGAATTGAAGCGCGCCGATGTTGGAGCTATCCGGTGACGCCCGCCATGCAATCCTGGTCGGCCATCGTCTTCGTTGCCGCCTTCGCCATTCTCGGCGAGGTCCTTCTGGCCGCGGGCATGCGCCAGATCGGTGATCTGGAGGTCATTCGCGAGCGATGGGGGCTGATGGGCGCCCTCCGCACGGTGATGAGTAACGTCGTCTTCCTGCTCGGCGCACTGTGTATGGCGTTGAACTTCTTCTGCATGCTCTTCGCCCTCAGCATCGCGCAACTATCCCTTGCCGGTCCGGCTATCGGCGCGCTCACCTACATCGGCAACGCCGTCGCCGCCAAGCTCTTCCTCAAGGAACAGGTCGATAGCCGTCGCTGGCTCGCTACGCTGTTCGTCGCCATCGGTGTTCTTCTGCTCCGGTAGTCACGTCTCTCAGGCCGGTTTCGCGGCAAGCAGTCGCATCAGGCCGGAGCGCGGGAGATCCGGCGACACGAACTTCCCGGCCGCCCCCAGGTCACGGGTAATCGCCTCGGCGGCAAGCCTTCCACTGCGCACCGCGCCTTCCATGGTCGAGGGCCACCCTGTCCGAGTCCAGTCCCCCGCAAGATAGAGCCCGTCCCCGAACGCATCCGCTAAGGGACGGTGCCGGTCCAGCCCAGGAACCACCGAAAACGTCGCCCGCGCCTCCTTCAGCACGCCGGACTTTACCAGCTTCGCCCCGCGCACTCCCGGAAAGAACCGCTGCAGCTCCGTCAAAGCTGACGCCAGGATCTCCTCACGCGTCTGCTTCAACTCGGTGAAGGAGCCGCTGATCGTCAACTCCAGGTACTGTCCCTCAGGCCAATGGAGGGGCGTCACACGCCGAATGCGCGTCTTGTTGAACATCCACTGGATCCGCGTATCCAACAGAGCCGCATGATCGAGCGCCGTGACCTCCCGGTCAAACCATAGGTGCACGGTCGTGATCGGCGAGTGCACAAAGTTCCCCAGCGCAGCCGCGAGATCGACGCGACCCTCACCGCTCGGTCCGAGCTCACCGGTCAGCTTGGCCGTCTGCTCAAACGGACCCGCCAGCAGCAACCGTGGCGTTTCAACGGCCACGCCGTCAGCCAGGTGCAAGCGCCAGTCCGTGCCGTTTCGCTCCAGCCGCTCCACGCTCGCGCGCAGACGAATGTCTCCCCCCTGCGCCTCGAACTGCCGTGCCATCGCTCCGTAAAAAATCGTCAGCGGCTGGGTAGGTATGCCCAGACGTCCACCCTGCGGATTCGCCAGGAACGATTCATGGAATACCTGGCCCGCGTAGCGCGTCGAGCATCGCTCAAAGCTGTCGTTCAGCGCGCCCACCACCACCGGCTCCCAGAAGTGACGGATCGCCCGCTGGGTCTGCCCCGTCCGCTCCAGCCATTGGCTGAACGGCTCTTCATCCGTCGCGGGATAGCCCCGCAGGAACTCCAGCAGGCCCCGCGCGATCGTCGCCTTATCCCGCAGACCCAGCATGCCCGCGCGCAGAAAGCTCATCGTGGAGTGGGAGGGAGCGGGCAAAAACTCCGCCCCCAGCACGCTGGCACGGACTGGCTGCTCAGTGGTCGCGGGCTCCAGAAAGGTGATCTCGTCATACCAGCGGATGTACCGGTCCGCT
>CAXTGE010000097.1:2543-10840 GCA_964243645.1 uncultured Acidobacteriaceae bacterium | reverse complement strand
AAGTGGCGGAGAGTGAGGGATTCGAACCCCCGATAGCCTTGCGACTATGTCTGATTTCGAGTCAGGTGCATTCAACCGGGCTCTGCCAACTCTCCTGGATCAGGTCTAAATCTAGTAACAGCCGCGATGCGGATGCCTTGATCAATCTATGCCCCTCGGTTTTGAACGGCGACGCCGTTCTGAAATAAGAGGCGTACTCATGGTGCCGGGAGGGGGGGTCGAACCCCCACGAGGTTGCCCTCGGCGGATTTTGAGTCCGCTGCGTCTGCCAGTTCCACCATCCCGGCGCTCTTTTGGGAGTGTACCTCATCTTGCCGGTCTTTACTGAACGCGCGACCCCGGCCGGAGTGCCGCGAGTTCCAGGGCAGACCCCACAGCGCTTCGGGCCATAAGACGCAGGTTGTCCGACGCCATAAGCAGCCAAACACCCACCGCGTCCTCCGGTGATTTGTCCACACGGATCAGCAGATTGCCTGACTCCGTCGCAGCCTGATTGCTAGTTACCGTATCGGGTTCGGAGCTTACGATACCCCCGCCAAGGGCTGAGCGCAGAGCGTCTTCGGTGGCATCCGCAGTCAGGCGTACATGCGCAGAGATCGTATAGCCATGAAAGACTGGGGCCTGCAGCAGAAGCAGGCTGACCTTGCCATCGAACCCTGCTCCAAGCACCTGACGGAGATCCGCCTGGATGCGGCTGCGGATCACATGGAGAGGAAACTGTGCCTCCTCCCCCAGCGAGCCGTGAAAGTTGAACGCAATCTGGGTATCGAATATGGCCTTCGGTACCTCCTGAAACGAAAGCAGGCCCACGGTCTGCTGATGCAATTCATCCACCCCCGCAGAACCAGCCTGAGAGGCGGGCTCGAGCACCGTAGCCGCGATCTCCACATGCCCAAACTTCTGCTGCAGGCGTTCCGCGGCGATGGCCAGCATCAGAGCCGCCGTGTGGGGCACGACCATGCCGGTCGTGGTCAGGTCGGGTTTCTGCCCACCCCTGAGCCACGGGGAACGCGTAAGGAATCCCGGCTCACCCTGTGTAGCACCCGACAGGTCCACGACAGCAGCCCCGGCCCGCATGGCAGCCTTCAAGTACTTAGACGTCAACTCAGGGCTGCTCGCGAAGAACACCAGATCGAGGCCGGGAAACGCTTCGTCATTCAGGGCATGCAAAACCAGCGCCTCTTCGCCCGCGGAGGTGAGCTGCCCCTCCACGTCGTCGCCTTCCTCCAGCAGCTTGAGGTCCCATGCCACCGCGGAGGAGTCATTGATCTGATCCAGCAGCTCCTTGCCGAGCAAGGTCAACGCTCCTACTACCGCTGCATGCAATATCTTCCCTGCCATTGTGTCTCCCCTGCAGGCCTATTGGCCGCTTGCGCGCATCGCCTTCCGCTGCCACGAGTACGCCAATCTGGCGAACACCCCCGATAACAGGTACCCCATTGCCAGTACGATCAGTGCATAACGTGATTCGAAGATAATCACCGACGCAAGCAGCGCCAGGACCACCAAAAGTCGTCCGGGGCGGCGTTCGCTGAAGTCGAGTTCTTTCCCACTCCAGAATCGCCAGTTGCTCACCATCAGAAAGCCGACCAGCGCAATCAGGCCCAGCCAAAGCGCCGTCATACCGAGAGTGTGGATCGGGGAGCCTTCCTCAAAATGCACCACGGCCGCCAGTACACCCGCCCCGGCAGGGATGGGCATGCCTACGAAATACTTGCGTCCGGGCCTGCCGGGGTTGCGCGGCTGCGGGTTCACGCTGATGTTGAATCGAGCCAGGCGGCAGGCACCGCAGATCAGAAAGAGAAAGCAGATTACGAGACCAAAACGGCCTAACCGGATCTGGATCTCCGGATAGTTGCTCGGCCACATGCCGCGAACGCCCCAGAGATACGCAAGTAAACTCGGTGCCACCCCGAACGTGATAACGTCGGCAAGCGAATCCAGCTCGCGGCCGAACGCACTCTGGGTGTTCGTCATGCGTGCGATGCGCCCATCCAGCGCATCGAAGAACATTGCAAAGATAATGGCCAGAGCCGCACGATCAAAGGCAGTCGAGTCGGCGGTCGACAGACCACGAATACTTTGCACAATGGCGTAATAGCCGATCGCTATATTGCCCGCGGTGAAGGTGGAGGGCAGCACGTACATGCCTCGCCGGGCCGGCGATGGTAACGCCTCAGTCTCGGCGGCAGCCATCAGCGCGTGTCCGCTCCGCGCTTAACGTCTATCGGACCGGGTATCACCGCAAGAATGGAGCTGCCACCCTTCACACGATCCCCTGCTTTTACCCGGAGTTCGACATTTGCCGGCAACAATACATCCGTACGGGATCCGAACTTGATCAATCCCATGCGCTGACCCCGCACCACGCGGTCTCCCTCGCGCAGGTTGCAGATAATCCTTCGTGCGAGCACACCCGCGATCTGCTTAAAGCTCACGCTGTACTCGCCGGTGTCGATCGTGATCAATGTCTGCTCGTTATGCACGGCGGACTCGGCGTTGAGGGCGTTCAGAAACGCTCCCTCGCGGTATTCCACCAGGCTTACCGTGCCGCCGATTGGCACACGATTTACATGCACATCAAAGACGTTCAGGAAGATGCTGATTCGCACCCGGCTGCCCGCGGAGGTCTCGATCCACTCGGCATCCTCCACCTTGCCATCGGCAGGGGAGACGATCAAGCCTGGCTCACGTGGAACACGCCGGGCGGGATCGCGAAAGAACCACATCAGAAACACTGCGAGCAGCGCCGGCACAGCACTCAGCACCAAGAAATGAGTCCCAAACCAGACGATAGCCGAGACCACGAACAGCGCTATGCCATACAGGATGCCATCACGAACCATTACCCTAAGTATACCCGGTAGGCCAGCGCTTCCACGGGACAACGGGAGCACCTGCCGCGGAGCCGCTTATACGATTCGTTGCATCACGAGGGCGTCATCCAGCGGGTCCCGATAGTATTCCCGGCGAACCCCCACGGGGATGAAACCAGATTGCCGGTAGAGCCTCAACGCAGCCTTATTGGAGGCGCGGACCTCGAGAAACAACTCCTTCGCCCCCCGGTTCGTCGCCCACGCACTCCATCTTAAGAGCAGAGCGCTCCCCAACCCGGCTCCCCGGTCGGAGTGACAGACCAGAACAAACTCCAGCTCCGCCGTATTCCCAAGCAGCGTTCCTGCAATCCATCCACAGGCGGCCTGCTCGTTGTCTCGCGCGAGGAGCAACACCCTCTTCGGTGCCTCACCCGGTGCCTCGTTCATGTATGCCGCCCACGCGTCCGCAGGCCAGTGCGGCCCGTTGCCGTCGGCCTGTACGAGGGCCAAAATCTCCGGCAGGTCACTCATTTGGGCCATTCCAATGTGGTACGTCTTAGGGATCGACGAACTCATAAATGTCAACTTGGGCGAGCGTAGATGGAATCCTCGTCCCGGACGTAGTTGGCGTCCAACGAGGAGAGGTCGTCCCCGCCATGACGCAGACGCTCCTGGATCAGCGGAAAGGCATCGCTGGCCGAGAGCTCGATCCGTTGCAGAGCGCCAGCCTCTGCCTCCGCCAGCCTCGAATCAAGCGACGCCTCCGTGTAGGTCACCCTCTTCCCGCTTACCAAGGCGCGGAAGCGATCTGCCTTTAGCAGCAACTCCCGTGCGGGCTGGCCGGCAATCTGCTCGCGCACATAGACCTCGTCGCGTCCGGCACGCAGCACGCTGACACAGTTCTCATCGCCGCCTGCCAAAGCCAGCACCGCAAGCCGTGAAACGGCTGCCACCGGGGCGCCCGTGGCTTCGCACAGACCCTTCGCCATGGCCAGACCCACCCTGAGTCCCGTGAACGAACCAGGGCCGTTCACCACCCCAACGCCGGTGAGGTCCACAACCCTCAGGCCATAGCCAGAAAGCAGATCACGCATCGCGCCCAGCAACCCGGTGGAAGCCGTTCGCTCCGGCAGCACGAGCTCTTGCACCATTTGCTCGCGCCGAAACAGCGCGATCGATCCCCGATCGCCACACGTGTCTACCAGAAACACCCACTCCGGATCCTGCTCCCCTTGCATGCTCCGCCTGTCTGCTCACACCGCTCTCGCATCTCACGCAGTGATGGCAAATCACCTTGAGTTTACCGTTGACGGCATCCTTGTCCGGATGGATGCGCAGGAGATCGACGCCGTAGGCCATCAGGGCGTAGCGGCCATCGTGCTCCTGCATGGCTCGGGTGGCAATCTCGATTCTTGGACTTCTCGCCTCGCTCCTCTGGTCCGTAGTGCCGGTATCGCTCTCTATGTGCCGCACTACTTCGATCGAACGGCGACCCACCGTGCCGATCTCGCGACAATCAGCGATGGCATCCACGTCCCCCAGTGGCTCGGCGTTGTGGATGAGGCCGTACGATTCGTCGCTGGTCGTCCGGGTGTGAATCCGCAACGCATTGTGCTGGCGGGCATTTCGCTGGGGGTGCTTTTCTCAGCGTCGCCTTCGCGGCCAATCTTTCCACCAGCACGGATCCCGCCGACTATAACCGCGTGCGGGCTGTGGTAGAGATCTCCGGTGGACTTGCCGCACCATACGATGCGCGCGCCACGGATCGGTTCCCGCCCACGCTGATCCTGCATGGGGCCAAAGACACCGTGGTGCCATCTTCGTTTGCCACTGCCCTCGATGAGAAGCTCACCGAGCTTAACGTGGCACATCGCACCGAGATCCTTGCAGCCGAAGGTCATTGGTTCAGCCCAGCGGCGCTCCCCCGCTTGCTGCTCGCCGTTTCGGGATTCCTAGAAGAACATCTTCGAAACCAGGCCGGCCATCAGCTCGCCATGTAGAAATGGCAAAGGCCGGAGCATCCGCTCCGACCTTTTCTGTCTCATCGCCTACCGAGTTACGCGACCTCCGCCAGCACCTCTTCGCGAATCTCTTCGTCCTGGACGGCCTCCCGTGGCGTCTTGGGAAGCGCCACGTTCAGTACGTCTTCGATGCGCGAGGCGTAATGGATCGTTACGCCCTCGACCTGATCCAACGTGAGGTCCTCTTCTACGTTGGCCTTCACATCGATCGGCAGGATCACGTCCCGTACACCGGCACGCTTGGCTGCAAGGAACTTCTCCTTAATGCCACCCACAGGCAACACATTGCCGCTCAGCGTGATTTCGCCGGTCATGGCCAGCAGCGGACGAACCGGCGTGTCGGTCAACAGGCTCACAATTGCGGTCGCCATGGTCACACCGGCACTCGGACCATCTTTCGGGATGCCTCCAGCCGGCACATGGATGTGCAGGTCGATATCCTTCAGCACATCCTCATCCAGGCCGAGACCTGCTGCATTAGAGCGTACCCAGGTCAGCGCTGCCTGCATCGACTCCTTCATCACGTCGCCAATCTGGCCCGTGATGGAGAAGCCCCCCTTACCCTTCATCTTGTTCGCTTCAATGAAGAGTACGTCGCCACCCACTGGCGTCCAGGCCAGGCCCACAGCGACACCGGCACGTTTAGTGCGCTCGGCGATCTCTGTATCGACTCGGACCTTATAACCGCCCAGGAACTCCCGTACCACCTCAGGTGTCACGACCAGCTTCTCTCCCTGCGCCGGATGTAGATTGCCCTCGGCCACGCGACGAGCTGTTTTTCGCGCCACGGTGCCGATCAACTGCTCCAGACGCCGCACGCCCGCTTCACGCGTGTAATGGCGAGCGATGATGCCCGTCACCTCGGTCGGAATCTCCAGGGTCTCCGGCTCCAGACCGTTCTCCTTTACCTGGCGGGGAACGAGATAGCGTTCTGCGATCGCAACCTTCTCCTCCTCGGTGTAGCCGGTCAGCTCAATGATCTCCATCCGGTCCAGCAATGGACCTGGAATCGTGTCCAGCTGGTTGGCTGTGCAGATAAAGAGCACCTTGCTTAGGTCAAAGGGCTGATCGAGGTAGTTGTCGCGAAAAGTGTTGTTCTGCTCCGGATCCAGAGTCTCCAGCAAGGCCGACGCGGGGTCTCCCCGGAAGTCGCGTCCCAACTTGTCAATCTCATCCAGCATGAACACGGGGTCGTTGACTTCGACACGCTTCAGGTGTTGAATAATCTGCCCCGGCAAGGCACCGATATAGGTCCGCCGATGACCACGGATCTCCGCCTCATCGTGCATGCCGCCAAGCGAGATACGGGAGAACTTGCGACCCAGCGCCTTGGCGATGGAACGTCCGAGCGACGTCTTGCCCACGCCAGGAGGGCCGACGAAGCAAAGGATAGGCCCTTTCATGTCCGGCTTCAGGCGACGTACGCTGAGGTAGTCCAGGATGCGGTCCTTCACCTTGTTCAGGCCGTAATGGTCGGTGTCCAAAACCTCTTTCGCCTTGGGGATATCGACGGCCCCGGCCGAGCCCTTGGCCCACGGCAGGACAGCCAGCCACTCCACATAATTCCGCGTCAGGGAGTAGTCCGCCGCGGCGGGGTTCATGCGGCTCAAACGCCCGAGTTCCTTCAGGGCGTCCTTTTTCGTCTCTTCGGGCATGCCCGCAGTCTCGATCTTTTCGCGCAGATCAGACATATCCTTCTGGGTCTCGTCCTGATCACCGAGCTCCTTCTGGATTGCCTTCATCTGCTCGCGAAGGTAGTAGTCCCGCTGCGACTGCTGCACGGAATCCTGTACCTCACTCTGGATCTTGTTGCGCAGTTGCTGCACCTCAAGCTCCTTGGCCAGCTGAGCCGTCAAGCGCTCCAGGCGAGCCTTCGTGTCCACCGTCTCCAGCAGGTCCTGCTTCTCCGCCGTGTTCAGAAACGGCAAATTAGAGGCCACGAAGTCGGCCAGACGCGCGGGATCGTCAATATTCAACGCTATCGTCTGCAGATCGTCGGACAGCGTAGAGGAGGAGCTGACCACCTCCTGAAATTGGCTCAACACGTTGCGCTGCAGCGCCTCCATCTCCGGAGATGCCTCAGGTGTGTTCTCCTCCACCGACTCTGCCTCGGCAGTCAGAAACGGCGTCGTCTGGGTAAACGCACCAAGACGTACGCGTTCCGTGCCCTCTGTAAACACAAAGAGGCTCTGGTTCGGCATTTTGACCACTTTATGCACCGTCGCGCGGGTTCCAACCGTGTAAAGATCACCCGCTTCAGGGGTATCCTGGCGCGCATCACGCTGCGCTACGACAAGGATCGTCTTATCCTCACCCAGCGACTGAATTAACTGAATTGAACTCTCCCGACCCACCGTAAGTGGCAAAACCTGGTGCGGAAACAACACCGTCTCACGCACGGGCAGCACGGGGTAGGCGTGACCTTTGCCCTCGTCGGCAGGTTTTCCGACAGTCGGCTTAATGACACTGACAAACTCATTCGGCATGTTGAGCGCCTTTCTATCAACTTACATGCATAGGATGCACTATAGGTTAGCTCGGTCGCAATCAGTATCCATCTCGACCGCTGTCGCTCTCGTTTAGCAAAGCTTTCACCGTTCCCGGCCAAAGAAGATTGCCTTCACGTGGATTGCTCCCATACTCCGGCCGGCTTTGCCGATCCGGGCACTTCGGGCTACGCTAAGGTGGGCGCGGAAGTGGTGAAATGGCAGACACGCAGGTCTTAGAAGCCTGTGCCTTACGGTGTGAGGGTTCGAGTCCCTCCTTCCGCACCAATTGTTCACAGCTGGGGTTTGCATAGAGCATGCCTCCGGTGAAACGAACCTCGAAAGTTTGCGGGCCCCCGTGGCACGTGACGCCACAAAAGGATTCCCATGAGCGAAAACGGCCAGCCAGTCTCCCGTACGGAGCCCAACATCACTCTGACCAAAACCTCCGACTACCGCACCGGATACGCCAACAGCGTGCAGGTACGTCCTTCCGTTTGGGACTTTGCGCTCATCTTCGGCACCCTGAACCAGACCTCGCAGGACACGATCGAGGTAGAAAACTTCCAGGGTATCTATTTGAGTCCGCAGCAGGCTAAAGCTCTATACGGCCTGCTCGGGCAAAATTTGGCGCAGTACGAGGCCGCGTTCGGAGCTATTTCATTGGATGCGTCAAAAGCGGAACCGCAAAAGACCTCCCCGGCCGGCCCGCGCCCGGTTCAATAGGCGGCAAAAGCCGTGACCACCAGGGTCTCTTCTGAAAGAAGACAGGAAGAAAATTGGAAGGGGCGGTTTGGGGCATTGCCCCTGCCGTCCGTCTATGTTTTCGCCTTTGCCTGCACTCTTCTCAGCCATCTCACTCTTCTGCGCCTTCCCTATTTCTGGGATGAGGGCGGCTACTATGTCCCGGCCGCCCTGGATTTCTTCCGCACCGGCACCCTGATCCCGGTATTTACCAACGCCCATCCTCCCTT
>CAXTGE010000097.1:0-2443 GCA_964243645.1 uncultured Acidobacteriaceae bacterium | reverse complement strand
TCGGTGCTGGCCAAGGAGACTGCCATCGTGCAGCCTGCTTCCCTGGCAGCCCTGGAGCTTTATCGCGCCTGGCGCGACAGATCCGATCTCGAGGGCGCAAAGGCGCACCGTCTCTGGGCAATCGCACTCAGCATGCCGCTGCCTGTTCTGGGGGCCTGGTTTGGCTATCACTACCTGCAGACGGGCCTGATCTTCGGCAATCCTGTCTACCTGCGCTACAACGCCACCGACAACTTCACACTTACACACATCACGTACGCGCTGCGGATCCGTTTCGTTCACCTGTTCTGGCAACGGTACATCTGGGTTCCTCTGGCCCTTGCCGCCGCCTGCTTTTTGCTTCCTCCGAAGGCGAACGAAGAAGACCCGAACCACGCCCTCGGGCTTCCCCGCAGTCTGGTTACCGCGATCGGCATTCTTGTTGCTGCCAACTTACTCGCCTTCTCCGTGCTCGGGGGCGCATTGCTCACCCGGTATCTCTTGCCCGTGTACCCCTTGCTTCTACTCGTTTGCATCGCTGTATGGAAGGATCGGCTGACTCACTGGCCTTGGCTCGGCGCGCTGACGGCTGCAGCCTTCGTGCCCGCCCTCTGGCTCAATCCCTCAACGTTTTTCGCGCCGGAAGATAATCTCACCTATCGCAACATGATCGTTGTGCAGCAAAGGGCAATCAATTTCCTGAACGCACATTACCCAGATGCAACGGTCCTCACGGCGTGGCCCGTCTCGGCTGACCTGTTTCGCCCGGAGCTTGGCTACTCGGGTCATACCTACCGCGTCGTGTCACTGGAGAATTTCACTGGGGCGGAATTGGCCAAGGCAGCCCAGCGGCCGGGTGATTACGACACCGCGCTGGTGTTCACCACGCATTACACCTCGCCTGCGTTTCGCGCCTTTTTGCAGACACATCCGACTTCCTGGCGAGGGCGCCGCTATGCCGCCGATCTCGATCTATCGCCCGCTCAGATTGCGCGTACCCTGGGCGGCGAGGTAGTCTGGCACGACGAGTTATATGGAGAGTGGGCCGCGGTGCTGCGTTTCCACCGCACCTATGACGCCCGTGTACGACCGCCAGGCGTCCATCCCTGAGACCCGTTATGAGTGCAGCGCGTCAAGCCCGGGCGGAGAGGCTTGCGGTACAGCCAGCCGTCGAAACCCGCGCCATAGAAATCTGGTTCACGGCGCTCTCGCGCATAGCCCAGCCTCTCGTAGAGCTTTATTGCGGCTGCGTTCTCGGCATAAACATGCAGCGACATCGACCAAACACCTCTTGCAGCAACGATGGCTTCAAGGGCGGTCATCAGCGTTGTAGCAACACCTCGACCACGATGAAGCGGATCGACGTCCAGCGTCGTCACATAGCCGAGGCTGGCCTCGCCGTCCTGTTCCAGACTCACAACGCAGAAGCCAAGAAGGCTTCCGGAGGCGTCTTCGCTCCCCTCGCAAGCCAGCCGTACGACCGCATCAGGTCCGGAGACCACCTGGCGCATCATTCCTTTCGAAAAGCGAAATCGTGGTTCGAAGCAGCGGACATCCAGGGCGTACAGTGCCTCCAGATCTCGCTCCTCATACGATCGCAGATACATGTTCCATTCTGTGCAGGCTCAAACATCTCTGGCAAGCGAGAGACCGCTGCAGGATAGGATCGCGTTAGGCTCGGGATTGAGGATAAAAACAGCATGAGCATCGCCACCAAGACAGGGGACACCGGCTCAACAGCCCTGACCGGAGGCACCCGTGTCTCCAAGGCCGACCTTCGGGTCGAGGCCTACGGTACCGTCGACGAGCTAAATGCGTCCTTGGGTTTCGCCCGCAGCATTTGCAGCGACGCCGAAGTCTGTTCGCAGACGGAAGAGATACAACGGAGCTTGTTTCGTGTCGGCTCTGCCCTGTCGCGGCCAGCTGATGACACCCGCACACCTTCCGCTTTACAGGCCTGCGATGTCGACGCGTTGACATCGCAGGTGAACTCCATTGAGAGCCTGGAGGGTATTCTGTCGGACTGGTCCCTACCCGGCGCGCACCGAGAATCTGCCGCCTTTGAAGTGGCCCGTACGGTATGCCGGCGGGCGGAACGATGCGCGGTCCGGCTGCACGAGTCGGGAGAGCCGGTACAGGCAGAGGTGATCTCGTACCTCAATCGGCTATCAGATCTCGTATGGCTCTTCGGCCGCCTTATCGAACATCGCTCCGGCATCGATGCACGATTGCGCACCGAAACGAAGACCGGGCCCGACTGGTCACGCGCCTGGTAGCCATTTGACCCACAAGGCAGGACCCGCTACTATCAGGAGGTTGTAAGCCGCTGGGTCGTTCCTCGCCGAGCCGCTAACATACACCAGAGGCCACTCTGGGGACGTAGCTCAGTTGGTTAGAGCGCTGCCCTGTCACGGCAGAGGTCGCGGGTTCGAGCCCCGTCGTCCCCGCCATACATTCCACTAAC
>CAXTGE010000096.1:1919-10910 GCA_964243645.1 uncultured Acidobacteriaceae bacterium | reverse complement strand
GGAGCGTCCTGTTAAACGGGAAGCCGGTGAGATTCCGGCGCTGTCCCGCAGCGGTGATGGGAACGAAAGGTATGCGGTCCGCCCCTTAGAGGATGGCCACGCACTGCCGGCATGGGGCCGGTGGGAAGCGATACCGAGTAGGCGAGCCCAAAGCCCGAATACCGGCCTGCCGCCACCGCCGTGGAGGAGTGCACCGCGCTCCCACCATGGGTGCGCGTAACGTGTTGGCCTCGCGGACTGGGCCGGTGTGTTGTTGGGGTTGTCTCCGGGTGTGCGCCGACGCGCGCCTGGCGGCCACCGCATGCGCACGGGTGGTTCCTTGCTGTAGCTGAGAGGAACCAAAGATGAGCCATAGACCTGTCACCAAGATCACAACAGCCTGCCTGGGCTTTCCGCGCATCGGGGAGCGGCGCGAGCTGAAGTTTGCGCTCGAGAGCTTCTGGAACGGCGCGACAAGCGAGGCCGTCCTGCTGAACACGGCGCGCGGCCTGCGGGAGCGGCACTGGGTACAGCAGCAGGCGGCAGGGGTCGACGTGATCCCATGCAACGACTTTTCGCTGTATGACCAGGTGCTGGACGCGCTGGTGCTGATCGGGGCGACGCCGGCGCGGTTCGGCGCTGGCGAGATGACCACGCAACGGTACTTCGCGATGGCGCGCAACAGCGCCGAGCAGACCGCGATGGAGATGACCAAGTGGTTCGACACGAACTACCACTACCTGGTGCCGGAGTGGTCTGCCGACCTGCCGTTTGCGGTGGACACGCGCAAGCTGCTGGGCGAGCTGGCCGAGGCGAGGGCGCTGGGCATAGAGGCGCGGCCGGTATTGATTGGACCGGTGACGCTGTTGCGGTTGGGCAAGCCAGTCGAGGGGATCGCGCCGCTGGCACTGCTGCCGAAGATGGTGACGGCGTATCGCGAGGTGCTGTCGGCATTGGCCGAGGCCGGCGTGGCCTGGGTGCAGATTGATGAGCCCTGCCTGGTGACCGACCTGCCGGTGGCGTGGGCGGAGGCGTACCGGTCAGCCTATGCGCGGCTCGCGAAAGTGCCGGTGAAGCTGATGCTGACGACGTACTTTGGCGCCCTGCGGGAGAACCTGCCGCTCGCTGTGGGACTGGGCACGGCGGGAATGCATGTGGATGCCGTACGCGCGCCGGAGGAGGTGGCTGCCCTGGCCTCGGCAATGGGGCCGGAGCAGGTGCTGTCGCTGGGCTGTGTGGACGGGCGCAATGTGTGGCTGAGCGATCTCGGCCGCGTGTACGCGCAGGTGCATGCGTTGCGCGAGAAGCTGGGGGCGCAGCGTCTCCAATTGGCACCCTCGTGTTCCTTGCTGCATGTGCCCTATGACACGGCGAGCGAGACAGTGCTGCAGCCGTCGTCGTTGGGAGGGTGGCTAGCGTTCGCGCAGCAAAAGCTAGGGGAATTGGGGGCTCTGGCTGCAGGGCCGGAGTCGGCGGGCGAAGCCTTTACCGTAAACGCGCAGCGGCTGAAGGAGCGGGCGTTGGCTGAGAGCAGCACGGATGCCGAGGTGCGACGGTCAGTGGAGACGTTGGAGGCACAGCACTTTCAGCGAGCTTCAAGCTATCCGGTGCGGGTGGAGGCGCAGCGGGCACGGTTCAGGCTGCCGCTGCTGCCGACGACGACGATCGGGTCGTTTCCGCAGACGGCGGAGGTGCGGCAGCAGAGGGCGGCGTATCGCAAGGGTAACCTCGGCGATGCCGCGTATGAGGCGTTTCTGCGTGAAAAGACCGAGGACTGCGTTCGCCGGCAGGAGGCGATCGGGCTTGATGTGCTGGTGCACGGGGAGTTCGAACGCAACGACATGGTGGAGTATTTCGGCGAGAGACTGAAGGGCTTTGCGTTCACCGGCAACGGCTGGGTACAGAGCTATGGATCGCGCTGCGTGAAGCCGCCGGTGATCTATGGCGATGTGTCACGGCCTGCGCCGATGACGGTGGCTTGGTCAAGCTATGCGCAGTCGCTGACGAAGCGGCCGATGAAGGGCATGCTCACCGGGCCGGTGACTATCCTGCAGTGGAGCTTCGTGCGCAACGACATCCCGGAGCGCGATGCCACGTTTCAGATTGCGCGTGCGTTGCGGGATGAGGTGATCGACCTGGAGCAGGCCGGCATCGGCATCATCCAGGTGGATGAGCCGGCGTTGCGCGAGGGCCTGCCCCTCCGTGAGGCCGACTGGGCGTTCTATCTGAACTGGGCGACCGAGGCCTTCCGGCTGGCCACGAGCGGCGTCCGCGATGACACACAGATCCATACGCACATGTGCTACTGCGAGTTTGAGGATGTGCTGCCGGCGATCGCAGCGCTGGATGCGGATGTGATCAGCATGGAGTCGGCGCGGTCGCGCATGGAGATGCTGGAGGCGTTTCGGCGTGAGGGCTACCCAAACGAGATTGGGCCGGGTGTGTGGGATATTCACTCGCCGCGGGTGCCGCCAGTGGAGGAGATGCGAGAGCTGCTGATGCTGGCGCTGAAGGCCTTGCGGCCGGAGCAGGTGTGGGCCAATCCGGACTGCGGTTTGAAGACGCGTGGGTGGCCCGAGGTGACCGAGGCGCTGACGAATCTTTGCCGTGCGGCAGAGAGCTTGCGGGAGGGGCTGTAAGTTCTGCCTGTGGGCGGTGGGGAGGTCTGTGCAGCACGGTGCAGCGCAGCAACGCAGACCCTCCACTGCGCTGACGGATGTCAGCTTCGGTCGAGAGGACAATGGGTGCGGGGAGCTCTGGCAGTCGCGGGGCTCCCCGGAGCCGCACCGGCTTAGCGCGGAGATGTGCTCTGGGGGGAGACCGGCCGTGGCGTCCAGCCATGCCCGTTCTGATGCCCCTTCTGGTGCTCGTTACTTGGGAGAATTTCTCCTGCGGGGGTCGGGTGTGCTTGGAGCGGGTGTGTGTCTTTCCGGCGCTTCCGCGTCCGGGGCGGGCGCGGTGCTGTTGGGCAGCGAGCGGAGTTCGCCTTCCTTGGACTGCTGGGTCAGCCATTCCTGTGCACTGAGTGGCGCACTGCCTGCTTTTTGAGGGACACGGTGGTAACGGCCGTCCGCCTCCAGGGTGCGGGCCTTTACGTCGTCGCGCAGATAGGCCTCCAGGATCTGGTGGCGAAGGCGCTCCGCCGCGAGCGGGTTGGTCACAGGAAACAGGACCTCGCAGCGCTCGTAGAGGTTGCGGGGCATCCAGTCGGCGGATCCGGCATAGATCTCGGGTGTGCCGCCGTTGTCGAAGAAGAAAATTCGGCTGTGCTCCAAGTAACGGCCCACGACCGAGCGGACCCGGATGCGCTCCGAGAGGCCAACTACCTGGGCACGCAGCGCGCACATGCCGCGAACAATGAGATCGATCTCGACGCCGGCAATAGAGGCAGCGTAGAGGGCCTCAATCGTCTTGCCGTCCAGCAGAGCATTCATTTTGGCAATGATGCGTGCTGGGCGTTTGGCGCGGGCGTGGTCGGTTTCGCGAGCGATCAGGGCGAGGGTGTCCTGGGCGAGCGTGATGGGCGAGACCAGCAGCGGACGATACGCGCCGGGCTCGGCCTGCCAGTCTGCTGTGAGATAGCGAAAGACGTTCTGTACCGCCGTTGTGAGCTCGGGGCGGGAGGTGAGCAGCGAGATATCGGTGTAGAAGCGTGCCGTGACCGGGTTATAGTTGCCGGTGCCGAGGTGGGCGTAAGAGCGGATGACGCCATCGGGATCCCGGCGCACGATCAGCGCGAGCTTGCAGTGGGTCTTCTGGCCGAAGAGGCCGTGAAAGACCTGCACGCCGGCGTCTTCGAGCTCGCGTGCCCAGCGGATATTGGAGGCTTCATCGAAACGCGCCATGAGCTCGACGACGACGGTGGTCTCCTTGGCCTGGGCAGCATCCTTCAGCGCCCGAAAGATGGTGGAGTTCGCGCTTGTGCGGTAGAGCGTGTGTTTGATGGAGATGACATTTTCGTCGGACTGTCCCGCCTGGATGAACATCTCGACGGTGTTGTAGGTGTCGAAGGGATGATGCAGCAGGACATCGGCTCCGCGCAGTTCGTCGAAGATGCTGCCGCTCCCGGGGGAGAGCACGAGTTTGCGGCCGTGGAACTCGGGAAACTTCAGGTCTTTGCGGTCGACCGCGGAGTACAGATCCATGAGACGCGATAGGTTGACCAGGCCCTTCGTAGGGAAGACCTGCCAGCGGTCGAGCTCAAAATTGGTGCGGAGACGATCGGTGATCTCCTCGGCGGCAGAGTCGTCGATCTCCAGGCGGACGGCATCGCCCTTGCGCCGGTTGTGGAGCTCCTCGCGAACGCTTTCCAGCAGGGACCGGCTCTCTTCCTCCTGCATGTAGAGATTGCTGTTGCGGGTGACGCGAAAGGCGGCGCGGCTGAGCACGCGGTAGCCGCGAAACATCTTTTCGGCTTGGGCTTCAATCAGTTCATCCAGGGGCAGGAAGCTGTAGTGGCCCTTATGCACGGGCAGGGCGAGCAGCGACGGCAGACTTCGCGGGATGGTGACGATGCCCAGCGTGTGCGGTGCGCGGGCCGCGCCCTTTCGCTTGACCCTGAGCAGCAGAGCGAGGCCGATGGCCTTGTTGAGCACCCGTGGAAAGGGGTGCGAGGGATCCAGCGTCACCGGCGTGAGCAGAGGATCGACCTGCTCATTGAAGAAGTTGATGGCGAATTCGCGCTCCGATTTGCGGAGTTCCTTCCAGCGGACCACGCGGATCTTCGCCTCCTGCAGGGCAGGCTCAAGGATCTCCGTCCAGCAGGCATTTTGCTTGGCAACAAAGGCATGCAGCTGGCGACGTAAGACGTGGAGGCGCTCTTCCTGGGTGAGCCCGCCTTCGTCATGGATGGCCCGGAGCTGCTGCCCGTCTTCGATGAGCTGCAGCGTGCCGGCTACACGGATCTCAAGGAACTCGTCGAGATTGGTCGACGTGATGGAGAGGAATTTGATGCGCTCCAGGAGGGGATTGCCGGGATCTTCCGCCTCTTCGAGCACACGCTCATTGAAGAGCAACCAGCTTTCGTCGCGGTTAAAGTAGCGGCCATGCGGATAGGCGGAGGTCTCGGGCGCGGTCTTGCCGCGACGAGTGGAGGGCCGCTTGCGGGAGGAGGATCCCTTGCCGCTGGTTGTCTGATCCGCGCCCATCCTTATGAGAGTAGCGCAGGCGTGTAAACGGATCGTGAGAGGCTACCCGCCGGAAAACTAGACGCCCTGTGTCACCGCAGAGGACCGAAGCCTGCTGCTGGCTCTGACGGGAGAGGAACTTGCGAGCAGATCGGCCCATGTCGCGATCAGGGCGATCCAGAGCAGGTCGGCAGAGAGAAGATGGAGGACCTGCAAGCTCAGTGGGGCCATGAGCAGAACATCGGCAACACCCAGAATAAACTGAAGAGCCAGCAACAGCAGCAGCGTGGACCGCCGCTGGCGCACCGTCCAGGCGAGGCCCAGGGTGCAGAGAAACACGGCGACCGAGGCTGCCGGATGCATCCAGCGCATGCGAATCAGCAAGGGCGAGTTCGCGGCGAAGTCCGCCAGCAGTGCGGTGTGCAGGTCCGGGGAGGGAAACAGCGTGTCGGCGAGCGCAGCGACAGACCCTGTCGCTCCGGTTACGACCATGCTGAGGACGGCGATCGTGGCGAAGGTTCGTGCCCTGGAGGAGGACGGCGTTCGGAGGCTGCGGGGACGCTGCCACCACCAGGCAAGCGAAAGTGCCGCGAGCAGCAGAAGGGTATTGGTGAAGTGCACGCCCTGCACGAGGACGCGGAGGTTGGAGGTATTGTGCTCGACGAAGCCGCCCAGCACCAGCACGGCACCCAGAATGGCTTCGGTAAAGAGCAGCAGGCCGGACCAGACGGCGGCTGTCCGGACGCGGGTGCCGGGGCGATGGGCGAGAAAGGTCCAGGCGATGAGCGCGACCGTGAGCCCGGAGCAGATGCCGGTCATGGAGCGATGGGTGAACTCGATGATTGTGGCCAGGCGGGGATGATGAGGCAGGATCTGGCCGTTGCACAGGGGCCAGTGCGCTCCGCAGCCAGCGCCGGAGCCGGTCGCGCGCACCACAGCGCCTTCCAGAACCACCAGAATCATCCAGGCGAGCGTCAGTCCGGCGAAGGCGGGAAGACCACGGCCAGTGCGGAAAAAGGCGAGGACACGACGCATAAGCTAAGTTTACTCGCCCAGGTTACGGAACAGAGGGACGGCTCGCGAGGGCTGTTTACCGTATGCAGTTAACTTTGTGCCAGGGCACGGGCGCGTTCAGTAGCTCGCTTGACGGCTTTGATGAGGGTGACGCGCAGACCACCCTCCTCCAGCTCGAGGATGCCGTCGACGGTGCAGCCGGCGGGCGTGGTGACCTCGTCTTTGAGCAGGGCGGGGTGCGCTCCGGTCTCGAGCACCATGCGGGCAGCTCCGTAGGCCGTTTGCGCGGCGAGTACCGTAGCCACATCGCGCGGCAGGCCGACGTTGACGCCGGCCTCCGCCAGCGCCTCAAGGATGATGTACAGAAAAGCCGGACCCGACCCGGAGAGCCCGGTGACGGCGTCCATGTGTTTTTCATCCACGACAACGGTCCGGCCTACGGTGCGAAACATCTGTTCGGCGACGGCCATCTGCTCGTCGGTGGCATAGCGGCCGCGGACGAGCGCGGTCATGCCGGCGCCAAGGGTCGCCGGGGTGTTGGGCATGGCACGGATGACGGGAATCCCTGCCCCCGCAATGGCTTCGATGGCGGCCGTGGTGACAGACGCGGCGATGGAGATCAGAACGGTCCCTGGCGTGAGTGTGGGCCGGATCGCCTGGACCAGGTCGGCGACCTGCGTGGGTTTCACCCCCAGCAAGACGATGTTCGCTCCCCCTGCCGCAACGGCATTGTCCAGAAGGCCGCAGACACCGAGGCGTGTCTGGAGGGTGGTGGCGCGGTCGGCGTGGGCGACGGTCGCGGTGATCTGATCCGCGCGGAACAGACCGCTGCGCAGAAAGGCCGAGATAAGGATGCCGCCCATTTTGCCGGCACCCAGCACGGCGAGCTTGCCGGCAAGATGGTTTGCCGCCGACGGAGAGTCGGGTCTCTGGGCAGGCTTACCCGACGAAGCGGATGCCGCGGCGGAGGAAGACATGCGGCCAGCGTAGCACTCTCCCGCCTTCCGCCTAGAGCTGTTTCCTGTAGCTAAGGCTTTGATTGACACGCTCAGGCCAGTTTTCTTTGGGAAAACTGGCGCGAACTGCCTGGGCTTAGCACTATACCCGCAGGAAACAGCTCTAGCCGGCCATGCACAGCGTACCGGTTTGGCTTGCCGCTGCGGAATCCAGCATGCGGTAGAGGGTCGAGCGGCTGATGCCGAGGGTTTCGGCGGCGCGCAGTTTATTGCCGCGGCAGGCACGCAGAACGCAAACGATGTGTTCCTGCATGACCGTGTCGAGGGACACCATGCGTGTTGAAGCCGTCTCCGAGGTGTGACCCGGACGCCCGGAGACCAGAGCGCGGTGAAGGTCAGCCCCATGCAGCACATCATCCTCGTCGCCTGAACACAATGCAGCGAGGGTCTCGGAGAGCTCGCGCAGGTTGCCGGGCCAGGAGTGCGCCATCGCGGCTCGATGAAAATCGTCCGCGACCTGCGGAGCCAGCTGACCGGAGTGGGCGCTTTGGGTAGCGAGGATATGGCTGATCAGCATGGGAAGGTCTTCGGCGCGCTGCGCCAGAGGCGGCAGGGCGAGGCGGATGGCGTCGAGCGCCTCGGCCAGCTCCGCGGAGAAGCGGCCGACGCCCACCAGGGTGCGTAGGTCTTCCGAGGTCGCTGCAACGACGGTGAAGGGACGGGCGCGACGCATCTTCATCAGCCGCAGCAGCGCATCTCCGGCTGGCCGGGAGAGCTTTTCCGCGTCCGGCAGAAACAAGAGTACGTCGGAAGGAAAGGCGACCAGACCCGCAGGCCGAAGAAGCCGGGTTTCCAGCTCCGCGGCCGTGAGTTGCAGAAAAGAACGGTGGCTAGCCGGCGAAAGATCGAGGAGCAGGCGGGCGACTGCCTCCTGGCCGCAGTCAGCCTCCCCGGTGAGCAGGACGGTGCGTAGATAGGGAGCGAGCCGCCGCATCTGCGACCAGAGCTGCGCCATGGCGGCGCTGGGGCCGAGCAGCGTCACGGCGAGCTCAGCATGGACCGGCGATTGTTGAGAGCGGACGCGGGAGGGGAGCGGGAAAGGCTTCGGCTGTGTCATACACAGGCTTTATCGGCGTGGGGGCGAAAAGATTGAGAAGATTTGCCGGCGCGCGGTCCCGAAATGGAACAGGGCGACCGAAGTCGCCCCGCATGTTCCGTTATGGAATGGATGCAGAGAAAGCTAGGCCACGGACTGCGCGCAGTAGGCGTCGAAGGCGCGCGCCAGCTCCTGCGCAATGGCCGGGGCCGTGGAGGTCTCGATCGCGGAACGCTGCATAAGATAGACCAGCTGTCCGTCACGCAGGATGGCAATGGCGGGAGAGGTAGGTGGGTGACCGCCGAAGTACGAGCGAGCGCGGTCGGTGGCTTCGCGATCCTGGCCGGCGAACACCGTGATGGCGTGCTCGGGCTTGGCACCGTGCTGCATGGCGAGACGCACGCCGGGACGCATCTTGCCGGCGGCGCAGCCGCAGATGGAGTTCACAACCACCAGGGTTGTGCCCTTCTGGGCGAGGGCGGTGTCGACATCCTGGGCGGTGCGGGCTTCCGCGATACCAGCGCGGCTGAGCTCTTCGCGCATGGGGATCACCATCAACTCTGGGTACATTTTGGGGCTCCTTGGTTCGAGACTGCTTCCGTTTTGATTGTACTGGAGGCGCTTTCGATGCAGTTCGTCTGAGCTGGTACCAAAGCAAGGGTCCGTTCAGTTTTAAGTTCGGGAGTTTTGAGACGTGGGTGCTAATGGCGATAGGCTGAGTCCGTGGAGATTTTTGAGAACGTAAGCCTTGCCCCGTTTACGACGTTACGTGTCGGCGGCCCGGCACGGTATTTCGTGGAGGCGGCGCGTGAGGACCAGG
>CAXTGE010000096.1:0-1819 GCA_964243645.1 uncultured Acidobacteriaceae bacterium | reverse complement strand
TTACGTGTCGGCGGCCCGGCACGGTATTTCGTGGAGGCGGCGCGTGAGGACCAGGTCTCCGAGGCGTTCCGATGGGCCGCCGATCGGGGCATCGCCGTTGAGGTCATCGGGGGAGGCAGTAACCTGCTGGTGCCCGATGAGGGATACGACGGCCTGGTGATCCGGCTGGCGTTCCTGGGCATCGAGCAGGCCGGCGATGTGCTCAATGTAGCAGGCGGCGAGAGCTGGGATAGCTTTGTGGATCGCGCGATCGCGCTGGGGATGGCAGGCGTGGAGTGCCTGGCGGGCATACCGGGCAGCGTCGGCGCGACACCCGTGCAGAACGTCGGGGCGTACGGGCAGGAGGTGGCCCAGACGATTGTGTCGGTGCGCGCCTATGACCGGACAACGGCTGACTTTGCCGACCTGCCGGCAGCGGCATGCGGCTTCAGCTACCGGCGCAGCGTGTTTAACGGGGAGATGCGGGGTCGGTATGTGATTACGCGGGTGCGTTTTCGGCTGCGGCCCGGTGGCGAGCCGGATCTGGGCTATGCGGATCTGCAGCACTGGTTTGCCGGAAGGGTTGATACGCCTGGGCTGGCTGAGGTGGCCGCGGCGGTACGTGCGATCCGGCACGGCAAGGGCATGGTGCTGGCCGCGGGCGATCCGGACACATGGAGTGCTGGGTCGTATTTCAAGAATCCTATGGTTTCGGTGGGTTTGCTGGAGGGCATTGGCAGGGCTGCGGGAGTTGCGGCACAGGCGATCCCGCACTGGCCGGCGGGCGAGGGAACCGTGAAGCTTTCGGCGGCGTGGCTGTTGGAGCGGGCTGGGTTCGGCAGGGGTTATGTGTTGGGGCGAGCAGGGCTTTCGACCAAGCATGCGCTGGCGCTCACCAACCGGGGCGAGGCGACCTATGCGGACCTGGTACGGCTGGAGGAAACGATCCGGGACGGGGTGCGGGAGCGGTTCGGGGTGGTGCTGGAGCGGGAGCCGGTGACGCTGGGCGTGCCTTCGGGGCTGGGTAAGCTGAACTTCTGACGCGAAGGGCGCGAAGGTTTCGCAAAGGGGCGCTACGGAGAGCTTGGCGCGTGGAGGTCATGCGCTCATGGGTAGCTGCGGCAGGGGGCGTACCAGGACGAGACCGGCAAGGAAGCCTGCGAACAGACCGCCGATGTGGGCGGTGAGGTCGGTATGCGCGGAGGCGAGACCGTAGAAAAGATTGAAGCCGATAAAGATGAGCGCGGACTGGCCAATGGCTCTGACGGCCTCGGGACGGAAAGCGGTGCGTTGGCGGAGCAGAAAGGCGAGCAGGCCACCGTAGACGCCGAAGATCGCACCGGAGGCCCCGGCGCTGACGATCATGGGGTGTAGCAGGATGCCGAGGAGATTGCCGCCGATCCCCGCGACAAGGTAGAGGAGCAGGTAGCGTGCACCACCGTAGAGCCGCTCGGTGAAGGGGCCAACCTGATAGAGGACATACATATTGAAGGCGATGTGCAGGAAGCCGATGTGCAGAAAGCAGGCCGTGAGCAGGCGCCACCATTGGCCGGCACGGTCGAGCGGGCCGAAGTTGGCACCCCAGTGAATCAGCTGCAGGATCGTCGGTTCCGAGGGCGAGATGCCGCTCACGATCATGGCGAGGTAGACGAGGATATTCAGGCCGATCAGGATGTACGTGATGCGGGCCTGTCCGAGCTGGAACTGCGCCGTGCGGGGGCGGATGTTGGAGGCGTTTGCTTGCATGGATGGTTTTTTGCCGGATGCACCTCAGGGATCAAGCCCTTTGTGGTTGGTTCAAGCTTACGGCACGGCTGACGCTGTGCTTGTTTCGGGGTAT
>CAXTGE010000095.1:7737-11093 GCA_964243645.1 uncultured Acidobacteriaceae bacterium | reverse complement strand
TGACCGGGTTCGGGCCGGAGAACTGGCGTGATGCCCTTGCCGGTCTCCAGACGGCCGCCATCCGGCTCCGCAGCGATCTGGAAGAGCTGCGGCGCACCCTGGGCTATACCGAATCGGTCGATACCGAGCCAGGCGACCGAACCTAACCAGCTGTCAGAGCCGTACTCCCACACTGTTCAGGTGTGGGTAGGCCGGCGGGATCCCCGTGTGCACCGGAGCCGGTGCATTTCGAGTAGATTGCAGTGAAATAGTACGGGGGTAGCGTCCATTCAGGGCATTGCCGCTTGCGGATTCACACACTGAAAGGCGAAGATAAGGCGAAACAGGAGAGTTCCTGCTATGCCTTTGGTCGCCGACCTTTGCCTCCACTTTGCACCCGCACTTGCATCACGCAAACTCGGTGCGCTGACACCTCGTCCGCCAGCGGTACGCAGCAGATTTTCTCGGTCCAACAGACTTCACCTTGGCCGTTCACGTAAACAGCCCAGCGGAGCGCGAGGCGGTATGGGGGCGCGCTGCTACCTGAACCGGAACTGAGCGAAAGAAATCACACGGAGGTTCCTTATGAGCACACCTCTTTTCTTCTGCATGCACGTTCCCGAGTTTGCGGCGCAGGTCCTGATTCGCCTGCGCCCGGCCCTGGCCAAAACAGCGATGGTTGTTTTACAGGGCGAGCCCCCGCGGGAAAAGGCCTGTGCCGTTACACTCCGAGCGCGTCGGCTTGGGGTGCGCCATGGCATGACGCGTGCCGAGATGGAGAGCTTTCCCGATATCACGGTGCTTCGACGATCCGGAGCGGAAGAACGACATGCCGCGCTTACGCTTCTGGAGATGGCCGCGGGCTTTACGCCACGCCCACTAGAGCTGCCCCGCACCTCTGCCCTGACCCTTGCACTGGACATGACGGGTGCAACACGCCTGCTGGGTCCACCCCATGCCATTGGGCAGGAGCTGTTTCGGTCTGCTCGTAAGCTTGGATTTTTTACACGCGTTGCGTCCGGCCGCAATCTGCAAACGGCTGCCTGCCTTGTGCGCGCTCCCGGAGACACCCTGATCGTGGTGCCACCCGGAGAGGAACGGGCTCGGCTAAAAGATCTTCCTTCTACGCATTCAGGCACGTCGGTGAGCCCATGCCGAGACGCAGGCGAGAGACAGCTCAGGCTGGTTGAACATCTTGGCTTTGAGGGCTTGCGAACCGTCCCTGTGTCACGGTGAGGTTTGGGCGGCTGAGAGCTGTTCCTTCACTCTGTCGCCGATCCGCAGGCAGAGCGCGAGCACGGTGAGTGTGGGGTTAGAGAAGCCGCCGGTGGGGAACACCGAGCTGCTGCCGATGTAAAGATTGTCGTACCCATGTACCTGGCAGTTGGCATCGACGACGCTCGTTGCCAGATCGGTTCCCATGCGCGTGGTGCCCATGTGATGGTTGGCGTCGACGTAGCCTCCATGGTCACCCTTTTCCCGGCCCAGAAGCTGCAGCTGATGGGGATCAACCGCGGCGATGCCGAGGCGTTGCCACTCCCCGGCAAGTGCCTGAATGTACGAGATCATGGACCGGGAGTCGCTCTCCGTCAAGCGCCAGTGCAGGGCTGACCGGCGCATCCCAAGGACGTCGACTTCTTCGCCCAAGGTCACCCGGCTCTCCGGGTTGGGCTGCTGCTCACCGCCGATGCCGACGTAGGGCGTCGTGCTTCCCACGGAGGGCGGCGTTCCATGAGCATAGAAACGATACAGCGCGGCCACGACACTGTGGGGGCGGCGTATGACCCGCGCCAGAGCGTGAGGAAGCTCCCTGTAGCGTTGCGGCAGCCGCATGATCTTCAGCACGTCCTTGGCCGCGGTCACGGGATTGTCGTCGCTGGACGGGTAGCAGATCTCTCCCCCAATGTGCAGCATCCGTTCCCTCTGCTGCAGCACCGGGCTGGCGACGATCTTGATGCTGTAGCGGACGTGTTTCTTGCGTGCCGAATTGTAGGCTGCGTCGAAACGCTTCTTGTTCAGTGGCTGCACCCGAAAGGCGATGCCCGGATGGTCCTGAAAGAAGCGGCCCACTACATCACGAGCGTTGCCTATGCCATTCCGCTCCACAGAGGTTGAGGCTAAGAGCAACCTTGCAGACTCAATGCCTCCACCACAGACTATAAAGAAACGTGCGCGGACATGGAGCCGATGTCCTCCAAGCGAGTGGACCTCGACCTGATCCAGCGACGAGGCCTGCGCGTTCGCCTCTAACGCGGTCACGTTCGCATGCGTGATCAGTTGGATATTCGGCGCGCCGACAAGCGCCTCACGGTACTTCTGCGCGAAGCTCGGGGTTGACGTGAACTGCGAGAAGTAGCCTACAAAATCCGGCGAGTAGGTCACCCGCACCTCAGCCGGCCAGGAACGTTCGTCGTTGGTGACATGCGGAATCTGCATGACATCCTCCGCGCGACGATAGAAGGGATCCAGGGTGTTGCGGTCGATGGGCCAGCCGCTGTAAGGAACCCAGTCGCGCTTGGCAAAATCTGTGTCGAAAAGTGGCAGAGCCTGACCCGCCCAGAGCGTGGTGGCACCGCCCACGGTGCGCACGCGCCCCTGATGAATGCCTCCATGCTGCAGGCCGGTCACCAGGCTGCGATAGGGATCCTGGCTGGGCTCTTCGCGGCGGTTTCCACCCGCCTCTAAGAGAATGATCGAGTATTTTGTGCCGAGGAACTCGCGCGCAAGCGTGATGCCGGCCGCGCCGCTGCCGATGATACATACGTCCGCACGCAGGACCGACTCTTTAGCGAACTCATGGATATCGGCGATCATTACGGCTGAACTGTCCTGTGTTGAAAATGCCGAGTTGCCACGTCCGTGGCCTCCAAGGCCTGCACCATGACGCGGATCCGGCTATAGGAACCATGCCCAGGAGCACCGTCGCACGGTGGTCCAGGCGGGCAAGCTTGGGTCCGAAGGCTCTGGGTAGAATGATCGCATGGCAACGACTACAGGGGCGAGTTCCGAGATAGCGATCGCATACGCACGGGAACATGGTGGACGTTTCGTGGAGGAGTTGAAGGAGCTGCTGCGCGTGCCTTCGATCTCTACCCTGCCGGCACATACCGGCGACGTGCGCAGCGCAGCGGAGTTTGTGGCCGACGGCCTGCGTACGGCGGGACTCCAAAACGTGCGGCTGGTCGAGACATCGACAGCATCGCGACAGGGGCATCCGCTGGTCTATGGCGAATGGCTGAAGGCCGGTGCCGGCAAGCCTACCGTTCTTCTGTACGGGCACTATGATGTGCAACCGGCGGAACCTCTGGACGAGTGGCTCACACCTCCGTTCGAGCCCACGGAGCGGGACGGCAACTTGTACGCCCGGGGCGCGGTGG
>CAXTGE010000095.1:6397-7637 GCA_964243645.1 uncultured Acidobacteriaceae bacterium | reverse complement strand
CCTCCGTTCGAGCCCACGGAGCGGGACGGCAACTTGTACGCCCGGGGCGCGGTGGACGATAAAGGCCAGATGTGGATGCACGTCAAGGCGCTGGAAAGCCTGATGCGAGCCGACGGCGGCATGCCGGTCAACGTGCGCGTTATCGTGGAAGGCGAAGAAGAGGTCGGCGGGGAAGGCATCGCGGCCTTTGTGCGTGAACACGGAGATCAATTGGAGGCCGACTGCGCGCTGGTAAGCGACACGGAGATGTTTGCGCCGGAGCTGCCGACCCTGTGCGTTGGTCTGCGCGGCATGATCTACACCGAGATCGAGGTCCGGGGCGCACGCACCGATCTCCACTCCGGCATGTACGGCGGAGCGGCGCCGAATCCATTCGTCGCGCTTGCCCAGATCATCGCTCAGCTGAAGCGGACGGATGGGCGGGTCGCGATCCCGGGCTTTTACGACGGCATCGAAGAGCCCACCAAGGCAGAGCTTGAAGCCTGGCGCTCGCTGCCCTTTGACGAGGAGGCCTTTCGGAGCCATGAGGTCGGTTCACCGGAACTGACCGGGGAGACCATGTTTTCTGTCCTGGAGCGACTGTGGTCGCGGCCGACGATGGATGTTCACGGTATGCCCGGCGGCTTCACAGGTGCCGGAGCAAAGACCGTCATCCCGGCCAAGGCCGTTGCCAAAATCAGCTTTCGCCTTGTGCCCGGCATGGAACCAGCAGACATCTTTGCCAAGTACAAGGCCTTCGTCGAAGAGATCTGCCCGGCGGGCGTGATGGCCGAGGTGCGGCTCATTCACTCAGGCGAGCCCATCGTCATCTCGACCGACAACGCCTTCGTACGCGCCGCTACAGCCGCGATGGGCGAGGTCTTTGGCAAGCAGACCGTCTTTGTGCGCGGTGGCGGGTCCATCCCGGTCGTCGGGGACTTTGTACGGGAGCTCGGAATCCCGGCCGTGCTGATGGGCTTCGGTCTGCCTGACGACAATCTCCATGCGCCGAACGAGAAATTCCACCTCGCCAATTTCCATCGCGGAATTGAGTCGATTGTGCGCTTCCTGGGCAAGGTGGGGCAGGCGGATTGAGCGCGGGTAACCAGCTTCCCGTGCACGGTTTCGTTCTGGGCGGCGGCAGGAGCTCGCGCATGGGCCGCGATAAGGTCTTGCTGCCCTTTGGCGGACGGCCCATGATCGAGATCGCTGTAGGGAAACTCCGCAGCTTCTGCTCGGAGGTCTCGATTGCCGGCAATCG
>CAXTGE010000095.1:2224-6297 GCA_964243645.1 uncultured Acidobacteriaceae bacterium | reverse complement strand
CGTTTTGCCTGCTGCACAAGGACTGCCTTGGACCATTCACCGCGCTGGTAGAGGCAGGGGAGCGCAAGCTGGACGCACTCTTCGACAAGATCGCGTCGCGGCTGGGTCCGGCCGCCCTGTGGCTCGCGGACGCCGAGACGTTCGCCGTGACGAACGGGTCGCCAGTCGCCACCGACCTGTACTTCAGCAATGTGAACAGGCCTGGAGATCTGTCGGCGCTAGAGCATCGCGTGTTCCGGACGCTTCCCAGCCTCGAATACGCGAAGTGACGATGTAGAAGGAGCGGCCCTTGCCTGAGACAGATTCACCTAAAACTCCGGTCAGTCCTAACCCGAACGAGCCTCTTACCGACAGCGTGACAGCCGATGTCGCTGAGGCCATTGGGCACTTCATCGCGGAAGCCGCTACCCATAATGAACTTGAGGCAGAGGCTGCAGCCGCAGAGGCCAATTTCAAGGCCTCCGCAGGTCTGAATGCCGCCGATTTTGCCGCCGGCGGCGCGCCGTATATCGCCTTTGAGCATGTCTTCAAAAGCTTCGGCGACTTTCGGGTTTTGCAAGATGTCAGCTTCTCCGTCAATGCCGGGGAGACGCTCTGCATTCTGGGTCGCAGTGGCGTCGGCAAATCGGTATCGCTGCAGATCCTGATGGGCTTTCTGAAGGCGGATGGCGGCACCGTGATGGTCGCCGGGCAGAACATCTCCGGCTTCAGCGAACGGGAGATGCAGGCCGTACGCCGTAAAGTAACGATGGTCTTCCAGAACGGCGCGCTGTTCGATTCGGTCACGGTCGGCGAGAACGTGGCCTTTCCTCTACGGGAGCGCGGCGACATGGAAGAAGATCAGATCCTGCAGATCGTGAGGGGCATGCTGGAGATGGTCGGCGTAGCAGGCATGGAGGACCTTTTGCCCAGCGATCTTTCCACCGGCATGAAGCGCTCCGTGGCCATCGCGCGCGCCCTGGCAGCTCAACCGGCGGCGGTCCTGTATGACGAGCCGACGACGATGGTCGACCCGCTCATGGCGCATCTGCTTGGCGACCTCATCCAGCGACTCAAGACCCAGTTGCACCTCACCAGCGTCGTGGTCACGCACGATATGCGCTTCGCGGAAAAACTGGCCGATCGCGTGCTCTTCCTGCACGAGGGCCGGGCACGCTTTTTCGGAACCATGGAAGCAATGAAGGAGAGCAACGACACAATCCTCAAGGAGTTCCTGGAGCTGGATCAACTCGTGCTGCCCCTGTGAGCCTCTCTCCCGGCTTGCCCAGTCCGGGGTTTAACGGGTGGTAAATTGGTAAACAGCAAGCCAGCCGTTGAAGCTTTGATCCGATCTCTCCTACGTCACGGAAGAATTCCGCACCCGGGTGGCCGAGACCTATGCCAACGCATGGCTTCCTGGAGCGGGTCGTGATCTCCGGCACAGCACGACAAGAGGATGGTCCGCGGTCTGCGGGAGGTGCTCGCGGCACGGAGGCGAGCCCGTCGATCTCGTCTGTAGTCTGGGCGCTGCTGGATGTGGTTACCGCGGTGCTGGCCGGGTTAATCGCCCTGCGGCTGCGTCTGGAAGGCCATTCCGGACCTGATATTCAGCCGGGTGTGATCTCGAATCTACTCCACCCCACGAATATGCCGTCATTCCTGATGCTGCTCGTCTTCGGCGTGTACGTCGTCCTCACTTCCAGGATCTTCGGTCTGTATCGCTCCAGCGAGAACATCAGCGGGTTGCACGAGCAGCGCATGACGGTACAGGCGGTGCTTACCTCCGGCCTCCTCCTCTGCGGAACCCTGTACCTCACCCGGGGCTACGCAGTATCCCGTCTGGCGGTCCTGATGACCGTGGTGCTGACGATGCCCCTATTGATGTTTCGCAAGGCACTGTGGCGCAAGCTCAGGGAACGGCGCTACCTGCTGGGACTGGAGGTGCGCAACGTCCTCATCGTAGGCGACGGACGCGTGGGCCACGCCCTGCGCAACCATCTGGAATCGCTGCCGCACATGGGTTTCCGCTTCAAGGGATTCATCAGTCTGGAGCGAGGTCGCGAACGGGAGGCCGCCCACATCGTGGGGGACATCCGCAATTGTGTCGCCGTGGCCCGCTCCCTGTTTGTCGACGAAATCTACTTTTCCATCCCTGCGGACAAACGAACGGTGGTGGGCGTTGTCGAAGAGGCACGCGCTCTGGGCATCGGCGTTCGCGTGGTCCCCGATCTGTATGACGGCCTGGCCTGGAACGCCAACGTCGAGTACATCGGTCAGTTCCCCACCATTCCCCTGCACCGGCGGGAATTTCCCCGGGGAGCCTTTGTCCTGAAGCGCGGCATCGACATCATTCTGTCAACCCTGGCACTTATCGTCATCTCTCCCGTGATGGCAGTTATCGCCATCCTGGTGCGTTTTGACTCCTCCGGGCCTGTCTTTTACCAGGCGGAACGCATCGGGCGCAAAGGCCGGGTCTTCCGCTGCTTCAAGTTCCGGACCATGGTGCCCAACGCCGATCGCTTACGCAAGGAGATGGCGCACCTGAATGAGCGCGATAACGTGCTCTTCAAAGTCCAGAACGACCCGCGCGTCACAAAGATCGGCACCAAGCTCCGCAAATACTCCCTCGACGAACTCCCCCAGTTCTTTAATGTGCTCAAAGGAGACATGAGCCTGGTGGGCCCCCGGCCGCCACTAGCCTCCGAGGTAGAGAAATACGACCTTGCCCACCTCCGTCGACTCGATGTGCTCCCAGGCATCACGGGGCTATGGCAGATCGAGGCCCGCCAGGATCCCTCCTTTGACAGCTACATCTCCCTTGACACGGCATACGTCGAAAACTGGAGCTTGATGCTGGATCTTCGCATCCTCGCTCGTACCATTGGCGTGGTGTTGGCGGGAACCGGCTCGTAGGCCGGTATGGCGTCGTAAGCGGCTGCCTTGCTAATGCACGTTGGCGTCGGACAGATCGATGGGCACCAGTAGCGGGGGATACTCGGAACAGAGATTCTTCCTCAGCTTGCCGAGCAGGTCTTCCGGTCGTATGGGCCGGGTGAGAAGTTCAAAGGGAGGGTTGGCCGTCTCCTCGCCCCCGAGAAAGCTGTACATGTCGATGTGACCGGTAAACATGAGGATTTTGCAGCGGGGCAGCGTAGACGGTGTGTTGGCGGGATAATCAAGTCCCGTCAGGCCGGCCGACGTCACATCGGTGACGACCAGATCCGGTTTCAGCAGATTGAGCAGCCGAAGCGCGGCCTCGCCACTGTAAAGAGCACAGGCGTCATAGCCGGCCAGATCCAAAATTACGGCCAGAGTCTTCACGATGATGTCGGCATCATCTGCGACGAGGACGCGAACCTTGGGCGTAGGGACACCCTTTTGGAGCGGCACCATGGCGACACCCTGCCTATTTCACAATCAGCCTACGCGTCACGGCATGCGGGAGACGCTGGCTATCGGCTGCATTTGCGTGGCATCATGTATCGCTTGCCTGGGCTTTGAAGAGACTCGCGGTACTTGGCGGTAAAATGACGGTGTGCGTGTGGCCCTGGCTCAGATCAATCCAACGGTAGGGGATTTTTCGGGCAATCTTTCGAAGATCTCAGCGGGCATCGACCGAGCTGCCGCAAGCGGGGTGGACCTGGTGATTTTCCCTGAGCTGGCGACGTCGGGATACCCCCCTGCGGATCTGCTGGAAAAACAAAGCTTTCTACAGCGCGCCGAGGATTCCCTGGCCCAGATCGCCGAGCGTACCCGCGGCCCGGGATGCCCCGCGGTGCTGGTGGGCTCTCCCATGCGCTGCGCAGGCGCCGGGCAGAAGCAGGTACGCAATGTGGCCGCTGTGCTTGAAGCCGGCGAACTGAAGTTTCTGCAACAGAAGATGCTGTTGCCGTTCTACGACGTCTTTGACGAGCAGCGCTACTTCGAACCGGCTGCGCAGCAGAGTTTAACGATCATCAAGGGCCAGCCCGTTGCCATCACGGTCTGCGAAGACGCCTGGAATGACAAGCTCTTCTGGCCGCGTCAGAACTACCCCTTCGATCCCGTGGAAGAGCTCATGAAGCAATGGGGTGCCCTGCCCCAGACAGGTAACG
>CAXTGE010000095.1:0-2124 GCA_964243645.1 uncultured Acidobacteriaceae bacterium | reverse complement strand
CTCGGGCCGGATAACGTGGGCGGTATCGGTATGCCCAGCGAGTTCTCCTCCAGCGGTTCGCTGACCGATGCGGAGCTGCTCGCACAAAACCTTGGCATCCGCTTCGACGTCCTGCCCATCCGCGAGATCTACGATCAGTTCACCGACAGGCTTGAGCCTTTTTTTGCCGGTACATCCTTTGGCCTGGCGGAAGAGAACGTCCAGCCGCGCATCCGCGGAACCTTGTTGATGGCCGTCTCCAATAAGACAGGAGCTCTGGTGCTGACTACCGGCAATAAAAGCGAGATGGCGACCGGCTATTGCACCCTGTACGGCGACATGGTCGGTGCCCTCGCCGTCATCGCAGACCTGTATAAAACCGAGGTCTATGCCCTCTCGACCTGGTACAACGAGGTGCACAGCGGCCGTGAGGTGATCCCTTCGGATACGTTGACCAAGCCTCCCTCTGCGGAGTTGCGCCCAGGGCAGAAGGACACCGACTCGCTGCCTCCGTACGAGATCCTCGATCCTCTGCTGCGGTCGTACATCGAGGACTACGTGTCCGCGGAGGAGATTGCACAAAATCAGCATCTCGATCTCAATCTGGTGCGTAAAGTCATTCGATTGGTGGAGATTGCCGAGTACAAGCGCCAGCAAGCAGCTCCAGTTTTGAAGGTCTCCAAAAAAGCATTCGGCATGGGACGGCGTTTCCCCATTGCTGCCAAACGAGAAGTTTAAGTTTCAACATTAGAAATCTGCCGATATCTCGGCGAGGAGCACGTGTGAACAAGATGACCCTGGGCCTGGCTGTACTGGTCGCAACTACCGGCATGATGGCGGGCGCGCAGGCAACAACGCCCTCCGCTGCCGGACAGAATGGTGTCGCCGCGCCGAATCCAGCATCGGCGGATACTCAAACCTCGGCCCCGCCTGCGCCGATCCGGTTTCCGCCCGTGGACCTGAAAAACTTCACCGCCGCAAGCCCCTCACAGGCGACAGTGAACAGTTTTCTGCATTCGGCATGGGGAGTGGACGAAAACCGCGAGTGGCGCATCGCTTCAATCCAGCCGGCTGCCTCCCCGGGCTTTGCCAAGGTGGAGGTCTATGTGGCTGACAAGCGGCAACCCACCCGCGTCGGCACCTATAGCTTCATCGTCACGCCCGATGGAAAACATGCCATTGCAGGCGACTTGTCTCCCTTCGGGGCAAACCCGTTTGCCGAGCCGCGCGCGACCCTGCAACAGCGTGCCGATGGACCTGCCCGTGGCGCCACGGGCAAGGAACTCGAACTGGTCGAGTTTGCGGATCTACAGTGCCCCAACTGCAAGGCCGCGCAAGGCACGATGGATCAGATCGTGAAGGACTTCCCACAGGCCCGTGTCGTCTACCAGAATCTACCCCTGCCGGGTGTCCATCCCTTCGCCATGCAGGCTGCCGAAGTCGGCAACTGCGTCCGTCAGACCAAAGGCGATCCGGCTTTCTTCGTGTATGCGCAGAAGGTTTATGACAACCAGGCCGACCTGACGGCCGACAAGGGTGATGCCACGTTGCGCGCTGCTGTAACCGCCGCCGGCGGGGACCCCGCTGCGGTGATGACCTGTGCCGCGCAACCCACCACCAAGGCGGCGGTGGACGCCTCCATCAAGCTCGCCTCTGATCTTGGCGTTACCGGCACTCCTACAATCGCCATCAATGGGCGCATTCTTCCTCTCTCGCAAGTGCCTTACGCCAGCCTGAAAAAGCTCATCGTCTTCCAAGGACAGCTGGACGGCATCGCGGTGAAGGAACAGCCCTCGCTCTCAACTCTGAAGTAGCACTGCTTTTCAGAACAAACGCCTCCTGTCCTTCGTTGCCGGCAGGAGGCGTTTTCTTATGCAAGTTCTCTCTCCGCTCGTCACGGCTAATGACAATCGTGCGAACACTGAGCAAGACTCATCGCACCATTCCATGCTCGAGGCCATGTAAAGGACGCCTAGGGCAGGCGAGCGACTGAAGGCTGCGGGCTACGATCGTTGCAGGTGCGCGTTCGGCTAATTGAAGCAGAGCTGCCGCGACGATCTGTCCTGCAGGTCGCTTGAATAGATTTTGGAAGGAGTGTTTTTGGCGTCCCCGACGGGATTCGAACCCGTGTTACCGCCGTGAAAG
>CAXTGE010000094.1:8755-11210 GCA_964243645.1 uncultured Acidobacteriaceae bacterium | reverse complement strand
CCGTCGGCGGTTTTGCCGCGGACGAAGTTGACGCTGGGATCGAAGACATTTTGATAGTTGTGGGCTCGTTTGAAGAAGAGGTCGGCGTCATCGGCCTTGCCGAGCTTCTTCGCATAGAGCGACATGGCGTAGTCGTCCCAGCTGTACTCGAGGGTGGTGGCGGCGCCGGCTTTGCCCCCGGCATACGGAGGGCTTGGATTGCCCCCGGGGATGACGTCGGAGATCCAGCCCTGCTTCATGTACTCGGCCAGATAACCTCTTGGGCCTGCGGGATCGGTGGCGTTCTTATGCAAGTATTCGTAGACCGCGGGCCAATCAAACTTGAGGCCGCGTTGCCAGTCGCCGAGATACATGAAGACGGCGTTGTCGCCATGGAAGGAGGTCTCCATGTAGCCGTGCTCGCGTGCATCGTCGAGCTCGGATTGCAGGATGTTGAGTTTGGTTTCGGGCTCAAGGAGCGTGAGCAGAACGATCTGATTACGGCCTGTATCCCATAGCGGCACGGGACCGTAGCGTTCATAGGTTGCCTGCTCTACGGTGCCCTTGGCGTCAGCGAACTGTTCGCCCTTTCTGGCGAGCAGATGCGGGCTGTAAAGAGACTGATAGAGGCAGGAGTAGAAGAGCATGCGCTGCTGTTCTGTGCCGCCCTTTATCTCGATGGCGTTGAGCTTTTTGGCCCAGGCCTCCTCGGCTTGCGCGTGAACCTTGTCGAAGTCAAAGCCGGGTTCTTCTGTTTCGAGGCGTGCCTCGGCGACCGCGTAGCTGGTGCCGGAGGCGATCTTGACCAGTACCTGTTCGCCTTCTGTGGTGTTGAAGTGGACGTAGGAGCCGGCGAAGTGACCCGTGATGGTGCGGGTGTCGGGGTACACGTCGTCATAGCCGATGAGGGGATCGTTTTCGTTGCGCGGAGGGGTCTGCTTGAAGGTGCCAAATGAGGCAAAGGGCATTGAAAACTGGGCGACGAAAAAGGTGTGTCCGTCACGTGATCTGCCACGAACGGCCTTGTCGCTGACTATTTCAATGTCGCCGCCGTCACGGCCGAGATCGAGCAGGACGTTGGCCCTTTCGGACTTGGGGAAGGTGAGACGGAAGATGCCTGCCCAGGTGGTGGCTGTGGCCTCTACCTCCGTGTGGAAGTCGTCGAGGTAGACGCTGTAGTAGCCGGCTGATGCCTTTTCGCGGGACTTTGTGTAGACGGAGCCGGTGCGCTCCGGTGGAACGGTCCAGTCGCCGACGACGGGCATGAGCGACGGACTATCTTCCGTGCCGGTGCTGAAGCCGTACATGGTGCGGTTGGGATAGAAATAGGGCGCGCGCACACCGGCTGGATAGTTCACGTCGAGGTTGGCGTTGATCGGGCCGAGCTCGGTGGAGCTGTGGGGCAGCCTTGCGGCGGGCGACGTGAAGCCGGAATAGAGCTGTTCGCCGGGAGGCGGCGCGTTGCCGATCAGGCGCCGATCGTCAAGGGGCGCCGTGCCGACGAGGGCATTGACATAGTCCAGAGGGCGCTTGCCAGGGGGAGAAATACTCTGCGCTGCGAGCGTACAGGACAGGCCGCTCGTAGCGACACACAGGACGATACATCGCAAAAGCCGTTGCGCCATTTCGGTGTCTCCTTCTTCTACCAATCACGTGGTTTGCGGCGCTACCGTTGTGCTTGCTCCGAGCCGGTGGAGACCTCTTTCCCCGGGGGTACAAGGGTGACGCCGAAGACGATCACGTTGCGGTTGGCCGGCAGCGTGAGGCTGCGCACTCCCTTGTTCGGGTCGAGCTGGAAGCGGTAGGCGAAGAGAGAGAACGGGTTGCCGTCCACTGAACCGTCTCCGGTGAGGCGGTAGGGCATCTCCACTGCCTGGGACTCGCCGGGCTGGCTTGCGGCGCCAGACCAGTCACTAAGGCCCTGCGTAAACGATGCCGAGGTGCCATCGGTGTAGTTGACGGTGAAGTGCTGCGCTGTCTGGGTGCCTTCCACCGCGGTAGCGAGCAGGCGAATGCTGCCAAACTCACCTGAGGGAAAAGGGATCGTTCTGCCCGTGACGGCGTCCGGGGCACCGACCGGACCGAGCTTGAAGGCGACCTCTTCGCCGATCGTCTCCGGGCCCAGCGCTTCGGCGGCGAAGGCATTGCCTTCAGCGTCCACGCTCGCGGCCGGCTCGAAGGTTGAGCCCTTCTTGTACATGCCGGTGACGTTGTAGCTGGAGGCAAGATCCACGGGTACCGTGCCCTTGAGGATAGGCATTACGGAGACCCCGACGGTGGCTGTATGGGTGATGCCGCCAGACATCGCATTGATGGTGATCTTGCCGGTGGTCGGGGGCGCGGTCTTGCCGGCTGTCAAGGTCATGATGCTGGTGCCCGCGGTGGAGGCAGGCGCGAAGCTCGCTGTGACGCCCGGCGGCAGGTCCGTGGCAGAGAGCTTGACGCGGTCCCCAAAGCTGCCACGAGGCAGGACGAG
>CAXTGE010000094.1:7222-8655 GCA_964243645.1 uncultured Acidobacteriaceae bacterium | reverse complement strand
TTGCCCGCCGCATCGTGATGATGGCTGGCGTACCAGGCGACGTCGGCGCGCTTGATGAAGCCTGGCTTCAGGCCGGTCATCTCGCCGTAGTTGTCGTGCGCGGTGTCCGGGCTGCTCCATGTACGGTCGTCCCACTGGCCGATGAAACCGCCCCAGTTTTCGATGTTCAGCTCGGTGGTCTTGCCGCCGACCTCGAAGGCAGCTTTTTGATCGCCGTCCGAGGAGGCCGCAAGCAGGTAGACACGGTTGCCGTGACCGGCAGGCAGGTCAATGCGCTGGCCCTTCGCGATTACCGCGTTGGGCGTGCCGGTCTTCCCCGGCGCAAGATGGAAGACAACATCGTTGAAGGTGAGCTGCCCGGGCAACATCTCGGCAGGCAGAGCGTCGCCGGTGCGGGTGAAGCCACCCTGGGTCTTATCGCCGTCATTGCTTCCTGTGGCGAGGTCGTATTTGAGTTCGACCGGAGTGGATTTCACGGACGCCACCGCAGTGGGTGCCACGCCGAGCTTCAGGGCGAAGGATCGCGGCTGATAGGCACCGAAGGAGGCGATCAGATCGCCATTGTTGATGTCCGCCGTGCCCGTGGCCTGCTCCTGACCGTTTACCTCGCGGGCGGCCGTGACGGGTGCCGCGAAGGCGACGTGGACATCCGGTTGCGGTTTGCCGTCGAGCTCCACCAGGCGAACGATGAGCTCGTCGCTCTCTTCGGCTTTCTTCATGCCGAGGATGCGGATGCGGGGATTGCTCACCTTCACCATGGAGAAGGTTTTGCCCAGTGTTCCGGTATGTTTGGGTGCTTGGAAGGCGATCAGCGGAGCGTTGAGTCGCTGCGCCTGCCAATCGGTCTGGCCATCACGCCAATCGTCGGTGTGACCGGCAAGGCCGTAGGTGAACTCGTGGTGGCCGATGTCCTGCGTGGCTTCATCGGCGTAGCCTCCGGCGATGCCGGGCGTGCGCAGAAGGGTGAGGCGCAGGGTGTGATCGTTGGGCTTATCGGAGCCGTTTTTGGCATCGGTGAGTATGGTCGTACCGAACTTGCCGCTCATGTCGGTGAGGTCGATCCATTGATGTGAGGGAACCTCGAACTTCTTCGGCTCGGCGCTGGGGCGGCGGATGGTGCCGATGTCCCAGTTGTAGGTAGCCATTTCATTGGTGGCTACGAGGGGGAAGGTAGCTTTCAGGTTGCGCTCTCGGGTGGCCCAGTCAATGACGTTGCCGAACTCGACGCGTTTGCCGGCATCGCCTGCGGAGAGACGGATGGTCTGGACGAAACGCGAACCGGCGGTCTCGCGCGTGACTTCGAGGCCGACGCGTGCCGGGCCGTTTTCGACGATGCGAACCTTTGCCGGACCGGAGACATACTCGCGAGGCGCGGCCTGCTCCTGGGTCCAGTCCATGTTCCACGCGGGCCATTGCTCGGGGTTGTCGTAAGA
>CAXTGE010000094.1:0-7122 GCA_964243645.1 uncultured Acidobacteriaceae bacterium | reverse complement strand
CTTGCCGCCGAAGTCGATGCTGGCTTCCACGAGGTCCTGGCGTGGGATGTTGAGCTGATTGAAGACAACGAGGGAGATGCCCTTCGTCTGCGTATCAAGTGCCTCCGAGACGGCATCCGTTGCGCTCTTGAGTACATCCGCAAACTGGTTCAAGGCGAGGACGTCGTCGTTCCAGGCGAACTCATAGGCGCGGGGCGTTGCGGTGCCTGCCGCGAGGTCATGGAAGTGCGCGGCCATGGCCAGGGTCCAGGCGTCATTCAGGCGCTGCATGGGGTAGGTATGGCCGCCCAGCCACTGCGCGGCAAGGGAGGATTTTTCGGCGGCGTCGGCCAGCAGCTCTTCCTTGCGAATCCAGCGCTTCTGGTAGGCCTGCGAGGTGAGCGAGCCGGCAGAGTGGTTGGTGAGCTCGAGCTCGCCGGTATAGCGCGGCAGGTTTACGGCTTCCGCCGGGGTGATGTCCTTGAACATCTGGTCGGCCGGTGCGGCCAGGACGCGCACTGGGCCAGCACCGACGGGGACGCTTGGCCAGGCAGGATGGTTTCGCCCGCGCGACTCCGTGGAGCCTGCGGGGGGAAGGTCAACCGAGCCCTTGGTGATAATGGCTTCGAGCCGCTTGACGGACGCTTCATCGGGTGCGCCGCCGATGTCGCCTGTACCGAAGTAGTGGTAGTCGGTGAACACGCCGGTGACCTTGCCGTTGTTGAGCACGCGTGCTGCCCAGTCGCCTTGGAAACGACGCCGCTCGTTATCGGCCTGCGCCCGTTCGAGAGCCGCCTGTTCGCTGCGCAGAGCAAGGTACTGCGCCCTGACCTGGGGATCGCGGTTGGCCTCAGGGGCCGTCATCTTTGGTTCGAGCTCCGCGAGTCGCTTTTCTATATCGGCCAGCGCGGGATTGGGCGGCAGCGGAGGAAGCGGCGTGCTGAGGTCCGTGCTGATGCCGCCGTTGTAGCTGCCCGGGTTCATGCCGGCGAGCACGCTCGAGCCATCCGGGCCGACCCATACGCCCACGTTGAACGGGAAGCCCTCAGGAACCTTTTCCAGCGATTGGGGGCCGCCCACATTGGCCGAGGAGCCCCAGCTGAGTTTCTGGGTGGAAAAACCCTTCACCCCAGAGTGCGCGAGGATGCTGGGCAGCGAGGAAGGGAAGCCGAAGCAGTCGGGCAGCATGTACTCTTCGCTGCTCTTGCCGAAGGTCTTGCGGAAGTACTTGTTGCCGTAGAGGATCTGGCGAATGATGGCTTCGGCACTGGGGGCGTTGACGTCGCCTTCCTCGACGGAGGAGCCTGCGGGAAACCACCGACCCTGCGCAATGTAGGCTTTCATGCGCGCGAAGTCGGCAGGGAAGTACTCCTGCATGAGGCGGTAACGGTTGGAGCCCGAGAAGTTGAAGGTGTAGTGCGGGTACTTATCGAAGAGGCGGAAGTTGTCTTCCATGGTGTGACGCAGATACTGGTCGATCACCTGGGGATACTCCCAGCGCCACTCGGTATCGAGATGGGCATACCCGACGGCGTATAACGTGGGCTGCTTGCTCAGGTCAGGCTTCTCGGTGGATTGAGCTTCCATGCTGGTGGCAAGAGCTGCCGACGTGATCAGGGCTGACAACAGACGGGTGCGTGCGCGATGCATTCCACTCTCCAAAGTAGCGACTCACAAGAAAGACGCGGGAAGCCTATTGTAGGTCCCGCGTCACGGTAAAAACAGAAGGCTAGAAGGTGATCTTGCCCACCAACTGCAGGATACGGGGGAGAATGCCATTGCTCAAGATGAGCGGCGAACTCTTACGAGGTGAGCAGCCCTGGGAAGCGCGTCATTGTGTGCCCGATGAGCTCTCCGAAGAGGGTATTGGCCCAAGCGAACCAGGCCCGGGTGTATTGCTGTGTACTATTTTGCGTGTAACTTTCGTGCATGAAGCCGGTTCCGGCCGCACCGGCCTTAAGCATGCCCAGCATGCGCCCGACCTCCGCCTGCGAGTCTGACGTGAGGGCATAGACGATCTGGGACATGGGCCAGATGCTGCCTCGGCCTATATGGGGACCGCCGATGCCTTCACCCGCCGTACCGGTGAAGAACCAGGGATTGCGCCTGCTCCAGACAAATTGGCGTGTGCGGGCGTAGAGGGCGGCGTCGAGCGAGGCGCCGAGGTACGGCAGGCCGAGCAGGCTGGGCACGTTGGCGTCATCCATAAGCACCTGGCCGCCGAAGCCATCGACCTCATAGGCCCAGATCTCGCCTTCGGGCGTATGCGCGACCGCATAGTTTCTGAGGGCCGTAGTGACCTCGTCGGCGAGCGCATTGGCACCCTTTGCCAGATCGTTGTCGTGCAGCACAGCAGTGGCAAGCTCGGCGAGTTGTCGCAGCGAGACCACGGCAAAGAGGTTGGACGGCACCAGGAAGGGCAGCAGGCAGGCATCGTCCGAGGGCCGGAAGCAGGACGCGATGAGGCCCACCGGCTTGGCAGGGTAGCCGATGCCGTTCACGAGCGAGTCAGTGGGATTGGCCGCCTCACGCTGAAAGCGGTAGGGCCCTTCCCCCTCACGGCGCTGCTGGACGCGCATGGTTTGCAGCACAGCCTGCATGGCGGCGCGCCACCGTTCGTCGAAGGGCGATGTGTTGCCGGTGGCCTTCCAGAAGCCGTGGGCAAGGCGGATGGGATAGCAGAGCGAGTCAAGCTCATATTTGCGTTCCGCCACGCCCTGCTTGAGGTCTGTGGCGTCCTTGAGGCTCCACGTGAGGGCGGGTGCCGCCAGATCGGCCATGAAAGCGTTCGCATAGGTATCGATCAGCAGGCAGCGCGTCTGACGCCGGATGACTCCTTCGAGCAGATGCTGCAGGGGCTTGTCGGCGGCGGCAAAGGGCAGATAGGGCCAGACCTGCGCGGAGGAGTCACGGAGCCACATGGCCGCGATGTCGCCAGTAATCACCGTGGTGTCGGGCTTGCCTTCGAAGTCGCCAGGCCCCACCGTTGTGTCCAGGGTGTTAGGGAAGCAATTGATGAAGAGGGAGCGGACGACGGGATCGGTGATGCGTGCCGCTGTGGTTTGCAGGTAGCTCTCGACGGCTTGGCTGCGAAAGCGACGCCCGCTGGGTTGCGGCCGTTCGCCGGACGCGGCGGTCCAGGCCTGGGCCGCGAACGCCGAAGCCGGGAGGCCACAGGCCAGGGCAGAGGTAAAGCACACCCCTTTGCTTATGAAGCTTCGTCGGGTCAGGGAGCTGCGGTGAAAGGGGGCAGGCGTCATCGAGCGAGAACGATCTCCTGCCAACACCCTACACGGCCTCTCGTGCAAAGCAAGTTGCTGCTATTGCGGAATTGTAGCGGTAGAGTGTGCATGGGGGAGCATTGTTTATGCGGGTTGGCGTTGTGATTGGCTGGCTGCTTGGGGCGGCGTCGGTGTTTGCGCAGTCCGGTGCGCCTGGAAAGCCAAGGCAAAGGGTTGATCAGGTAAGGGATGTCGCCGAGGTGCTCAGGTCGACCTATGACGTCAAGACGGGCCTGTTTCGCGGCACGGGCTGGTGGAACTCGGCCAACGGCATCACGGCTCTTGCGAACGTGAGCCGGAGCCTGGGGACACGGCAGTTCGACGGCCTCTTTCGCAATACGTTTGAGGCAGCACAGCACCAGGCGCCTGGTTTTCTGAACGAGTTTTATGACGACGAAGGCTGGTGGGCGCTGGCCTGGCTAGACGTCTACGAGCTGCATCATGATGTCCGCTACCTGAAGATGTCGAAGTCCATCTTTGCGGATATGACCGGGGGATGGTCCGACAGCTGCGGCGGCGGCCTGTGGTGGAAGAAGAATGAGCACTACAAAAATGCCATTGCGAATGAGCTGTTTCTTTCCGTAGCGGCACGCCTGGCTGAGGTCAGTGAGGGAGCAGATCGACGACAGTACATCGACTGGGCACAAAGGGAGGAACGGTGGTTCCTGGCTTCCGGCATGATCAATGGCGACTCCCTGGTGAACGATGGGCTGGACGCCTCGTGCGGGAACAACCACGGCAGACTGTGGACGTATAACCAGGGCGTTCTCCTAACGGGTTTAGTTGAGCTGCATCGGCTCACGGGTGACCCGGAGGCAATAGCGGTTGCGGAACGGATCGTCACTGCGGTTGGGACGGAGCTTACCGATACCCAGGGTATTCTGCATGATCCTTGTGAGCCGCAATGCGGGGCGGACGGTGTGCAGTTCAAGGGCATCTTGATGCGCAATCTCCCCGTGATGCAGTCAACCTCCGCGGCACCCGTCGTGAGGCGGCTGATCGAGGACAATGCAACCAGCGTGTGGGCGCATGCAAGAACGAGCAAAGATCAGTTCTCTGTTGTGTGGTCCGGCCCACCGCAGGATGGTGGGACCGGGAGCTCCATTGCTGCGCTGGATGCCTTGACCGTGGGGCTGAGGAACACCTCCACAGCTACCGTGCCTTAAGATCACACTTAATTCCGTGAAGGATTCGATTACCGGATCAAAATAGCAACCTTACTACGGGAACTCGAGCCTTGATGGCGGAGCAAGCTCATCGAACCAGTTTCAAGGCCGGCGCGGTGTGGTCCTTGGTGAACTACGGTTCACGCGATGCCGGTGATCTGTGAGCCCAGCGATCGTCTCCCGACGGTCAGAATGAATGGTGAGGTCCGATGCAAAGCAAATCGGTAGAGGCAGTCCGTGTCGTTATTGTGGGCGGTGGTTTTGGGGGGCGTTACGCGGCGCAGCGGCTCGTCTGGACGCTGCCGCGGGGTTCGGAGGTGACCCTGATTGATCGCAATGATTACATGTTGTACACCCCGATGCTCACGGAGGCCGCCGGACGATCTGTTAGTCCGAAGAACGTGCAGGTGCCCAACCGGGAGCTCTCTCCGCGAATCAGGCAGATTCAGGAAGAGGTAGTGGGAATGGATCTTCACAAACGATCTGTTGCATTGAAGAGCGGCAGGGTGATCACGGCGGACCACCTGGTGATCGCTCTTGGCTCGGTCACCAACTTCCATGGCGTTGAGGGAGCGGAAGAGCATAGTGTGACGGTGAAGTCGCTGGAGGATGCTCGCCGCGTACAAGCGCTGGCGCAGCACAATGTTCTGCAGGCATCCCATGAGAGCGATCCCGCCCGTCGCAAACAGCTGCTGAGTTTCGTTGCGGCCGGGGGCGGCTACACGGGCGTAGAGGCAGCGGCTGCACTCAATGACCTAGTGCGGGATACGGCTGAGAGCCTCGGCGTGAACAAAGGTGAGATCGGACTCACGCTGATCGAACCGACAAAGAGACTCATGGCGGAGATGCCGGAGAGCCTTGCGGCGTACACGAAGACGCAGCTTGAAAAAGATGGGATCCGCGTGCTGACGGAGACCAGCGTGAAGACAGTAACGAAGGACGAGGTCACGCTAAGCAATGGTGAGAGCCTGTTTCACGGCATGCTGATCTGGAGCACGGGGATCGAACCAAATCCGTTGATGGCGTCTCTCGACTGCGAAAAGGGAGCCAAGGGCGGTGTGGTCACAGACAGTACCTTCCGCGTGATCAAGCGCCCGGGCGTCTGGGCGATCGGCGACTGTGCACAGATCCCAAAGCCGGATGGGAGCGGCACCTTTTTTGAGCCCACAGCGCAGAATGCAACACGGGAAGGCACGCATGTTGCAAACAATATTGTGGCTGTTACCCACGGCCGTGCGGTGAAGCCGTTCCGCTTCAAGCAAGTGGGATCGCTCGCTGTGATTGCGCGCCACGATGGGGTGGCTCATGTCTATGGCGTCTCCGTGAGGGGTCTGGCCGGCTGGTTCTTATGGCGAGCCATTTACCTGATGAAGATGCCGAGTATGACACAACGCCTTGGTCTGCTCAAGGACTGGTTGCTGTTGGCCCTGGGTCGGAGATATGTTCCGGTGAACTGGCGATTGCAGCAGCCACAGACGGCAGTTCGTACCATTGAAGCCTGACGCCCCTGCCTATCGCACGCACGGTCTGGTTGGGCGTTAGCGTCAAACATTCGTAGCAAAGGACCGGCTTGAGCCTGTCCCTACTGCCTTATGCGATCCAGGTCTCCCCGACGGAGGACGACTCTGGATCGCGCTTCCCTCCGCGAAGATTGGTCTTTCAGGACCTGCACGCTTCCCCCAAGTACGGTCAGGTACGCGATCACGGTGCTGGATGCAAAGGATGTTCCTCGCCGGCGTTTTGCGATTGAAAGAGTATTTCCATGGTTAAGCTCGCCGTTCTTGCTCAGGTCATCCTCGCTCTTTCTATTGTCCTCGTCTGGGTAGTTCGTTTCCCAAACGTCGTGAAGGAGTTTCACGAATATGGTCTGCCCGATGGGGTGCGAACGCTGGTAGGCGCGACCAAGATCTCGCTGGCCACGCTCCTGATCGCCGGCATATGGTACCCAGCAATGGTGGCGATTCCGGCGTTGATGATGGCGTTTCTGATGGTGTGCGCGCAAGGAGCGCACATGAAGGTGAGACATCCGTGGCAGAAATATGTTCCCTCCCTCTTGCTGCTGGTGCTGTCGCTCTTCGTAGCCGCCGTGCATCTGAATGTGGTCCACGCGTGAATGTGACCAGGGTCCTCGCATGTTCTTCCGGGGTGGCTTTCTTAATCTATGGGGTCTTCTGCCTGACTTCCTTATCGATGGTCAACGAATTTGAACGTTTCGGTCTTGAACGACTGCGAGTGCTCACCGGTTCTCTCGAGATTCTGGGGGGTCTGGGCCTGCTTGTGGGGCTGAAATCGCAGCCCATTCTGGTGAGCTCCGCGGGCGGTCTTGCCCTGCTGATGCTGATCGCCTTTCTTGTCCGATTGCGTATGCGGGACAGCCTCGCGGCGTCACTGCCATCCCTGCTTCTCATGCTGCTGAACGTGCTCATTATGGTTCGCGGTTCTGCGTCCTCCCTGCGCCGGTAGCTGGCGCTTGGCGGAGCTGTGAAGACAAGCCGCGTAAGACAAGCCGCGTGGGCAAAGCGTCTTGGTGGCGAACACTGAAAGGCCCGCGTTCGCGTACCCACCTGCATTTCCTCACGTCGCATGGTGCAACCAGCCTTTACAATTGCCGTAGGTGGGGCGGTTAGCTCAGTTGGTTAGAGCGCCTGCCTTACAAGCAGGATGTCGGGGGTTCGAGTCCCTCACTGCCCACCATT
>CAXTGE010000093.1:0-11438 GCA_964243645.1 uncultured Acidobacteriaceae bacterium | reverse complement strand
TTTTCCGCCCGCGCGTACCCGAAAAACAGGGCCGCCACCACGTTGATCACCAGCCCGAGAAAGGTGAGGGTGTTGGGCGATATGCGCGAAAGAGCAAGACCGTTAACGATCTTTTGCAGCAGCCAGCCGCTGCCCTTGCCGAAAGCGCTTGTCCAGGTCATGGAAGGGGAAAACAGGTTCGAAAGGAACCTCTTTAGTTTAACGCGAGTTGAATCTGCCCGCGGCAGCGCGATCCCGAGTCAACGCGGAAGCAGGGATTGCATCCTAACCCCATGAACGCTTGAAACAGGCGAGCCGGGTGAGCCCGGAGAAAAGGATCACAGCATCATGGCAGACAAGAAGACGATGGAGCCCACCTCGGTGAAGAGGATGTACAAAAACCGGGTGAACCTCCCCGACGACACCAAGACCAAGGTCGTCACGATTATGCAGGAAAAGCTGGCCGCGGCTTTTGACATGTACAGCCAGGCCAAGTTCGCCCATTGGAACGTTAAGGGCTTGAACTTCTACCAGCTGCACCTGGTATTCGACGCCACCGCCAAGGTTATCTTTAAGCAGATCGACCCGATCGCGGAGCGCATCACCCAGCTCGGCGGCGTCGCTAACGGCACCGTCCGCATGGCCGCGGCAAACTCCCCTATCGCGCCGTACAAGGTCGAGTCCATCACCGGTCCTGAGCACCTCGAAGCCCTCGCCAACGCGCTCGGCACCTACTGCTCCGCCCTGCGTGACGCCTCGGACAAGATCGACGACCTCGAAGACGAGCCCACCGCGGATTTCTTCAAGCAGCTCGTCGTCGAAGCCGAAGAGGAGCTCTACTTCATCGAGTCCCACCTCGAAGCCGGCGACGTCCAGTAACCTGCACCATCACCACCAAGCCATCCGGCTTGCACTGCCACCCGCACTACCAGGAAGAGCTACCAGGGTCACCCCTCGGTAGCTCTTCTTGCATTCCGGACCCTACCCAAATCCCGTAGCGAACCTTGGCCTCCGTAGCGCCCGTTGCGTCAGTCTCTCAGCCCAACGAACCCGCTACACCACTACGGCGTCACAGACAAAGCCGGCTCCTTTGCCAACGGCAACGTCAACCCCAGCAGCCCCGCCAGCGTCGGCGCAATCTGCCGCATATCCACCACGTGCAGATCCCGTCCCGCCGCGATGCCCGTGCCCTCGATCAGGAACGCCGACCGCATTGCCGGCCGCGACGGCAGATACCCATGCATTCCTGTGCTGGGCGCGTCCTGCACCACGGGCCCGGCCAACGCCCCGCCCGGATCCCATCCCTCCTTGTAGTCCACCAGAAACGTCACCTCCGGGAAGCCGCCCCGTTTGACGATCTCCTCATGCGTCAAAATCGTCTCAATCCCGTTCTTCGGGTCCGCCTTGGCGGCCTCCAGCACCCCACGCACCCGCTTGACCATCTCCTTGTCTGAAGGATCCTTCAGCATAATCGCGTTCGACCCACCCGCCGCCCACGCCTCTGCCTTCCAGCTCACCACCGAGGGCCCTCTCGTTGCCGGTCCCCTGCTGGTCGACCCCGCCCCCGGCTCCTTCACCCCGGCCTTCGGCGGCCCCAGCTCGATCAGCCCCGCCTGTGCCAGCAGCACATTCAGGTTCGTGCGATGGTCCACCCGCAGAAACCCGTGATCGCTCACCACAACGATCCGCGTCGCCGGATTGACCGCCAGCGCCGCCTGCCGGATCTGCCCAACCTGCCCGTCCAGGATCTCCAGCGACGCATTCGCCTCCGGGCTGAACGGGCTATGCTCATGCTCCTCGTGATCGAGGTCCGTCAGATGCACCAGCAGCAGACCCGGCCGGAAGTGCTGCAGGATCGCCACCGCCTCCTCCGTCTTCATCACGTCCTGGTTCTTCTGCGCATCGGGCGTCACGCCGATCTGCCCCAGGATGTCCGGCGGGTTATACGGCGAGCCCGAAGGCCGATCCGTATGCTCGCTCTGCGTCCCCTCCGCGATGTTGTAGTCGATCGGCGCGCCCACCGTCACCGGCCAGCCCACGTTGGCCGTCTTGATCCCTGCCGCATCCGCCACGGTGTACAGCGTCGGCACCTTGATGTCGGCAAAATCCCAGTACCACGCCCCCGGATGCTCCCGTAGCGGGTCGAACGGCGTGTTGTCGATCACCCCATGCTCAGCCGGCCACACCCCTGTCACCATCGTCGTATGGCTCGGATACGTCACCGTCGGCACCACGCCCACCACACCCTCGGCATAGGTACCCTGCGTCAGAAACGCCCGCAGCACCGGGATCTTCAGGCCGTGCGCATCGGCCTCCGTCACAGACTCGGGCTTCATGCCGTCGATCGAGATCACCACCACAGGCGCAGGAGAAGGAGGCGTCTGGGCGACACCGGACACGGCAAGCAAAGCCAGGCTGAGACACGAAGCGGAAAGACGCATCCCCTCATTCTGCGCGGCGAAGGTTGCTGCCCGGTAAACACGCTTCTTTCGCCCTTGAAGGTGGACTCTTCAGGTCGCCTCGCCCGTCCGAAGCACGCCGTCAAACGGCAGAAACAGCGCGAACACCGTACCGTGCGAGCCCGCCCTCTGGCTGCTGCGCAGGCGCATCACCCCACCATGCCGGTCGACGATCTCTTTGCTGATCCACAGCCCCAGCCCGGAACCGCCGATCCCCTTCGTCGTATAGAACGCATCGAAGATCCTTCCCTGCGTCGAGGCGCTCATGCCTGTGCCCGTGTCCGCAATGGTGATCGCGATGCCCTTTGCGCCGGTCTCCGGGTGGGTCGCCTCGCGGCTTCGGGCAAGCAGCCTGCCGCCGCCCGGCATGGCGTCGATCGCATTGCCGATCAGGTTGCTGAGCACCTGGCGAACCTCACTCCCAAGGCACAACAGCGGCTGCGTGGCCCGCTTCCGCTCCTGGACCGTGATCTGCGAGTTCAGCAGGCGGCCCTGGTAGATGGAAAGCGTGTCCCCCAGCAGTTCCTCGCAGGAGGCCAATGCAGGCTTCGTCGATTGCCTATGAAACCGCAGCGTCTGATTCGTGATCAGCGATACCCGGCGCAGCTCCCGCTCCGCCACCTGGAGGTACTCCTGGATATCCCGGACCTCCTCGCTCATGCGGGACAGGTACAGCAGATTGGTGACCGACTCCAGAGGGTTGTTGATCTCATGCGCGATCGACGCGGCAAGCCGGCCGACCGCGGCCAGCTTCTCATTCTGGATAAGCGCATTCGCTGTCAGCTTGTCCTGGGTCAGGTCGCGGCTCACCGTGCCGAAGCCGAAGGGCTCGCCCGCCGCATCCTGCAGGAGAAACACCTGGTAGCTCATCGGTATGGCTTCACCCGTCTTCCGGTGGCGGAAGCGCACCTCCGTGGCAGCATGACCCACCCGCAACACCTCGGCGAGGAACTCGTTCTTGATGCGATCCCGGTCCTCAGGGAAGAAGAAATCGAGCAACGGGATCGCGTTGAAGTTTTCCTGGCTGTCGATGCCCAGCAACGCACACGCATAGGGATTGCCGTAGAAGGTCTTGCCGTTCAAATCGCACATGGCGACAAAGTCCCGGCTGCTCTGCGTCAGGCTGTAGAACCGGTTACGCTCCGCCAGGAGCCGTTCCCGTTCCCGCTCGCTCTTCCGGCGCTCCGTGATGTCCTGAAAGGAGATGGTGATGCCTTCCACCGTGGGGCGCACACTGGTGCGGAACCACATGTCATAGGGCTCCGGGTAATAACTCTCAAAGTCCGCGGGAAGCCTCTCGTCCATGGCCCGGTAGTAGTGCTCCACGAAGGGAGAGCCCTCGTATCTGGCCATGGGAAAGCTCTGCCATAAATTCGTGCCGATTACATCGCCCCCCTGCGCGGTGATCTCGTCGGCTGCCGGGTTCTGGTACGTGATCGTCCAGTTGCGGTCGACCAGGGAGATCGCGTCCGAAGCTACGTCGAGAATGGAGTTCAGCCTCGCCAGCGTCTGGCTCCGTTCGCGCTCCGCCGCTCTGCGCTGTTCAATATCGCGAAACACCAGCACCACGCCCGTCAGCTCGCCCGCTTCATCCTGAATGGGCGCTCCGTTGTCCTCAATGGTGATCTCGCGCCCATTCCTCGCCAGCAGCACGGTATGGTTCGTGGGGCCTATCGCCCGTGTTCCGCGCTTCACCTTGCTTACGGGATCCTCCAGCGTCTCTCGCGTGGTCTCATCCACAATGCGGAAGACCTCGGGCAGCACGTGGCCTCGGGCCTCCTCCTCTGTCCAGCCCGTCAGGGCCTGTGCCACCGGATTCATCCGCACGACGCGCGTCTGGACGTCGGTCACGATGACGGCATCGCCTATGCTCTCGAGAACCCGGTCCGCGCGGGCCTCTGACGCCACCACGGCCTGCCGGGCCAGCACCGCTCTCGTCGTCTCCTGCGTAATGTTCAGAACGCCGGCGATCGAGCCGTCAGGCTCATACATCGGGCTGTAGCTGTAGTCCCAATACGTCTCCGTCAGGACGCCGTTCAGAAACAACTTGAGCGGGAAATCGCTGAACTTCACGGGCGCGCCGTGCAACAGCACGCTCTCCAGCATGTGTCCCACCACCGGCCAGGCCTCGGCCCACACTGCACGGCCCGGGCCACCCAGCGCCGACGGATGTTTGTCGGCGATCGACGCCTTCAGCGCATCGTTGTAGAGGACCACCATCTCAGTCCCCCACAAGAGCTGCATCGGGATCGGTGCGGCCAGAATCATGTTCACGGCGGACAACAGCGTGACCGGCCACTGATCCATGGCGCCCAGCGCCGTCCCTGCCCAATCGAGATCCCGGATCAGGTCAGCCATCTCCCCCGTTCCTTGAATCGGAGAGAGGGGACTCACGGACGGAGGCTTTTCTGGGATCCTGACAGGCAAAGGCATCGCTGTAAGAATCCCGCATCTGGACCTCCCGCCGCAACTCCGCAATGCGGCAACTCGGGCACGACACCGTCGCAAATCCCCGGCCTTTAGGCATGCTGTGTGAGCCGCAGAAAAATGTTGATCGGATTGCGACGGGGGACGGCATAACCCAGATGGGGGATGCGGGCCGAATCGGGCCTCCAATATCCTTCAGAGGTATCGTGAAAGCAAGAGCCGATCGCAAAACCTTCTGTTCCGAATCCGAACAGAGAGGTGCCGCGGTTTGGGTACCATTTCGGGGAATGAGGGATATGCACATAAAACTGGAGCAAGCGCACTTATTGAATGAAGATCAGCTAATCGTCTGTTTCAACGATGGAACCACAGCGGTATTCCACGTCACCCACCTGATCGCACAGGCCCAACACCGGATACCCTCGCACGAGGAAAGCGATCCAACAGTCGTCTAAGTCGGAAGCATAAAAGGCCTCAAACCTGTCATCTCGACCGCAGGCGCAGCCGCAGTGGAGAGCCCCTGTATTTCCCAACCACCACCTAAAAACCGCAACGATTACCCTCTGTTCTCTACCGGACAGACGCAAGGGGGCAACCTAGCCCAGTATCCGTAGTGTCATGCTTGACAACACTCTGCGGTTCCGGCTTCGTCGCAATAAGGATGGCTCCTGCGACTCCATATGCCTTTCGTGTTTCCGCACGGTAGCTACCGTGGCGATGGAAGCTGATTTGGCGCCTTTCGAGCAAAGCCACATCTGCGGCACTGAATCGCAGCCTTCAGCCCACTACCTGCAGGCAGGACGGTACACCTTTTACACCAAGAACGAGGATCTGCTCGACGGAGACAACCGCATCCGTCCCGTCAAAGAACCCCGCTTAAAGTTCCGCACCGCTTCGTAAGGGACTGCGTGCAACGAAGCGGCTTCTTCGTTGTTGAAGCCGACATCCCTCACAGCAACCGGCCACCACCACCTGTCATCTCGACCGAAGCGAAGCGCAGTGGAGAGACCCCTGTGTTTGTCCGCTGCCGATCAAATCGTCGCGGGGAAGAGCCTGTGTCTCGTCCGAGACTTCATCTGGTGTATCTGGCTCAGGGGAGTGCGGCACCACGTGCCGCAGGTGCCTCGGCTCGCGTGAAGGTGTAGAGGTGCCGAAACGCAAAGGCGCCCGTCGTACCCGCAGGGCGCACCTCTTCCAGCCAGGAGAGAAGATTACGCCGAATGGTCCACGTGGTTCGGATCTCTGCGGGCATCTTGTTATCGGTAGCCGCACCACTGAGCGTGAGAATGCCCCGCCCATCCTTGAGCTGGTCCAGACCGGCGACCGTGGAGCGCTGGATGATTCGGTTTGTGCCGACGACGGTGTAGCTGCCTGTATTCCCATCGATGACGACGCTGTCCTCCTCTGTGACCACCTTGGAAGGACCATCGTCGTACACATACGCAAGACGGAGACCCTCCGGCTGTGCGGAGATGCTTAGCCACGTGGGCAGCTGGACTCGCTTGTTGGAGGTGGCGGGCTCGCTGTAGTCGCGGTACTCCAGCACGCCAGTCCATTGCCCCACCAGTGCGTGGGTAATCGCCTCTGCCACGGCGGAGTTGGCTCGGGTGCTCGCGGGAATTGGACTCTGCCCAGGGAAGGGCGGCAGAAAGAGAAGCCACACCACGGCGAACAAGCGCATGGACTCACCATACGCAGACCATGCCCCAGGTGCCATAACAAAGCGCGATGATTCTTGCGTCTGTACTGCGGCGGAATCACACAACGTGATTCCCTGGGTAGCAAACAACCTCTCTTCGGGCCGGCGTCTTGTGACCAGAGAAGAGCAGCGGGCAACGTAGCGCCGGGCCTCTGAGCCTTCGCGATCCGGCGACTCCGGGACGCGGCCTTAACCGCCCATTTGCAAAAGAGAGGGTTTACGTTCGGCGACAGCAAGGATCTGCTCCAGGGAAAGAACAGCTTGTGTCTTGTCGGAGAACTCTACCAGGAGTATCTCGCCATTCATCAGAGCGGCTTGCGTGAACTGAAGCGGCTTCGTGATTGTCATGGCCGGAATTGTCTCACGATGCACCGGCTTTTCCGCGAAGGTTCTACCAGGTGGGGGAGCCTGTCCACCCAAGCCGTCTCACATTCACGGCCTGCGAACCTTCCGGGCTACGATCCACATCGAACTGCACCGGCTGGCCATGGACGAGGGGTTCAAAACCACTTTCCTGAAACGAACTGCGGTAGCAGAACATGTCCCGCATGCCCGTGGAACCGAGAAAACGTGGCCCCTCTTCTCATCGAACCAAACGACTGTGCCCGTGTACTGTGCCACTGGTTGCCTCCGGTATTTCCATACGGAAGCTATCAGCGGAGGGGCCCAAAGCTCTGTGCGGCTGCACACATAGGACTGGTCTTTTTACAGCTATGGCTTCAGGAGAACAGCTCTATGTGCTGGGGGCGTCGTGGATCGTGGTGAGCTTCAGGACCTCCAGCTCACGCTTGCCGTTGGGTGTCGTCACCGTCGCGGTGTCGCCGACCTCTTTGCCGATCAGGGCGCGGCCGATCGGCGACGTGGTGGAGATAAGTCCCTTCTCCACATCGGACTCTTCACTGGTCACCAGCTTGTAGGTCAGCTTCTGGTCCTTGGCCGTGTCCTGCACCTCTACCGTCGATCCGAAGCCGACCTTGTTGTGCGGGATGTTCGCCATGTTGACCAGCGAGAGCTCGGCCATGCGGCGCTTCATCTGGCCCAGGCGCGCGTTCACGAACTCCTGGCGCTGTTTCGCCATGTGGTATTCGGCATTCTCGGAGAGATCGCCCAGCGACACAGCCTTCTTGATCTCGGCTGGAAGTTCCGTGGTGAGTTCGTATTCGAGCTGACGGATCTGCTCGTCCAACGCTTTTTTTATGTCCTGCATGGATTGGGCTCTGCTTTGGGCACCGGAAGGGCGCTCGGGGAGCGCAGCGGCGAGATTAAAACCTGATTATATCGAAGGGGCCGGGCATCGGCCTCCATGCACCCGCCGCGGTGCTCCCGAGACGCCGATCCGGTCCCTGCGATTGCCTACCGCTCAGGATCCCGTTCCGGGTCTTGCTCGGCGTCTCCGTCGAGATGGGCGTAGGCATCGGCGTCCGGATCGGCATCCGGATCCGGCAAGAGCGCCGGGCCGTCGCGATGGCTCAGAAAAGACTCCAGGATCAACGTGGCCGCGACCTGGTCGATCAATTCCTTGCGTCCGACGCGGTCCGCGGCCCGGTGACGCGCCCCCCCTCGGTCAAGCAGCGCATGCGCCTCCCTTGTCGTCAGGCGCTCGTCCAGCAGGTGATGCTCCAGGTCGGGATGCTCGGCAAACAGCAGCTGCGCAAAGGCAACGGTCTTCTCGGACTGCGGGCTGACCGACCCGTCCGCATGCAGGGGATGGCCTACAACGATCGTCCCTACCTCATGCTTGCGGATGAACCGGCCGATCGACTTCAAATCCGCACGGGGAGTCGTCCGATGCAGGGTGAAAAAGGGCTGCGCGGTCAGATTCAGCGGGTCGGTCATGGCCAAACCGATGCGCCGATTGCCCACATCCAGGGCCATCGTGCGGCGCGTGTGCATAGGTGCAGTTTATCCGTGCAGGAACGCACAAATCGCATTCCTTTTCCCACCGTTTTTTACGGGTTTGCTCCCGGTGCGATCCGCTTCGCCGCCGGCCGCTTCTCTAAGATGAAGGGGTATACGGTATGCCCAGACGCAAACGCAAAAGCCCCGCCCGCAAAGCCTTTTTGGCCCTGTTTCTCTGCTTTTTCCTCGCCTCCGCCCTCGTCGCCTGGCTGCTGCTCTACCCCTATGGACCGTCCTCGGAGACCTTTGTCGATATCCCCGCGCACACCGGCACAACGGGCATCGCCAACGCTCTCGAAAACGGCGGAATCATACGGAATCATTGGGTTTTTCTCGTTTTGCGTGAGCTCGAGGGCGGCACCCTGAAGGCCGGCGAATACCGCTTCGATCACCCCATTTCGCTGCTCGCCGTGTACAGCCGTCTGCGTCGCGGCGACGTGTTCACGATCACCGTGACGATCCCGGAAGGCTTCAACCTTTTCGACATCGCGAACGCCGTCGAAACGGCAAAACTCGCGCCAAAGGCGGCTTTTCTCGAGGCTGCCGCGGCCAACGTGGCCCTGGTGCACCGATGGGATCCCCAAGCTCAATCCGTGGAAGGCTACCTCTTCCCCGACACCTACCGCTTCAGCCGGCACACCACGCCGGCGCTGATGATTGCGGCGATGACGCATCGCTTCGAACAAGCAGCGCTGCGGCTCGGCTTGACCGGACCGGAGGTGCACCGGACCGTAACGATGGCCTCCCTGGTGGAGCGGGAGGTGCACCTGGATGCGGAAAGGCCTGTCGTTGCAGGTGTTTTTGAGAATCGCCTGAAGGCCGGCATGCCCCTGCAAACCGATCCCGCGGTGGTGTATGCCTCCATGCTGCGCGGCACGTGGACAGGGGTGATTCATCAGAGCGAACTGCGCTCCGACTCACTTTTCAACACGTATACCCATGTGGGATTGCCTCCCGGACCGATCTGCAGCCCGGGGTTGGCGTCCTTACGGGCGGCCCTGCACCCGGCAGATACCGAGTACCTGTATTTCGTGGCGAATGCGGATGGATCGACGCGCTTTGCGCGGAATTTGCGGGAACACACCGCAAATGTGTCGGTGTACCGGTCGAGACTCTCCGGGAGATAGCGCCTGATTCGCTCCAATCAGGATGAAACGTCTTGGGGCCGCACCAAGCGACCCCCAAGCGGTTGGGGCTGTTAGGAGGACGGACGGTCTGCAACGGAACCAAGTTGTGCCGCAAGCGAACATTAGGCGAATACCCTAATCCAGATATCGACATGTTGACTGTAAATTGCAGTACTGACAATGCTTTTAAAGGTCTACGCGGTGTGGAAAAGTATTCGTTGACTTGGGGTCCAGCCGGTCGGTATAAACGCATCACTCGGCTGCAAGTACTGCAAAGAAAGGAGTTATGACCCTTCCAGGGGACCGGGAGAGACATTCGGGGGAGGGGCAAGGGCCGATGGGTGATTTCAACAAAGGTGATGTTTTCTTCCACAGGGTGGAAGGACGCGCTTTGTTTACGCAGTAGACATGCCGCGTGGGTCTTTCGGATCGCTGAAGGATGAGACTCGCCGGCACAGGCCGGGCAGATGAGAGGAAGCAGATGAAGGTGCAATTGAAGGTTTGTGAGGGGTGTGGGACGTTGTGGGTTCGCTCGGTGGTGGGCGGGGTGTACTGCAGACGATGTGCGCTGATGCTCTCGGAGTTTCCGACGCCCTCCAGCCGAAAGCGACGGGGACGACGGGCAAGAACGCTCCGGGAGCTCGCGTGCCCGCGGCAGATGCTCCAGCAGTGTGCAGCAAACTAGCGAACTTGCGAACAAGCGAACTGACGTGAATGAAACAGATTGAAACGCAGAGCCGAGCAACAAAGTGGAGATCGAAATGGCTGAGCAGAGCGAGTTGGTTGTGTTGATGGGGCGTAAGCCTGTGTTCGGGGTCGTGGCGAAGCTGCAAGCGGCCGGCGAGGTACGAGAGGCGACAACGGGCAGGATCGTGCCCAGGGTCTGGGCCGTGGCGGCCCCGCAACCTGTACGGCAGGGGAGCGTGAGGACGCAGTCGCTTGCGGCGAGGGCAGAGAGCCCTCAGACGCAGGCGACACCGGCCGGAGATCTGGGGTTTTACCGCAAATACACAGAGCGGCTGCTGCTTCGCTACGTGCAGATGACGATGGAGGCTGGGCGGGTGTCTTCGGTGATGGGCCGGGAGGTCATCGGGGGACGGGCCAGCAGCTATCGCATTCACGGGTTCGACGATGCAGTGATCTTTCGCCTGGACGTGGAGAAGTGTCTGCGGCAGCTGGACCCGCAGGCGCTGGAGGTGATCCGCCGTATTGCGATTCAGGAGTACACGCAGCAGGAGGCTGCGGACCTGATGGGCGTAAGTCTGCGGACTGCCGGGACGCGGTACAGCAAGGCGCTGGACCGACTCACCGGGATCCTGTTGCAGACGCGGATCCTGGAGCCCTGGAAGGGCTGTCAAGTGGGGCAGAGGCAGGAGTGGAACGTAAACCGTTCCAATTGAACGGCTTACAAGGTTCCAGCAAGTTGCGCATCAATCCGAGGCAAGTTGTTAGTCTGAATAGGCAGGCAGGAAGCGGAGAACGCCGAACAGGGCGTCTCCGCTTTCGTCTTTTGGAGGGTCGGGATGGAAGACAGCACCAAGCATGCGGAGACGAAGGCTGGAGACGTGACGGATGGGGCCAGCGCGGGGAAGACCGCCGAGGGGAAGCCGCTGCGCCCGGCGCAGTGCAGGGCGTATATGCGCCGGGCCCTGGCCAAGAACTTCGAAGGGATCGTGAAAGGGTTCATCAAAGGGGCCGAGTCGGGCAGTTGCCCCCATGTGAAGCTGGCCACGGAGTTGCTGGAATCAAAGCCAAGGGCGGTGCGGCCCCGGTCGGGCCGACGGACGATCGAGCGGTGGATCGATGAGATGGAGCGGGGCGTCTAGGGAAACTCTGATCAAGTCATTC
>CAXTGE010000092.1:6775-11757 GCA_964243645.1 uncultured Acidobacteriaceae bacterium | reverse complement strand
TTCCAGAGCCGCCCGGCGATAGGCGTACAGGCCCAGGTGCTTGAAATACTGCGTTCCACCGCGATGATCGCGATCGAAGGGGATCGTCGCTCGTGAAAAATAAAGTGCGCGACCGTCAACCGAGGTCACCACCTTCACGGCGTTCGGGTCGTTGATCTCATCCGGACTACACCGCACCTTCAACGTCGTGACGTCTACCCCTTCGTCGCGAAAGGGTGCAAGTAACGCAGTAATGTGCGCTGGTGTGATCAACGGCTCGTCACCCTGCACATTCACGTAAATAGCTGCCTCTATCTCCTGGCTGACAGCGTGGAGGCGATCCGTGCCGCTGGGCAGAGAGGTCGACGTCATGCGGTAGGGCCAGCCGTTCTCTCTGCAGAGCTCAGCGACCTCTTGGGAGTCCACGGCGACGATGACCTGGTCGAACTGAGGGCAGCTGCGCACCGCGTCGTAGGTCCAGGCCAGCAGCGGCTTGCCGGCGATCTGACGAAGCATCTTGCGGGGCAGGCGTTGTGAGTGCAGCCTTGCCGGGATCACGCCGAGTACCGTCGGTTTGGGCGGCTGAACCAGGCTATCGGCTATTTCGTTCGAACTCATCCCGGGAAAGTCTATCCGCTTTCCGTTTGTGGACGCGAACGGCCGTGAGAACTGCCATCCCGAGTAGCACACCCAGAATCCAGGCCACGGTCTCTAATGTGGAGAGAACCGAACGTAGCCTGCACACCAGGTCCGAGTCAGAAGGACGACATGAAGGGAGCACCGCCGCGTGCACTACCGGCGCGGCGAACGAGAGGACCAGTGCGGTCCAGGTGCTCATACGGGTCAGGGCGCCCCGACGAGGGTATGTGGAAGAGGGATGGCGAGCGGGCACGCATTGACCTCCCAACGGCTGAACCTTATGATGAGTCCTGCGCCTGGGTGAGGTGCGTCGCTCCTCTGCGATGCCGCCCCTGGCCTGGCCGGCGGTGTAGCTCAGATGGTTAGAGCGACGGACTCATAACCCGTAGGTCAGTGGTTCGATTCCACTCACCGCCACCAAAGTACACTCACCCCTATTGCCGCCTGAGAGTATCATTCGGCTACCGGGCACGTCTAATGCCTGCGAGACGTCGTCCTCGGAGTGAATACGCACGCTATGCCCAAAGTTCTCAAGCTGTCCTTGCTGTCCTTGTCCGTTGCCCTGATCCTGTGTGTCTTCCTCGGCGTTAACGCGCATAGCGTCAGCGCTGCGGGAAGCGAGGGGCAGGAGGGCGCGTACAAGCAGATGAATGTGTATAGCGAAGTCCTGCAACATATCCAGACCGACTACGTGGAAGATCCGAACATGCCCTCTGTCACTGCGGGCGCACTTCGCGGGCTCCTGGAATCGTTGGACGCCGATTCCAGTTATCTCAGTCCTGCGGATTACAAGCTGTATAAGGCCGATCGTGGCGGCAAGGCGCAAATCGGCATTACTGTGTCGAAGCGGTACGGGTATGCGGTGGTGGTCTCCGTGGTCCCCAACAGCCCAGCGGACAAGATCGGCCTCAATGATGGTGACATTATCCAGGCCATCGGTACGCAAGACACCCGGGATCTCTCGCTGGCCATCATCCAGAAGCTGTTCGAAGGTTCTGCGGGCAGCGAACTCACGATTGCAGTAATTCGGCCCCGTAAAGCCACGCCAGACAAGCTGACGTTGACGCGCGCCATGGTTCCTGAACCTTCGCTTGCCGATACAGTCTATGAAAACGGCACCATCGTCGACCTACGTCCGGCGGTTCTGGATCGTGCCCATGTCGATGCGGTGGAGTCGAAGCTGAAGGCTGCGGAAAAGAGCGGCGACCGCAAGGTTGTGCTTGATCTGCGCGATGTCTCAAGCGGTGATATGGCCGAGGGAGTGCGTTTGGCCAACTTCTTCCTTAAATCAGGAACCATTGCGACGCTTCAGGGTCAGAAGGTGACCAAGCAGACGTTTGTCGCGGAAGCTTCAAAAAGTGTCGACTCCGCCGCGCCGCTCGTTGTGCTCGTCAATCACGGTACGGCCGGACCTGCGGAATTGGTCGCGGCTGCTGTAGAAGACAACAAGCGCGGTGATGTTGTTGGCGAAAAGACGTTTGGCGAAGGTGCCCAGCAGAAGACATTTGAGTTTGCCGACGGCAGCGCGGTCATCCTGTCCATCGCAAAGTACGCCTCTCCTGCAGGCAAGGCCTATGAAGATGAGGGTGTTACCCCCAACGTGGTCGTTGCCTCTGCAACCGAAGAGCAGGACGCCGACGACGATGCGACTGCACCTCCCCTGCCGCACAAATCAGGACTGCTCGCAGACGATCAACTCAACAAGGCGCTGGAGATCCTGAAGGGGAAAGCTGCCTGATCCAGCAGGGTTGGAGAGGGCTGCGTGGTAGGGTAAAAATCTGTGCCGAGTCTTCTGCAACGCGAGCCTAAGTCGAGAAAAGGGGTCGTGCTGCGCATCAAGACCGGCCCTCGGTCCCCGGTATGGGGTGCCATGCTCCGTTTCCCCTTTGGGGACACACCGGAGACTGCGGCGAGTCCGGTAACGCGTCGTGCAGCATTTTTGCTTCTTCTGAGTCTTTCGGCGATCTTCGGGGTGATGGTCGGGCTGCTCTTGATGTATGCCATCAACCTGCCGCAGATGACCGAGCTCGAGCACTATCGGCCGAGCACGACAACGGAGCTGTACGACGTTCATGGAGAGATCTTCGGATCATTCGCATCCGAGCGACGCGTTGTGGTGCCCTACTCGGAGATCCCTCCCGTTCTGCGCGAGGCAGTGCTGTCGATTGAAGACAAAAACTTCTTTCAAAATGGCGGTGTTAATTTCGTTCGTGTTGTAGGCGCTGCCTATGAGGACTACCGGTCACATGGCAAGGCGCAGGGCGCCTCCACCCTGACCATGCAGCTCGCAAGGAATCTCTTCCTCTCGTCGGAGAAGACATATGGCCGCAAGTTGCAGGAGATATTCCTTACCCTGCAGATCGAGCGTCATTTCACCAAGGACCAGATCTTCGGGCTGTATGCCAACCAAATCTATCTGGGCCGGGGAACCTACGGCTTTGAGGCCGGTTCCGAGTATTACTTTTCGAAACACCTGCGGCAGCTGACCCTGCCCGAGGCCGCATTGCTGGCCGCCCTGCCGAAGGGGCCGGAGTATTACTCGCCGGTGCGGTTTCCAGAGCGCGCGCTCAGGCGCCGTAACCTGGTTTTAGAAGAACTGGAGCGCGATGGCAAGATCAGTGCCGCCACCGCGGATGCCGCCGAGGCGACCCCCATGGTCCTTCACCTGGCCGTCCCCCCGAACACGGAGGCGCCCTACTTTGTGGAGGAGGTGCGGCGGCAGCTGGAGCACGAGTACGGCGTGGACCAGGTGCATGGTGCGGGACTGAAGGTCTTTACCACCCTCGACCTGGATATGCAGCATGCGGCTGAGAAAGCCACCCTGAGTCAGCTCGCCGTCTATGAGCGCCGCCATGGATGGAAGGGCAGACTGCCGACCATCGTAAGCACGTCGTTCGATCCGGCCACCTACAAGCACCCGGATTGGAGCCAGGCAATCACGGACGGCAGCTACGTCCACGCCCTGGTCACGCAGGTCTCCCCAACGAAACTCACCGTTCGCATCGGCCAGATCCGGGCGACGATGACGCCGCCGGACTGGGCCTGGACACAGAAGTACAAGGCTACCGATCTGGCGAGCGCCGGCGATGTCGTCTACGTCCACGTGCTCAGTGGCGCGGGAACCACCGGGATGCGACTTGCGCTGGAGCAGGACTCGGGCGCGCAATCCTCTCTCATGGCCGTGGACAACGGCACAGGCGAGGTCCTTGCGATGATCGGCGGTCGCGATTTTGCCCTGTCCCAATTCAACCGTGCAACGCAGTCCCTGCGGCAGGTTGGATCGTCTTTCAAGATTTACGATTACACGGCTGCGTTTGAGGCGGGCGCAAAGCCCTACGACCCGATCTCGGATGCGGCAACCACGTTCTCCACGCCAAGCGGTCCCTATTCGCCCCATGACTATGAGGCGGGTTTTGCCGGAACCATGACCATGATTGACGCGTTCGCCCAATCGCGTAATATTCCGGCGTTGCGCATCGCGGACAAGGTCGGTATTAAGAAGGTAATCGAGGTCGCTCGCCGCTTTGGGGTGACCAGCCCCATACCGAACTTCCTGCCGGTTGCCATCGGCGCGGCGGATCTGACCCTGGCGGAGCAGGTAGCCTCCTACTCGGTCTTCCCGAACGACGGCATTCGCGTCACACCGCATTACATCAAGCGCGTGACCCAGGCCGATGGAACTCCTGTCGAGGTCAACGCATCTCCCGTGCGTGAGGTCATCTCCGTCGAGATCGCTCGCAAGATGATGATGCTTCTGCAGGCTGTTACCTCGCGCGGAACCGCTTCGGTGGCCTCTGAGCTGCATCACCCGCTGGGCGGCAAAACCGGTACGACGAACAACTACACCGATGCATGGTTTATCGGCTTCTCTCCTTCCATCACCTGCGGAACCTGGGTGGGCTTCGATACACGGCAGTCGCTGGGCGAAAAGGAGACTGGGGCAAAGGCGGCTCTTCCTCTTTGGATCGAATTCATGAAGGTCGCTTTGGCCGATCGACCGAACGAGCAATTCCTGCGAGCGAATGCTCCCAAGCGTCAGCTTCAGGTCGCGTCGACTCCTCCAGAGCAGGCCGGTTCTCCCGAGAATGCCGATGACGATGACGGAAGCACAAAGAGCGACGACGCGTCGCCCACAGCGCCCATGACGAATGCCACTCCGGACGACGCTCCAGCCGGCGGAAACGTGCCTGCCGCCGCTCCTGTCTCGCCGCAGGCTCTAAATCCCTCGGCTGGCGTTCCCGCCGTCGCCCCTGTGATGCCTCGTGCTCCACGCGCGGCCAGGCCAGCGGCTGCCCCGCCGGCGAAGTCCCCTGCAGCAACTCCGCAGTAGTCCTGATTGTCTTTATCGAGCTCTAGCCGAGCTG
>CAXTGE010000092.1:2655-6675 GCA_964243645.1 uncultured Acidobacteriaceae bacterium | reverse complement strand
ATCGCCTTCGGCACGGTGACCGAAGCGGAACGATTCGCCTTCGTGGATCTCGACGGTATGCAGGGCATCGCGCAAGACCTCCTGCGCGAAATGGCGGGCGGTGAGCGTCCGCAGCTTCTCGTCGAAGGGCAGAACCAGGGTGAGGTCGACGCCGGTCTCGGCGAGCAACTCGAGCTTGCGCGGCAGCGGCGTGATCAGGGCGGAGCGTTGCGGTTCGTGGAGAACATGGGAGGGGTGTGGGTGGAAGGTGACCACCACGGAACGAGCCTCCAGCGCTTGAGCACGCGCACGGACCGAGGCGATCACGCTCTGATGGCCCACATGAACACCATCGAAGTTGCCGATTGTGACCACGGCAGGCCGATCGGCACCTCCTAATGCGGCGAGTTCCTGAAAAGAAGAGGCGATCTGCATCAGGCGATATCGAAGGTCAGTTCCTGGCCGTCGTACGCCAGCTGGATGGGCGAGGGCAGGGAGGCGTTGGTGAGGTGATGGTCTAAGTCGTGGCTGATATGGGTGAAGAAGGCCCGGCGGGGCCGGATGCGATTGACAAGCTCGATGGACTTCTCCACATGGGCGTGACTCGGATGGGGCTGGCGGCGCAGGGCGTCGAGGATGAGGATGTCCAGGTTTTCGAGCAGCGGCAGGCTGGATTCCGGGATGTCGTTCAGGTCGGTCAGGTAGGCGGCCCCGCCGAAGCGGTAGCCCACGATCGTGGTGGTTCCGTGCGTCACCGGCACGTGGATAAAGGAGACACCGAATAACTCGATGGCATCGCCTGGCTCCTCGGGAAGGCGGTGCAGCACGACGCGGGCGCTGGTGGGATAGCGGTTTTCCTTGCGGAAGGTGTACTCGAAGACGCGCTCGATGACTTGGGCGGTGGCCTCATCGGCGAAGAGCGGGAGCGCCTGGGCATGGCCGAAGGAGAACGGGCGCAGATCATCCATGCCGAGAATATGGTCGGCGTGACCGTGGGTGTAGAGTACGGCGTCCACATGCGACAGGTTCATCCGCGTGGCCTGGGCATGAAAGTCCGGTCCGGAGTCGATCAGCACGTGGCGCGACCGACCCGTGAGCTCGTCGTTGCCGTAGGCGATCAGGACGGACGGGCGGGTGCGCCGGTTGGGCGAGCCCGGGAGACGGGCGTCCGTACATACCGCGCACCCGCAGCCGAGCGTGGGCACACCCATGGAGGTGCCGGTGCCCAGGAATGTGAGGGTGGCTTGCATGCCGTGGACCGAAGTGCCCTACCCCCTCCCCCATCTTTTACTTAAGATCTTCTTAGCAATGGACTTAGCAGGTGATGACTGATTGGTAACGATCGGCGAAGACATCCCTGCCGTGGTGCATTCAGTGTACGTGAGAGCAGGCCTAAACTAAGCAACTGGCAAAGGGGTGTAGCCCCGTCGCGACCCTGTCCAGGGACTGCCGTCTAGAGCTGTTTTCCTGTAGCTATGGCTTCCGTTGACACGCTCAGGCCAGTTTTCTTGAGGAAAACTGGCGCGAACTGCCTCGACTCAGCACTACACCCGCAGGAAACAGATCTAGCGAACGATGCGGGGACCGCCTGCGGCTCCGAGAGGAGGTAAACCCCCGGGGGCCGGCTGGCGCTGCGCTGCCTGTCGTGCAAGGGCCTGGGTGATCTCCAGGAATCCCATGTGGAGATCGAAGAGGGCGGAGTCGAGCAGCTTGCTTTCGGCAGGGGCCAGATTGTTGCGGGTCTTTGCGGCAACCACGGACAGCATATCAATGGTCTGACGGGCACCCAGGATGTCGACCCGGGGCGTCTCGCCGGGTTCGGTAGCCCCACCCAGAAGCATAAGGGCCTGGGTGTAGAGCGATTGTACGAGGCGCTCGAAGGTCATGTCCGGCATGCGTTCCCCGCCTGGGTTGGCGGCCCGCATGGCGGTGTCGAGGCGATCGACCGTCGCCTCATACGCGCGGGCCGCTTCGGCTGATTGCTCCGCGGTTGGGCCGGCCGGCAGGGAGGGGTCATCCGGGAAGGCTTCCATGGAGTCATCGCTGTCGAGCGCATCTTCCGAATCAATCGGGGCGGTGTGGTCGGGGTACAGCTCGCTGATCGCTCCCGCTTCCGGAAGATCGGACAGCTCGGCTGTTGTGGCCGGCGGGGTGAGGGCCTCTTCCACCAGTTGCGGACCCGCGAGGGTGTCCTGCGGAACGGGTGATGGGCTCTTCGCTTCTTCCGCTGGAAGGTCGTGGCGCAGGTCGCCCTCAGAGGTGAATTTGCGGCGGTCGTTGACTACAAAGGTCGGGGTATCTGGCATGCGGGTCTCTCTCGGGACAGTTGGATGCAAAAAGCGGATCCCTGCGGGAGGACAACAGGGGAAGCGGAGACAGGTTCCCGTTCAGGGAACGGCAACAAGAAAAGCGCAGGAAGACAAGTGCCTAGTTGAGATGGCCAGGCTGGCGGGGATGGGCTACACCTCCAGCGTAGGTGAGGGTCGCGTGCAATTCGAGGAACTCGCGGCGGGCGTAGCCGAGGGCGAGCCAGACGGTGCCTTCGGTGGTGGTGACGGGGGCGGCGCCCGTGAGTTCGCCCGCGGGTTTGCCGTTGGCCTCCAGAGGTGTGGGAAAGGCGATGGGTGGGGTGCCTTCGAGGCGGAAGGGGGTGAACTGACGGTGTACCTGGCCGCGGGAGTGGATGCGCTCGACGATCTCCTGACCGAGATAGCAGCCCTTGGTGAAGTGGAGGGCGTGGGGCTGGTTGGTCTCCTGCGGTAGGTCCCTGGCCGTGTCGGAGTTGCGGATGTCGATACCGTAGCGGGGACGGGCTTCGAGGATGCGGAGGGCTTCGAGGGTTTCTGGGGAGATTTCAGTGGCACCCTGCTCCTGCATGATCTGTGGGAATGATGCAGACCAGAGAGCATTTGGCGCCGTGATGTGGAAACGAGGTACTAGTCCAGGCGCGGGGGTTGTGATTCGATCAGAAGAGTTGTTTGAGGAGTAACCAAGTCTCAGCGGCCCTAGTACCGGAGCTTCCGCACCCAGATAATCGCCCGACTCCAGTTCGCCCAGGAGTTGAGGCGCAATTCCACCTAGCAGCAAAAGTGTTCGCTCCTCCGGGACTCGTGTTAACTCAACGTCATCCATGATGATGAACTTTTCGAAGAGCTGCTGAATTGCGTCAATCTGGAACGAATCTGTTTCGAGCAGATATTCAAGTTCTTCGCTTCTTCCGTCGCGGTAGACCGTGCAGTCGCCCATGATGCGGCCCTGGGCGTTTAGCAGGAAATTGTAATTGCCCTCGCCGGGCTCGAGTGCCTGGATGGAGTTGGTGACCATGCCGTTGAGCCAGCGAGTGGCGTCGGGGCCGGTGATGCGGAGGACGGCGCGGTCGGTGACCGGGGCGAAAGCGGCGCCGGTGAGTATGGCGTGGAGGTCGCCGGTGAGTTCTGCGGGCATACATGGTTGATTGCGTGGAAGGGTTTGTGGATGCACGGAGTTGACCGGGCTGACCGCAGCGGCTGAAGCCGCTTGGCTGCCGGTGGTATGTGGCAGGGCTGAAGCCGTGCCCCTTCAGTTTGGTGGAGGGTTGATTATGGGCTGGCTCGTGCCTTTGGCCCTCGCTTGGTGAATACAGGGGTCTCTCCGCTGCGCGAACGATGAGGCTGTTCGCTTCGGTCGAGATGACAGGACAGTGGGGAAGGTGCAGAGATGGTGACTTTGTGCGGTTTTCTGTGACGGCTGGCTCGTGCCTTTGGCCCTCGCTTGGTGAATACAGGGGTCTCTCCGCTGCGCGAACGGTGAGACTGTTCGCTTCGGTCGAGATGACGGGACTGGTGGAGGGGTGCGCTGTGCGGGTCTCGGGCGTCGGACGCGGGGCGTGGGGCGTGGGGCGTGGGAAAGCTGAGTAGACTGATGAATAAGTGTCTCGGAGGTTTCGTGCGGCTTGGAGCAGGGGTGTTGGCGGGTGTGTTGGTGTGCGGTCTGGGCAGTGGAGCGATGGCGCAGACGACCTCGCCGGAGAAGCCGTTGCCGACTACGCCGGGTGCCAAGGAG
>CAXTGE010000092.1:0-2555 GCA_964243645.1 uncultured Acidobacteriaceae bacterium | reverse complement strand
GGCGCAGACGACCTCGCCGGAGAAGCCGTTGCCGACTACGCCGGGTGCCAAGGAGCCGGCAGCTCCTGTACCGGAGAACGCGCCGGGAGTGACGCCGCCGCAGCTGGAATCGGGGCAGACCTCGATCACCGTCGACCGGCGGTTGACGAAGGAGCAGGAGAAGCAGCTGCTGGGGTTGTCGGAGAAGATCTTTGAGTTTGCCAGCAAGGATACGGGGCTGCCGATTCAGCATCCGGTGAAGAAGGTGTTTATCTCGCGCGAGCAGGTGAACAAGGAGCTGCGCAAGCGCTTCGACGAGGACAAAGGCAACAAGAAGATGCAGCAGAGCGAGCTGGTGCTGAAGAAGTTCGGCCTACTGGAGCGCGACTTTCAGCTGCGGCCGTTTCTGCTGAGTCTGCTGACCGAGCAGATTGCCGGATTCTATGACAACAAGACCAAGACGATGAACCTGCTGGACTGGGTGCCGGTGGACGAGCAGGAGAGCGTGATGGCGCATGAGTTGACCCATGCGCTGCAGGACCAGAAGGTGGACCTGAAGCACTGGGAGGACCAGGAGCCGGAGGGTACGGCGAAGACGGTCGGCGAGGATAACCGGCACATCGCGACGGATGAGTCCGATACCGTGCGGGATGCGGTGCTGGAGGGGCAGGCGATGGTGAGCTTTGCCGACTACGGCCTGATGAAGGGCGGCGCGAATAAGACGCTGAAGGACATGCCAGAGGCGGCGGCGCAGATGATGGCGAATAACTCGGCGGACATGGGGGACTCGCCGGTGCTGGCGCGGGCGCCGCTGGTGCTGCAGCAGAGCCTGCTGTTTCCGTACTCGACGGGGCTGTTGTTCGAACAGGCGGTGCTGGTGAAGGCCGGCACGCAGCGTGCCTTTGCAGGAGTGCTGGACGCGCCGCCGACGGCGAGCTCGCAGGTGCTGCACCCGGAGATCTACCTGCGCGGCACGCCGGTGCCCGTGATGGTGCTGCCCGACCTGCACCCGATGCTGACCGAGGCCGGCTTTGAGCCGTATGACGTGGGTGTGATGGGCGAGCTGGATGTGCGCATGACGGCGGAGCTGTTTGGGGGCAAGCCGCTGGCCGAGGCGCTGGCGCCGAACTGGGCGGGCGGTATTTATTACGCGGCGCAGCGCAAGGGGGCGAGCGAGGCGGAGAAGAAGACCACGGCGTCGCTGGCATTGCTGTATGACTCGCAGTGGAAGAATGGGGACTCGGCGGAGAGCTTCTTCCACGTGTTTGAGGAGGAGCTACCGCGGCAGTATGACGGGCTGAAGCGTCGCAAGGCGGATGAGACGGACGACAACGAGCGGGTGTACTCGACGCGCGAGGGCGATGTGTTGTTGCGGCGCGAGGGCACGCGGGTTTGGGTGAGTGAGGGGTTCGCCCTGCCGCTGGCGCGGACGATGCGGGGGTCGGTGGAGGGTGTGCAGGGGGTTGGGCCGATTCGGCAGGCTGGGGTGGAGGTGCCTGCGACGGGGTTGGCTGGGGGGTTGGGGCAGTGGATGGGGAGTTTTGGGGTGGTGCGGGCTGTTGTGCGGTAGAGGAAGGCGAACTAGCAACTTCGCTTCGAGCGATGGGCCTGCATTTCGGCACTTGAGGCTCTAGTATAACTGTTATACTATGCGCTTTCACTTCGATCCTAAGAAGAGCAAGCGGCTCAGAGCTAATCCTGAGCGGGGGATCGGCTTCGAGGAAGCGCAGGCGCTCTTCGAAGCCGAGCACCTTACTGACCGACGTTGCGACGACCCCGAGCAGTTTCGTGCCATTGGCTGGGTGAGCGGCACCTTATACAGCGTCATGTATGAGATACGGCAAGATGCGGATGGTGATTTCTATCATCTTGTGACTTTGTGGAAAGCAACAAAGGAAGAAAGGAGAGCCTATGCCGAGAACATCTATTAAGCGGGTGCATGCTGAGGAGATTGCTGAGATGGCTGACCGAGGGCAAGACGTCTCAGCACACTTCACGAATCAGTTCACTGTTATGAGGCCAGCCGTGCAAAGAGTGAACGTGGATTTCACGGCACCTATGCTCAAGGAGCTGGACCGTGAGGCCGAGACACTGAACATCAGTCGTCAGGCGGTAATTAAGACCATGCTGCGTGAGGCTCTCGACCGACGTTATTTTGCGCAGCAGGCAGGTCGGGCACGGTAGGCTACGCTGAACGACGGAGGTGGAATGTTGATAGCTGAGTCATGGCCCTGGGAGAACGCTCGAGGTTATTAGGGCGATGTTGCGATAGGTGATGATCTGGACGAACGTCTGAGAGCGGCTCACGAAGGTCAACTTATAGATCCGAATGGCTGCAGTGCTCATGGTGGCATGGCTCAGCCCCTCGAACAAACCCGCAATATAGCCGACCCCCATTTAGGAAGCACCTACGGCTGTGGCGCTATGGTGACCACGTTCAGGTCCGCGAGGCCGTGGACCCAGCGGGCTGGTTTGGTGTCGGTGGTGTTGATGAGCTGGATGAGGCCTCCTTCTGTGTCGGGGAGGCCTGATTTCATGACGGCTACGATGACTTGGCCCTTGGAGAAGGTGGGCAT
>CAXTGE010000091.1:7221-11777 GCA_964243645.1 uncultured Acidobacteriaceae bacterium | reverse complement strand
AACCGCAGTACCGTTAGCCGCGCAGAGTGCTTCGCGTGACGACGAAGAAAGGATCACCGATGCTTTGGAGAGGTTTCCAGAAGCCCAAGCGCCTGGCCGTTGACCAGGAGTCCCTTACCAATATTTATGGCAAATTTTCCGCGCAGCCGTTTGAGCGTGGATTCGGCACGACGATCGGCAATGCCCTGCGTCGAACCTTGTTGAGCTCGATTGAAGGTGCGGCCGTGACCGCAGTGAAGATCGAGGGGGTACTGCACGAGTTCCAGTCGATCACCGGCGTGGTCGAAGACGCGACGGACATCATCCTGAACCTGAAGCAGATTCCGTTCAAGCTGCATGGGGATGGGCCCAAGGCGCTGTACCTGCATGTCGATCAGCCGGGCCCTGTTACCTCGGGCATGATCGAGGCTGACGGCGATGTGGAGATTCTTGACCCTGAGGTCTACATCTGCACCGTCTCCGAGGGTGGCCGGATTGACATGGAGATGCGCCTGAAGCGTGGGCGCGGTTATGTGTCGGCCGACAAGAACTTCGACGGCGATCTGGGGCTAGGGTTCATTCCGATTGACTCCGTTCATTCGCCTGTCCGCAAGGTCAATTTCTTGGTGGAGGCGGCTCGTCTGGGTCAGATTACCGACTATGACAAGCTGACCGTGGAGATCTGGACCAACGGCACAGTGTTGCCCGCGGATGCGCTGGGTCTCTCGGCGAAGTTGCTGAAGGATCACATGACGATCTTCATCAACTTCGAAGAGGAGATGGAGAGCGGAGCGCACGGAGACCACGACGGACCGGCGATCCGCAACGAGAATCTTAACCGTTCGGTTGAAGAGTTGGAGCTTTCGGTAAGGAGCTACAACTGCCTGAAGAATGCAAATATCGCGACCATCGGCGAGCTGATTCAGAAGACCGAAGCCGAGATGCTGAAGACCAAGAACTTCGGCCGCAAGAGCCTGAATGAGATCAAAGAGATTCTCGCGCAGATGGGTTTGTCGCTGGGCATGAAAATCGACGAGCAGGGTAATCCGGTTCCAGGGCCAACGTCGGTTCTGCCGGCACAGGCCCTGGCGCAGAGCTATGCGGCGTTCGACGAGGACGAGGATGAGGACGAGGATGAAGATAGCGACCTCGACCTTGCCCCTGAGCAGGAAACCTTCTAATCAACCCGCAGCGCAGAGGATCAAACTCTGCGCTGCTTCAACGCTTTTGAAAGCACACCGGTCTACAGGGGAAGCCTGGGCCGAAGGAGACGAAAGATGCGCCATCGTAAGGGCGGGTTCAAGCTTGGCCGCAACACAAGCCACAGAAGGGCGTTGCTGCGTAACCTTGTGACCAGCGCCATTCTCAATGATCGGATTCACACGACCATCACCAAGGCCAAGGCCATTCGGCCGCTGGTGGAAAAGATGATCACGCTGGGCAAGAACGGCAGCGTGCATGCCCGTCGTCAAGCATTGGCGTACATGATGACGCCAGAGTCGGTGGACCGGCTCTTTGCAACGGTGGCTCCCCGGTATGCCGAGCGCAATGGTGGGTATACACGCATTACCCGGACAGGCCAACGCCAGGGCGATGCGGCGGAGATGGCCTTTCTGGAGCTGCTGGGAGCCGAGCAGGCCTTGACAGAGAAGGCGCAGAAGCGGGCCGAGATCCGGCAGCGCCGTCAGGAAGAGCTGCAGCGTCAGCTGCAGGAGCAAGGTGCGGGCGAGGGCGAAGAGCCCGGCGCTCAGTCCTAACTCTTTCAGTTCGCAAAGCGGGACACCTTCGGGTGTCCCGCTTTTGATTGCCGTGAAGTTCAGTTTCCTACCGGTGCCTGGTTCATGTCGAAGAGGTTGGTCTCATGTGTGTAAGAAACCACGCGGTCGCGTCCGGAGTGCTTGGCTGCATATAGTGCTTCATCCGCTCGACCGAGCAGATGCTGCGTATCGCGTGTAGCGGGACCCAAGGTGCTCAGGCCGATGCTGACAGTGACCGGGGCGAGCGGCCACCGGGTACAGCGGATCGCATGCAAAAGACGTTCGGACAGAGCACGTGCTTCCGCGGCGGCGGTGTCAGGCAATAGAAGAACGAATTCCTCACCCCTGTAGCGGGCGATCAGATCCTGATTGCGAACATTAGATTTCAGACAGTCGGCAAGTAGGCGCAGCACCTCGTCTCCATGCGGATGACCGAATCGATCGTTGTGCCTCTTGAAGTGATCCACATCAAGCATGAGAACAGATAAGGGTCCTGACGACTGACGAGCGGCGCGAAAGGCGATGCGAAACTGTTCGTCAAAGACGCGACGATTCGAGAGGCCCGTCAGAGCGTCGACTGAGGCAAGTTCGCGGAGACGCCCATTGGCTGCTTCGAGCTCCTTCTGGTAGTGCTGCAATTCGTTCTGCCGGTGCAACTCCTTTGTCACCTCGACACAGACGCCGCCAATCAGTGTCTCGCCTTCTGGATCCGTGTAGGGAAACTTGTAGGAACGCCAAACGGAGGTGGACCCGTTGGGGTTGACCGTTTCCTCGTGGCTTAGATGGAGCCGGCCGTTACGCAGGGCCGAAAGATCATTCATGCGGTAGGTGACGGCAAGCTCCGGTGGCCAGAGATCCTCGTCGGTTTTGTGGAGCAGGGCATCTCGCGAGACATTGAACTGCTTCGCCATGGGCTCGTTGTAGTACAGCATGCGACCATCGCTGTCCTTGATGAAGGCAAGAAACGGACCGGAGTCCATGAATGTCTGGAAGCGCTGTTCGAGCATCTGGGCCAATGATTTCGCGGCCTGGGCATCACGAATGGCCTCCTCGAAGGCTCTGTGCTGCGCCCGCAGCTCAAGACGCACATTGATCTGGCTGGCAAGGATCCGGAGCGCTGCCTGCTGCTCTTGAGTCAGGACGCGGGGGATCCGGTCAAAGACACAGAGCGTACCCAGGGTATGACCCTCCGAAGTTTTGAGGGGCATACCTGCGTAGAAGCGAATGCCTTCCTCTCCGGTGACCATGCAACTGTCAGAGAACCTGGGATCGAGGGTAGCGTCTTCAACCAGCATCAAGTCGGTCTGCTGGATCGTGTGATGACAGAAGGCCAGGTTCCGCGGAGTCTCCGTGATGCTCAGGCCGAGGCAGGACTTAAACCACTGCCGACGCTCATCCACGAAGGAGAGCATGCCGAAGGGTGTTCCACAGATCGCCGCCGCCAGCTGAACCAATTCGTCGAACTCCGGCTCGGGTACTGTGTCGAGGATGCAGAGAGAGTGGAGGGCGTGGAGCCGAGCTTCTTCCTTTGAGCTCAACCCAGGTTCGTCCGAGTGCGGCGTGTCCGCCCGTTGCAGGTCGAAGGGACCGACAGATTGAACAGAGTTGGCCGAGGTGACGTTTTGGCAGCTCGTGGACATGATCTCCTTATCGGCCGATCCGCGGCGAAGTTTAGGGGGACAAAAGAGCTAGAGGGATGCCACCTGCTACGTACCGATAGGAAGAGGTGCCCCGTTGTGAGACACAGCCGGGGACTTTCTGGTCGTCAATGAGCGAAGCGCGTGACCGAAGAACCGGCATAGAGTTTCAGCACCGGTAAGACGGACGCATTTTTTTGCCGGATAGAGCAGTTGTCCTGACACCGCGGAGCGCAAAACAATGGAGAACGTCGTTTCCTCGAGAGAAAGCGACGCTAACGGTCTCGCTCCGCTCCTCACCTTCAGGAGAACGGCTCCGGGCCGCCTCCTCAGGGCACTCCAGAAAGTCGAAGCTGGCGCAATGCGTCGTCGATCCCGCGTGCCGAGCGGGAGGCCCCTGCGTGCGCCGTATGATCGTCCACCCACTCCGAAAGGAAGTCCTCATGGCAACGCAAACACCCACACTCCCTCTTTCTTCCCTGGACGGCGGTCCGGCCTCAAACGCAGCCTCTTCGGGAAACTTTGCCCGCGCGATCGATCCGTTCAAGGCCATGGGTCCGCGGCCTGTGCGGTCTCACGGCACGCCCCCGCGCGGTCTTAATGTGACTCCAACTTCGCCCTCGTTCAATGGAGCGTTTGGGCGTATTTTCCGGACGCTGCCGGCGGCGAGCTTCGGGACGACAGACAAGGAGAGTCACGACAATTTGATCAAGCTTGGCGCCTCCATGGTGTCAGCGCCGGATGTCAACGACCCCAAGGATGGCCCGGACAACGAGGAGAGCGGCATTCCTGCCGCTTTCACGTATTTCGGGCAATTTATCGATCATGATCTGACGTTTGACCCGGCGAGTAGCCTGCAAAAGCAGAATGACCCTGATGCGCTGATTGATTTTCGGACACCGCGCTTCGACCTGGACAACTTGTATGGCCGGGGGCCTGACGATCAGCCCTACATGTACGAGGCCGACGGCCTGCACTTTGCCCGCGGTAGCGCGCTGACGGGGGCCGCGGCGAATGCCGGGGCGACGGACCTGGTGCGGAGTCCGGCGGCACCGGGACGTGCGCTGATTGGGGATCCCCGGAACGATGAGAACTCGATCGTTTCTCAGCTTCAGGGACTTTGGCATCGCTTCCACAATGCGGTCGTGGATGCCAGTCCGGGAGCGAGCTTCCCGCAGGTGCA
>CAXTGE010000091.1:2179-7121 GCA_964243645.1 uncultured Acidobacteriaceae bacterium | reverse complement strand
CCGGGTGGGAACACGGACCTGCGGGGCTTCAAGCCGATGGTTCCGCAATGGGCGATGGACTGGCGGCGCTTCATTGATCTGGAGGAACTGCCGTATGGGAAGCCGGTGCCGCCGAAGGACCCGGCGAATGAACTGCGGCTGCAGTTTGCCTACAAGATCGACACGTCGCTGGTGGACCCGCTGGCGATGCTGCCGCCGTCGATTGCTTCGGACCCGCCACCGTCACTGGCCGCGCGCAACCTGCTGCGAGGCTGGCGGCTTGGATTGCCCAGTGGCCAGGCCGTGGCCAAAACGATGGGCTACCAGCCACTGCATGATGCAGATATCCGGATTGGCAAATTCACCGATGATCCAACAGACATCAAGGGCGTGATTACAGACGCCGCGATTGGCGGGGCGGCGTTCAAAGGGAGGTGCCCGCTCTGGACCTACATCCTGGCGGAGACGCAGACCCAGCATGTGACGATCGGGACGCTGGATGGGCCGCAGCCGGTGACGACGCAGCAGCTCGGGCCTGTCGGTGGAACGATTGTTGCGGAGACGTTTCTGGGCATCCTGACCGGCGACAAGACGTCGTACCTGAACCTGCATCCGGGCTGGAAGCCTACGTTTGGTGTGGGGGCGGATGGCAAGTTTGGACTGCGCGAGATGATTGCGTTTGCCCAGGCGCATTAAACAGAAAGGGCGACACGAGGACGTGTCGCCCCTGCTCCATGATGTTGCGAGATGTTACCGGTCGATCTCGCCGAGCACGATGTCGATGGAACCGATGACGGCCACGACGTCGGCGATCTGCCTGCCCTTGCACATAGTTTCCAGGGCCTGCAGCGTGGCGAAGTCGGGGTTGCGCATGTGGACGCGGTAGGGCTTGGCGGTGCCGTCGGAGACGACGTAATAGTTCATCATGCCGTGCGGCGCTTCGATGGAGCTGGTGACCTCCCCGGGGGGGACGGCGAAGCCTTCGGTGACGATCTTGAAGTGGTGGATGAGGGATTCCATCTCCGTCTTCATCTTTTCGCGGTCAGGCAGAATGATCTTGGGGGCATCAGCGGTGATGCGGCCCTCGGGCAGACCGTCGAGCGCCTGGAGAGCGATCTTGGTGGACTCGCGGAACTCCTGCATGCGCAGAACGTAGCGGGCCCAGACGTCGCAGTCGTTCGAGACGGGGACGTTGAACTGGAACTTCTCGTAGCTGGAGTAGGGCATGTCGCGGCGGACATCGAAGTCGATGCCGGAGGCGCGCATGGGCGGGCCAGTGACGCCGAGGGCGACGGCGTCCTCGGGGGAGAGTAGACCGACACCCTTGAGACGGCCCTGCCAGATGGGGTTGCCGGTGAGCAGGCCCTCGTACTCATCGACCTTTGACGGGAAGGTTGTCAGGAAATCGCGGATGGATTTGTACAGATCCAGCGGCATTTCCATGGAAAGGCCACCGATGCGGATGTACGAGGTCATCATGCGCTGGCCGCTGACGGCCTCGAAGATGCGTTGCAGCTGCTCGCGCTCGCGGAAGCAGTACAGGAATACCGTCATCGCGCCGATGTCCAGGGCGTGGGTGCCGAGCCAGACAAGGTGCGAGTTGATCCGGGTGAGCTCCATGAAGAGAACGCGGATGTACTGGGCGCGGGCGGGGATCTCAAGCTGCAGAAGCTTCTCGACGGCCAACGCGTAGGCCATGTTGTTGGCCATGGGGGCGAGATAGTCGATGCGGTCGGTGAGCGGCGTGACCTGGGCGTAGAACTTGGCCTCGCAGGTCTTCTCAATGCCGGTGTGCAGGTAGCCGATGTCCGGTGCGAGGGAGACGACGGTTTCGCCGTCGATCTCCAGCACGAGGCGCAGAACGCCGTGCGTGGACGGGTGCTGCGGACCCATGTTGAGGACCATGGTCTGGTCCGCGATGGGGTCGTTGCCGTGTTGATGGTTGGCGCTGCTGGCGATGACATCTTCCACGCCGGGGACTGGGCCTGCAGCATGGGAGGAGTCGGGGGCGAGGAAGTCTGCAGCGGACCGCAGAGGTGCCAGCGTAGCGCCGGTGGTGAGGGGAATCGTCTGGGTCTGATTACGGGGCGTGGTCTCTGTCTTGTGCTCTTCGAGATCGGCGACTGGGCTCATTAGCGGTAACCCTCCACGGGGAAGTCCTTGCGAAGCGGATGCCCCTTCCAGTTCTCGGGCATCATGATGCGGGTAAGGCGGGGGTGGCCGGCGAAGGTGACGCCGAAGAGATCGAAGACCTCACGTTCGTAGAAGTTGGCCGAAGGCCAGACGCCCGTGATGGAATCGATGGTCGGGTCGTCGCCGGAGAGACGGGCGATAAGCCGGATGCGCTGCTTCAGCTTGTGGCTGAGCAGGCTGTAGCTGATCTGGAAGCGCGGCTCGGCGGGGTACCAGTCGACGGCCGTGACGTCTTCCATGAAGTTGTAACCAGCGGCTTTGGCCGCCTCGCAGGCGGCGACGATGTTCTCCGCGGCGACGATGAGGGTGAGCTCGCCGCGATCCCACTTCGCATCGGTCGTGACGCTTTGCAGGGCGTCGAGCGTGGCGGCGAGGACAGGATGTGTCGCGAGAGCTTCGCGGACGGCGTCGGCGCCGAACACGGGCTTCTTCATGTCTTGTGGTGTGGGTACCGGGGCGTTGTCGGTGGGTTCTGGCATGGCGGACTTTCTAGGAACCTTGACGATTGTGGTCTGAATGCAGGGACATGCTTCGGGGGTGGCCGATCTCATGCAGCCAGGGTGCGGGCGGTTTAGAGATCAGCCTTGTCGTTCAGAAAATTCAGGATGCCCTTTTTCCAGACATAGAACAGGCCAACGGCAACAAAGCCGAGATACACGAACATCTCCCAGAAGCCAAAGAAGCGCGATCCCGTGATGGCGGGAAGCTGGCGATAGATCACGGCCCAGGGCAGCATGAAGACGGCTTCCACGTCGAAGAGGATGAACAGCATGGCGACCATGTAGAAGCGGACCGAAAAGCGGCCGCGAGCATCCCCGATAGGATCCATGCCGCACTCATACGCGCCGAGTTTGTTGGTGGAGCGGCGGTGCTTCCCGACAAAGAAAGAACCGGCGACCATGCCGACCGCCATACCTACAGCGACCAGGATCTGAAGGGCCAGCGGGATGTACTGCCACAGATAAGGAAGGCTCATCGTCAACCTTCAGGGTAGGAGGGGGTGGGTTGGGTGTCAAGGAGGAGTTGTTTGGAGTGAAGAGTGAGAAGTGAATAGTGAATAGGGTTTGTGGCGGGGCGAAGTTTGAGTGAGGAGTGAGGAGTGAGGAGTGAGGAGTGGGGAGTGGGGGAGTGGGGGAGTGAGGAGTCAAGAGTCAGGAGAGGGGGGGAGAGGGAGTGGAGGACATCGGCTGTCGGGGCAGCCGTTTGGGTGCCGTTGAATGGGAGCTTGTGGACAGACGTCACGAGCTCAGATCGGCCTCGTCGCCAGTCACTGTTCACTACTCACTATTCACTTCCGCTGACTCCTCACTCCTCACTCCTAACTACTTAGAGCAAGCCTCTGTACCAGGTGATGAGCGCTTCGCCTACGAGGGCGTTGAGGAGGCCGGCGCCGCACAGGAAGCTACCTAACGGGAGCTTGGTGGCGGCGGTGGCGCGGCCCCTGAGGAGCAGGTACATCGCATAGGCGGCGCAGGCGATCATGCCGAGGAAGAAGGTGACGAAGGCGTCGCCGAAGCCCAGAAAGGCGGCGATCATGCCGAGGAGCTTGGCGTCGCCGAGGCCCATGCCCTCGCGCCCGCGCAGGGATTTGTAGACGGCACGGATGAGCAGGAGCAGGCCGGCGGCGGCCAGAATCGAGACGAGCCGGCCCAGCACGGTGGCCTCGGGACCGGTGAAAAAAACATCGCCGCGCGCGGCAAAGGAGCCGGGGCTGGCCAGGCGGAGATTGCTGCGGGGGCGGAGGTGAATGTCCCCTTCACCGGTGGACAGGAACATGGCCTGGACGCAGGTGATGAGGAAACCCAGTCCCATGCCGCTGAAGGTAAAAACGTCGGGCAGTGTGTGTGTCTGCCAGTCGATGACCATGAGGCCGATCAGGCCGAAGCCGAGCAACGCGACGCCGACGCCGTCGAGCAGGACCTTGGTCGTATCGACCGGGCTACCGGCCACGATATCGGTGGCGATGGCGTGTCGCGTTACAAGGAAGGAGAGCAGGAACCACAGGGCGGTGGTGAGTTCCACGGCGGGATAGCGCCAGGAGATGAGCGCTTGGCAGTTACGGCAGCGGGCCCGCAGGAGACACCAGCTGAGCAGCGGGATGTTGTCGTACCAGCGAAGGGTGGTATTGCATCCCGGGCAGTGCGAGCGAGGACGCAACACGCTCTCTCCCCGGGGAATGCGGAAGATGCAGACGTTCAGGAAGCTGCCAAGAAGCAGGCCGAAACCGAAGACGGCCAGCTCGAAGAGCACAGCGGACGACATGCCCCGAGTATAGTTGCGGCACTTTGATTGCGTTACGGCAAAGCTGCCGCCGGTTGCATGCCGTGAGCCGCCTGCGTCCTGGGCCAGGAAGCCGTACCGGGAGCTAGAAGTCGATGTGGGTACGGACGCTGAAGACGGCTACGGGTCCCCGGTCCACGTTGTAGCCGGGGTGGGCGACCAGTTGCATGTCGAAGGCGGTGAAGAGCCCCCGCCAGTTGTGGGCGTTGTAGTAGCTCTCCAAGATGTCCTCGCGGGCGTAGCTCAGCTGACCGTCGCCGAGCAGGAAACCGTGGCCGCCGAGGGCGAGGTAGGTCTGGTGATCGCGCTTGATGGCGTTGGTGATGGAGGCGACGCCGAACTTGTCGTCAGGGCGATTCCAGCGTGGGCCGGCCATGTCCGCACCGACCTCGAAGGTCTGATCGACCTCGGTGTAGCAGAAGCTCTCGTGCTGGCCCTCGTTCCAGCCGAAGCGGCCAAAGGCACGAATGTCGGAGGTGAGCGGCTGCTC
>CAXTGE010000091.1:0-2079 GCA_964243645.1 uncultured Acidobacteriaceae bacterium | reverse complement strand
AAGGCATAGGTGTAGCCGCGGGTATCGGCGGCGTAGTCGTAGGCACCATTGTTATCGGCGGTCCAGTTCATAAACTGCAGATGCGAGTCCGAGGCGGGGCCGTTCAGGTCGAAGACGTCGGGCAGGCCCATACGGCCGGCGCGGAGGTCAAAGCGGCGGGCGGGGACCTTTGTGGCCAGGGAGAAGGGGGTACGCGAGCCGTCGCGGAGGTCGGAGGTGAGCCCGAGGACCTGGTGCAGCTGGATACGGGCGACGTAAGGCTTGGAGCCGAGGTTGGGGTTGCGCACGACGTCGAGGTTGGTGAAGCCGGCGAGGCCGAGAGCCTCGGAGATGCCACGACCACCGGCGGACTCGATATCAAAAAGGAAGTCAGTGGCATAGCGGGGATGCGGGTTCAGCTGAAAGCCGGTGAAGAGTGTGCCGACGAGGGAGGTCTTGTACTCGCCGCGTGAGAGGAGGGAGTTTGTTCCTTCGTAGGGGGAGTGAAAACCTGGGTGAGACTGAAAGATGATGTTGGCCTGCCCGGAGACGAGCCATCGCGAGGTCTCGGAGTGGGGGAAGAGGGTTACCGGAACCTGGGTGGGCTGGTCCGGGGTGACCGGCGCTTCGGTGGCCGAAGCGCCACTTTGCTGGGCGTCAGCGAGCAGGCCACCGCTTGTAAGCGTCAGCAGGGCAAATAAAAGGGTTTGCAGCATCTTGTGCATGAGGTGTGTTTCAGTTCTTGTCGCCAGGGTCGCTCGATGGAGGCGGTCCTCTTAGGATACCGAGACGGCGTGTAAAGAATTTGTGAAGAGGCGATCAACAGAAGGCGGCTGGGGTCGTGCCGACACCAGATGGCAGCTGTGGGGAGACGAAGATGAAGTCTTCGGCACAATTGAAAGCTGCTCCAACCAATCTTGCCTTCTTGAGTTGCTCCTTGAATGACTCCAGCTGCGAATGAGTACCTGATGTCTAAGATCAAACCGGCAAATTGCGGGATCACTGGATGGACCGGTCCGCAAAAACGCCTTTGTAGGGGGCGACAAATTGCGAGCAGATCCCCTGTTCAGGGTGGATAAGAACGGTTGTCCGTTGTTCGAACGGGGCAGCTTGACTGCTGGGGAGGACCAGCGTAGAAAAGAGTTACACGGGAAAGGAGGATGGTCCAGCCTATGAAATCTGATTGTTCCAGTTGTTGCTTTACTACACGTGAGGTGACTGAGGCTTAGAGCTCCGCGCTCTAGACCTGACGGTCTGTTTTTAGAACAGTGAAGTCCCCGTCGAGGCCCATCCGAGTCGGATGCCCTCAAGTCAATCCCACCAGTCAACCGCATAACGGCTCATCCTTCGGGATGAGCCGTTTGTGTTTGGGGAGAGTGAATCGTGAGAAGTGAGTGGTGAATAAAGCCTGGATGGGTGGGATTAGGATTTGGGTATGAGTGGGATTGCGTTGGAGCGGGCTGAGTCGGTGCAGGAGACGTCCACAAAGGATGCATTAGTGATTGCTGGGCGTCGGTTTCGGTCGCGGCTGATCGTGGGTACGGGCAAGTACAGGGACGGCCCGGAGACGAAGTCGGCGATTGAGGCCTCCGGTGCAGAGATGGTGACGGTGGCCGTGCGGCGTGTGAACCTGGACCGCTCTGGACGCGAATTCGGGTCGAGTCTGCTGGACTTTATCGATCCGAACCGTTACTTCCTTCTGCCCAACACCGCCGGGTGCTATACGGCCGAAGAGGCAATCCGGGCGGCCCGGCTGGCGCGCGAGGTGGGGCTTTCGGACTGGGTAAAGATCGAGGTGATCGGCGATCAGGCGACGCTGTATCCGGATGTCCAAGCGACGGTGGAGGCTACGCGGGTGCTGGTGAAGGAAGGCTTTACGGTGCTGCCGTATACGACGGATGACATCGTCTTGGCCAGGCGGCTGATTGATGTCGGTGCAGCGGCTGTGATGCCGTTGGGAGCGCCCATCGGGACAGGCCTGGGCATCGCGAATCCTTATACGCTGCGGATGATGCGCGAGCTGATCACCGAGGTGCCGCTGGTGGTGGATGCGGGGCTGGGTACGGCGAGCGATGCGGCGCTGGCGATGGAGATGGGCTT
>CAXTGE010000090.1:7456-11854 GCA_964243645.1 uncultured Acidobacteriaceae bacterium | reverse complement strand
TGCTCATGCGAGCCGTGCGAGAAGTTCAGCCGGGCCACGTCCAGGCCTGCCCGGACCAGCTTGCGGAAGACCTCTTCCGTGCCCGAGGCCGGCCCCAGCGTTCCTACGATCTTTGCGCGGCGCAGTGTTTTGCCTGCGCTCCAGCTGCTATCAGCCCCGTTCATGCACACTCGTGTTCGGCGGATCTCGGAGCCTTGAAGGCCCGTGCCGATTCACGGTCATTCTATGCGACAGGCTCGAACTCTGTTGCGCCGCAGGTGCCAGGAAACTGTTTTCTTCAGACAAATTTGTTGTCTTAGTTCCCACGCCAGCGCCAGCCGGGCAGCTTCCAGAGCGCGGCATGGCTTTCCTCGTCGCGAAGCGGGCGAGCGATCTGCGCGTTGAATTCCGAGCCCATCAGCACGCACAGCGCGATGATGTAGAGCCAGGCCAGAAGCGCGATCGCCACGCCCAGCGAGCCGTAGACCTGGGTGTAGTTGGCATAGCGGGTCACGTAGATGCCGAAGAGCAGGGTTGCCAGGAACCAGAGGGCTGTGGCCAGGGCGGCGCCGGGCAGGCTGGCGCGCCAGGTCCACCCGCTGCGGAGCGCGTTCCATGGCTCGCGCACCCAGGGTTCGAGCCGGGTGCGTACGCCGGGCGTCAGATCCGTCCCCAGGTGGTAGATCAGGCCGATGATGCCGGTGCTGCCGGCCAGCGCCGTGGTCCAGCGAAGGATCAGAGCCGCGGTGGAGAAGGTCGGCTTGAGCTCATTGGGCAGATCGCGGCCCACCCAGTGCGTGAGGACATTGCCGAAGACCACGAGCGCACTGGCCAGGGCCATGGGAATGAGCGAGAGCGGCACCAGGATGAACGCGCGCCAGCGCCGCCGCCAGAAGTTGCCGCGCAGGACAGGCAAATCGTGAGCGCGGCGAAAGCCCTCCATCAGCGTCCCCACGACGTTGGCGGCGCCGAAGAGGCTGACCACCACGGAGCCGAGCAGGGCGCCGGCGGTCTGGGACTTGTGCGTGACCGTAAAGTAGCCCTCCAGGACGGGGGCCACGTTGGAGGGCAGGACCTGGAGGAAGAAGACGCCCAGCTGCGAGCGGAACGGCAGGGAGCCGGGCAGCATGCCGATCACGGTCGCAGCCACGATCATGGCCGGAAATAGCGCCACCATGGCCGAGTAGGCGATGGCCTGGGCCACGGTGAGCGCGTCGTGATCGGCCGCCGCTACGGCAGAACGCCGGAGCAGCAGAAAGAAGCGGGCCAGCCGGTGCGCTGGTACGAGACAGAGGTTTTCAACTAGGCCCGAGACTGCGGTCGCGGCACGCATACTGGTCAGCTCACCGGCAAAGCCTGCCCGTTCCGCCTACTGCTTCCACTTGTTCAAGAACTGCGTGAGATCGCCGGACTGCATGTGACGCATGTCTGAGAACTCTTTGTTCTGCGAGTAAAGCACCTTGCCGTGCTCGTCCAGAACGGCCAGCGCGGGCACGCCCTGTACCGGAACGCCGTACCTGTGCGCCAGCTCCAGGTTCGCGTCTTCGTGGCCGATGTTGACGTTCACGCGCAGAAAGTACTTGTCCAGGAGCTCACGATTGGGGCTCTGGCCGAAGTAGATGTTGAGTACCTGGCAATCCGGGCACCAGTCGCCGCCGAAGTCCAGGATGACACGCTTGTGGCTCTGACGAGCCTCCACCAGGGCTGTCTGCACATCGGTTTGGGCCTGGCTGGTCTCTGGATAGATGTGGTTGTGCGGGTAGGGCGATCCGGTGATCTGGCTCACGGCACCCAGGGTGAGCGCACCCCCTAGAAGGGCAGTGGTGAGAGCTTGCGCGAGGCGTACTGTGCGTTTCATCGGTCTCCTGTGAGCGGGTGAAAACTAACACCCATCATGGAGCAATGATGCATGACAGGCAATTTGGATTCGAGAGACTGCCGGCCAGGAGCTGCGATCGGAGGGATTCTGCATCCAAGCCGCTATGCAGACCGAAGAGAAAAAGGCTGACGTTTCCACAATCGCTCACGTTCTTTACCTTGCGGTGGGAGCCGTCATGGTCGTCATTATCGCGGCCATCATCATTATCAGCTGGCGCTCGCACAAAAAGAACACGCCGCCTTTCACCAAACATCCCACCTCGCGCCTGGTGCTGCCCCAGTCGAAGATCTCCGTCGCTGCCTGAGCAGGAACCCTGGCTCCCTAGTCAGGGTTGGCCGCGCCGGTGTAGTAACCACTGCGGGTCTGTATTTCGAGCTTCTTCGAGTCGGGATTGGTCAGGGTCAGCTGGAGGGGATGGTAGCCCTTGCCGGCGGCCTCATAGCTCGGGGTGAATCCTAGTCGGTACTGCGCCCGCAGCTCATCGCCGATCCCCTTGTAGATGTCATCCACGGATCCCTTACCCTTGACCTCATACAGACGGCCGCCCGTCTCGGTGCAGATGCGTTGCAGGATCTTTTTGCCGTCCGGGTCGGCATAGGTACCGTCGGAGCCGGGGTTTCCGCCGCTCCCGGGGTAGCCAGGGCGGCCGTAACCGCCTGGATTCCCATAACCGCCGCGGTTGCCGTAGCCACCTGGACCGCCATAGCTGTCGCGGTCGTTGAAGCCGCGGTCGTCCCGGCCCTTGTAGTAGACGGCGTAGACGATTGTGTCGGCGCGCTGGGCAGCCTCGATGGACTCGATCAGCGACTCCTTGCTGTGCCGGTCCACGCCGTCGGTCAGCACGATCAACGCACGACGTCCCTTCTGCTTTTTCAGCACATCGTCCGCAGCCAGAAAGAGGGAGTCATAGAGCACGGTGCCCCCTCTGGCCCCCGAGTTACGATCTCCGCCCGTGTTGCCGCCGTTTGACCCACCGCGCCGGCCATAGCCGCCATTTCCACCGCCGTTGCCCGGGTTGTTGTTGCCGCCCGCGTTTGGGTTGGCGCCGGGGTCCGGGGTCTGTGTCGAGGCATCCTCTTCGGGCGCGCCCGGCGCCTGCGTGCCGATCTCTTTGAGCCCTGCGGCCAGGAGTGGGCGGGAGTCCGTCACGTCCTGCAGCAGCTCCGCGGTATGGGCGAACTGCAGGATGAAGGCTTTGTCGGCCGGACGATTGGGCGCGGCCGGCTTCAAGAAGGAGTCGAGAAAGGTCTGACTCGCCTTTTGTTCCGCCTCCAGCACCGAGGTCTGACTGCGGCTGACATCGACCAGCAGGCCCACCGTTAACGGGACGTCCGTGTCACGGTCAAAGTAGCGAATGGTCTGCGGTTTTCCGTCCACGGTGATGGCGAAGTCGCCCTGCTTGAGCGTGGTGACCAGGCCCTTTTTGTCGAAGACCACCGCGGGCACGACGACCAGGTTGGCCTGCACGGAGATCTTGTTCGTCGGCGCATCAGCGTTTGCCGCAACCTTGCCTGAGGCGGAAGGCGCAGTTTCCTGCGCGACACCGGAAGCAAGAGCGACGGCACAAAGAGCGGCAGCCGAGAGACGGCTAGAAGCAGTGGAGCCCATACCGTAAAGAGACGGGCGGGACTGCCTGAAGTTGCGAAACGCCTCCGCGGTGCAGGCCTCCACGCGTTCGCTCAGGCCTCCACGCCTTCCAGGACGACCGCGTCGGGCACTTCGGTGCCGAAGACGCCCTCCCATCGCGCCACGGCGGCCGAGGCCAGGCAGTTCCCCACCACATTGACGGCCGTACGGGCCATGTCCATCAGGGCGTCGATGCCGAGAATGACGAAGATGGGCTCGGTAGGCAGGTGAAAGGTGGAAGCGGTGGCCAATAGGACGACCAGCGTCGCCCGCGGCACCCCGGCGACCCCTTTGCTGGTCAGCACCAGGGTCGCCATCATAAGCAGCTGCTGGCCGAGGCTCATGGAGATGCCCGCGGCCTGGGCCACGAAGATGCTGGCGACGGCAAGGTACAGCGTGGAGCCGTCGAGGTTGAAGCTGTAGCCTGCCGGGATCACAAAGGCGACCACACGACGTGGCACGCCGAGCGCTTCCATGGCCTCCATAGCGCGGGGCAGGGCGGCCTCGCTGGTGGAGGTGGCAAAGGCGATGGTGGCGGGCTCGGCGACCGCGCCCAGAAAACGGGCGACCGGCACACGAAAGAGCAGCGCGGCCGGTAGCAGGACCAGCACCCCGAACAGAGCCAGCGCGCCGTAGAGTGTGAGCAGCAGCTTGCCCAGGTTGACCAGCACGCCGAGCCCCATGTGCCCGACGGTGTAGGCCATGGCCGCCCCGACGCCGATCGGCGCGAAGTACATGACGACGTTCGTGAAGCGGAACATGACCTCGCTGAGGCTCTCGCAAAGGCGCAGCACCGGAGCGCGTTTTTCCTCGCTCAGGGTGGCTAGCGCGATGCCGAAGAACACGGCGAAGACGGCTACCTGGAGGATCTGGCCTTCGGCGATGGATTTGGCCAGGTTCTCCGGAAAGATGTG
>CAXTGE010000090.1:0-7356 GCA_964243645.1 uncultured Acidobacteriaceae bacterium | reverse complement strand
AGCCAGGCTCCAGGCGGTCTTCGTCCTGCATCCCACATGCGTTATGCTTCAGCCCATGTCCGCAACGGCTCCCCAAGACGCGCAGCGCAACACCCCCGGCCACCACGCCTCGCCCGACCGCCTGGTCGACCTGCCTCGCCTGCTGACGGATTACTATGCGCTGACGCCTGACCCGGCGAACCCGGCCGAGCGGGTCAGCTTCGGCACCAGCGGCCATCGCGGGTCAGCCTGCCATGCCAGCTTCAACGACGACCACATCGCGGCCATCACCCAGGCCATCTGCGAGTACCGCCGCGACCAGGGCACGACCGGTCCCCTGTTCCTGGCCAAGGACACGCACGCGCTCTCCGAGCCCGCGTTCACGACCGCGCTCGAGGTGCTGGCCGCCAATGAGGTGGAGGTGCTGATCGACGGCGACCTGGGGTACACCCCGACGCCGGCGCTTTCGCACGCCATCCTGAAGCACAATGCCAACAACCGGAAGCACCGCGCGGATGGGGTCGTCATCACGCCCTCGCACAACCCTCCCGAAGATGGAGGATTCAAGTACAACCCACCCACCGGCGGCCCCGCCGACACGAGCGCCACGAGATGGATTCAGGAGCGCGCCAACGCCCTGCTGGAGGCGAAGCTGGCCGGCGTGCATCGCGTGCTGTACCGCGACGCCCTGCATGCCGATACCACCCTGCGGCATGACTTCATCGACAGCTATGTCTCCGACCTCGGCACGGTGCTGAACCTGGACCTGCTGAAGGGCAGCACGCTGAAGCTGGCAGTGGACCCGCTGGGCGGCGCGGGCGTGGCCTACTGGCCGGCGATTGCGGAGCTGTACGGCCTGGCCATCGACATTTTGAACCCTTATGTGGACCCGACCTTTCGCTTCATGACGCTGGACTGGGACGGCCGCATCCGCATGGACTGCTCGTCGCCGGATGCGATGGCGAGCATGATTCAGAACAAGGATCGCTTCGATGTGGCGTGGGCCTGCGACACCGACCATGACCGACACGGCATCGTGACGCGCTCGTCCGGGCTGCTGAACCCCAACCACTATCTTGCGGTGTGCATTCAGTACCTTTTCACGCATCGCCCCGGCTGGAGCGATAAGGTGGGGATCGGCAAGACGCTGGTGTCGTCTTCCATGATCGATCGCGTAGCCTTGGGTCTGGGCCGCCGGATGCTTGAGGTCCCCGTGGGCTTTAAGTGGTTTGTCGACGGCCTGCTCGACGGCACGCTAGGCTTTGTCGGCGAAGAGTCCGCCGGCGCCACGTTTCTGCGTAAGGACGGCGGTGTCTGGTCTACCGATAAAGACGGCCTGATCTGCGGGCTGCTGGCGGCGGAGATGACGGCGGCCACCGGCAAGGATCCGGGCCAGCTGTACGGCGAGTTGACCGCCAGATACGGCTCCCCCGTCTACCAGCGCATCGATGCCGCCTGCAGCAAGGAAGACAAGGCGAAGCTGGCAAAGCTCTCGCCATCGCAGGTGTCGGCAAAAGAGCTTGGGGGCGATCCCATCACGGCGATCCTCACCGAAGCCCCGGGCAATCATGCGGCCATCGGAGGACTGAAAGTAACCACCGGGAACGGCTGGTTTGCGGCGCGGCCTTCAGGGACAGAGGACGTGTACAAGATCTACGCCGAGAGCTTCCGGGGGCCGGCTCATCTACAGAACATCCAGGAAGAGGCAAAGGCGCTGGTCACCGCCGCGCTGGGAGGCTAATGCCGGAAACACGCGCTGAGAGGCTAATGCCGGAAAACACGCGCTTCCTGGCTGTGCCATGAAACGCCCGCTTGACGCCGGCATCCACTCTCCGTAGGCTGAGACAAGAAATGAAGCAGACCCTCACCGTCGCCGCGCTCTGTTGCATGTGTTGTCGCATGCCGCGCTGTCGCGCCGGTGCCCGCCTGCTCTAGCGAGCTTCTCAACCACTCGCACCAGAGGCTTTCTCAAGCACCCACGCACAGCTCCCCCGAGCCCAGCGTGGGTTTTCTGCTTATGAGCCCACGCTTCCCCGCCCCTTGAAGTGACAACAGGAGAAGCATGGAACACCCCCACAGCAGCACCGCAATTCCGGCACAGAGCAAGCTGGGCTTCAACGTCGATACAGCGGCCATCGTCATTGCGCTGACCTTTGCGGCTCTTATTCGACTGAACGTCATCCACCACATCGGCTGGTAGGTCATCTCGCCCTCGACCCAAGTGCTGCCGGAACCTCCTGTCACCCTCGACAGGGAGGGCGTGTCGCGGCCCAGACAGATCCTGCATCTGCTGCCGGGGACCGCGCTGCTGTTCGGCATCGGCCTGGCGGGCAAGGTGCTGGAGAGCTTCTGCACGTGGCTGCGCACCGCGCACGGGATCCCCGCGCCGCATGTCGAATACGTGCTTTGGGCGATTCTGCTGGGTCTGCTGATCTCCAATGTGGGCACGGTGCCGAGCCTCTTCCGTCCCGGCATTGCGACCTATGAGCTTTGGCTCAAGCTGGGCATTGTGCTGGTGGGGGCCAAGTTCCTGTTCGCGGACGTGCTGCACCTTGGCGGCCTGTCCCTGGTGCTTGTCTTTGTGGAGCTCATTCTGTCGCTCAGCGTGATGACGCTGCTGGGCAAGCTGTTTCGTCTGCCGCCCAAGCTAACCTCCCTGCTCGCGATCGGCAGCTCCATCTGCGGGGTTACCGCGATCATGGCGGCACAGGGCGCGATCGAGCCCGACGAGGAAGATACCTCCACGGCGATCGCCGCCATTCTCACCCTCGGGGCGCTTGCGCTCTTCACCTTTCCCGCGATCGGCCACGCGTTGCACATGGGTCAGCAGTCATACGGCATATGGACGGGGCTCGCCGTCGACAACACGGCCGAAGCCACGGTGACCGGAGCGCTTTATGGCGATGAGGCCGGCCGCTTCGCGGTACTCGCCAAGACCGCGCGCTCGGCGTTCATCGGCTTCGTTGTGCTCGGCTACGCCGTGTACTGGGCGTCGCGGGGCCAAGCGCATCGCGTCGAAAACAAGGCCCTGTTTCTCTGGCAGAAGTTTCCCAAGTTCATCCTGGGCTTCGTTGCCATCTCGGTGCTCGCGACGGTGGGCTTTTTCACCAAGGGCCAGTTGACGTCGTTGTCGAATCTCTCAAAGTGGGCGTTTCTTCCTGCCTTCGCCGGGGTCGGTCTGCGGACGCGCTTGCGTGACCTTGTGAACCAGGGCTGGCGCCCCATCCTGGTCGGCGTGCTGGGCGAGATCTTTATCGCGCTGGTCACGCTGGGGCTGGTCTTCGGCGCTGTGCGCTTTGGAGGCATGTGATGGTGTCGAGCCTTTCCATGCACTGTTGTTGTTGTCGTGGCGGTCCTCTCTTCATCTCCCTGACGCAATAACTATTCAACAGCCATACAGGGCGCCGACCGGGGCCTGGCTGTCCCAGCCGATACACCCAGGAGATCCATGCTTCCCTCGACCCGTGCGCTGCGGCGCTCCGCGGTGACCTTCTCTGCGACTGCGCTCACCGCTCTTGCTGTCTCCCTTGCCCTCCAGCCCACAGCGTATGCACAGGTAGTGGGCGGTACCCTCAGCGGGACGGTTGTGGATCCCACCGGCGCCGTCGTTCCCGGGGCGCAGGTGCTCGTCCGCAACATGGATACGGGCACGGAACGCAGTGCCGTCACGGACAGCGGCGGCCGTTTCAGTGCGCCGTCGATCCCCGTGGGCTCCTACCGCATCACGGTGCAGGCGGCCAATTTCAGCCCGTATGAGCGCAAGGGTGTGACCCTCACCGTGGGACAGTCGCTGGACCTGCCGTTGAAGCTCGGCATTGCCGGCAACGAGGTCGTCACGGTGGATGAGACGCCCTCGACGGTGAACACCTCGACCGAGCAGACGGCAGGCGTCATCAATGCCAGGCAGATCAAAGAGCTGCCTTTGAACGGCCGCTCCTACGACCAATTGTTGACGCTGAACCCGGGCGTGGTGAACTACTCGCAGCAGCGCTCCGGGGGCATCGGCACCTCGAACTCTTCGGTGGGCAACATGTTCGCCGTGGCAGGCCGCCGGCCACAGGACAATCTGTTTCTGCTCAACGGCATTGAGTACACAGGCGCCTCGCTGATCAACAACACCCCGGGTGGCACCAGCGGGCAGCTGCTGGGCATCGACGGCGTGCGCGAGTTCAACGTCGTTTCGGACAGCTACTCTGCCGCCTACGGCAAGCGCGAGGGCGCCCAGGTTTCGATCGTGACCGCGTCGGGAACCAACCTGGTGCACGGCTCCGCGTATGAGTTCCTGCGCAACAGCTATTTCGACGCGCGCAACTACTTCGACCAGGCACGCATTCCGAACTTTCAGCGCAATAACTACGGCGGCGCCCTGGGTGGTCCCCTGCGCAAGAACAAGCTGTTTCTGTTCGGCAACTACGAGGGCTACCGCCAGAACCTCGGCATCTCCGCGGTCACGCTGGTGCCGGATAACCAGGCCCGGCAGGGCCTCCTGCCCAACAGCGCCGGCGTGGAGACCCAGGTGCCGATCGCACCCGCCGTCGTGTCCCTGCTCAATCTCTGGCCCGTGCAGAATGGTCCGGAGCTCTTTGCCACCAACGGGCAGGGGGTGAGCGTGCCCACAGGGATCGCGGAGGCGTTCTCCTCCCCGGTGCAGCATATCCGCGAGGACTTCGGCACCACGCGCTTCGACGCAAACCTGACCCGCAACGATCTGTTCTTTGCGGCCTACACGGTCGACGACTCCGACGCGCACACGCCGACACAGAATCCTTACTCACTGATCGATGAATACCTGCGCGAGCAGGTCCTGAGCGCGCAGGAGCAGCACGTGTTTTCAGCCCGGCTGTTGAACACAGCCCGCGTCGGCTACTCGCGTGCGAGCTTCCTGTTCCTTGGCTCGGTGCCCGCAGCGATTCAGGCAGAGACGTCCACCTTTGTCCCGGGCAAGCCCACGGGCGCGATCGTCATCGCGGGCTCCACGGCCTCCAATGGTGCCTCCCAGATCACCGCGGCAGGCGCCAATGTGGGTGCAAACAACGCCATCACCCGCAACCTGTACACCTTTGACGACCACATCTTCTACACGCGCGGCAGGCACCAGATCGAGGCCGGCGTATGGCTGCAGCGCCTGCAATCCAACGACAACCTCGCGCAGAACCAGTATGGGCAGGCATCGTTTGCTTCCTTGCAGACGTTTCTTGCAGGCACCATTAAGACCTACACGGTCGTGCCGCAGCCCACGGAGCTTGCCTGGCGTTCGCTGTTTGCTGCGGCGTACCTGGAGGACACCTTCCACGTCACCCCGCGCCTTGAGCTGCGGGCCGGTTTCCGCTCAGAGAACACCACGGGCTGGAATGAGGACCGTGGCCGCGCCGGCGTGTACACCTTTACGAACGGCGTCATCAACACTAATCCGGTTACGGGCAATGCGGGTCTGCTCACCAATCGCGCGCTCTTTCTTCCCGAACCCCGCCTCGGCGTGGCATGGAATGTCTTCGGCGACGGCACGACCAGCGTGCGCGCGTCTGTCGGCCTGCATCACTCGTTGCTGGACAACCTCGACTACCGCTTCGATCAGGCAGCGCCGTTCAACACCACGCTCAGCTATGCAGGCAGCACGGTAGCCGCGCCAACCGGCGGGAAGGCGACCATCTCGCCGTCCACGGTGCAGAACGACATGAGCACACCCGCCGTGCTCGCCTATACCGTGCGCCTCGAGCAGCAACTGGCACGTGGGACCTCGCTCACGGTCGGCTACATCGGCTCGCATGCGTATCACCAGATCCTCTCCGGCGATCTCAACGAGCCCGCGTTCGTGGTCTGCCCCGATCCGGCCTGCATAGCCAGTAAAGAGAACCTCGCCGACGGTACCATTTTCTACCCCAGCGCCACCAAGGCCAACCCGGCGCTGGCCAATACGACCTCGTGGTTCTCCGGAGGCTCGGCGAACTATAACGGACTCATCGTGGATGTGCGGCGCGAACTGGCTCACGGTCTGCAGCTGCGCGCGAACTACACCTGGGCCAAGAACCTGGACGACGGCTCCGCCTGGAACACCTCTGTCTCCGCGAATACGCCGGCCTTCGTTGCAGTTCCCTCGTTGCCGCATCGCGACTATGGCGCGGCCGCCACGGACATACAGCACAGCTTTGCCGTCAACGGCACCTATGAGCTGCCGTTCGGCAATGGGCAGGTTTTCTTCGCCAAAGCCGGTGCGTTTACGAGCCGCCTCATCTCAGGCTGGCAGCTGGCAACGATTGCGAACCTGCAGACCGGCTTCCCCTTCAGTCCGCAGCTCGGCTATAACCCGACCAACTCCGGCGACACGCGCAACCCCGTACGCCCGAACGTGAATGCGGGCTTTCGCGGCGACATCTACACCCACGGGACAACGGCCGCACGCGTGACGCGCTTCTTCAACCCCAACGCCTTTGCCCCGCCGGCTGCAGGCACCGTGGGCAATGTGCGGCGCGATACGCTCACAGGTCCCGGCTATGCGGACTGGGATATGTCGCTGCTGAAGGCAACGCCCATCAGCGAAGCGGTGCGCCTGCAGTTCCGTGCGGAGATCTTCAACATCCTCAACCACACCAACCTGTCCACGCCCAACGAGGTGGTGTACACCTCGGCCACGCAGGGGAGTCCTACCGCCGGTGTGATTACGTCGACTACGGGTACAAGCCGGCAAATTCAGCTGGGGCTCAAGCTGCTGTTCTAGCGAGGAAAGGCGAGGCATCCAGGCCTCGCCTTTTCAGCAGATCTATCAAGGTCATGTAAAGGTTTGGTTGCCCCCCAGGGATTCGAACCCCGATCGAGCGAGTCAGAGTCGCTAGTCCTACCATTGAACGAGGGGGCAACATTGAAGAAGTTAGCGGCGGTCGGAGCCCTGGCGGGGTAGCGGGCAACATCGACCACCTGTTTGAGAGTACAGCCAACCTCACTTTTAGGTCAACCAGCCGGGTTAACCAGCGACTATTCTTCCCGCAGGACCTCCAGCGGTTTCTGCCCCAGCACGCGATTGCTCGCGAGCCAGCCGCATACGATGGTGAGCAGACCCGCGCCGAGCCATGAAGCGAGCGTGAGACCAGGCTGGAAGTGATAGTCGAAGTGTAACGCCCGCTTGAGCAACAACCGTGAGGCGATGTTGGCAAACAGCAGTCCCACAGCGCCTGAGATCAGGCCCAGCGTTGCAAATTCGATGGAGAAGATCGTTGCAATGCGCGGCCGTGTCGCTCCAAGTGTCTTCAGCACGACCACCTCACGAATGCGGCGATAGCGCGTACCCGCGATGGCGCTGGCAAGGATGACCACGCCGGCAAAAACAGAGAACGCCGCGAGGAACTGGATTACGTTCACGATCTGCAACACGGCCTGCCGCAC
>CAXTGE010000089.1:9612-11996 GCA_964243645.1 uncultured Acidobacteriaceae bacterium | reverse complement strand
TTCTGTGCCGCTGGGGACCAGGGTGCCGGCGGAGGGGGCCTGTTCGTGGGCGAGGCCGCTGCCGAGGGTCTGGACGCGTAGGCCGGAGGTGGCGGCCCGCTCGACGACACTGCGGAGAGCGGCACCGTTGAAGTCGGGGACAGGCACGCGTTTGCCGGAGTCGATGACGACGGCCCCGTTGGCCTCAGATTGCACCGTTGGCGCGATGTGCGGCGAGACGATGGGGTGGTTGGCGGCGAGCTTGTCGGTTTCGGCGTCGGGCATGAGGGAGGTGGTGTTGCCGTTGCGGTGGAAGCGGGCAAGCACCTTGTCAGGCAGATCGAGCAGGGGCGAGTGCGGCGGGGCGTGCAGGGCGGCGGTTTCACGCGCCTGGTCGTCGGCGCGGTCGGCCTGGGCGTTGGCGGCTACGGCGACGGCGGTGGCGGGTTTGCGGAGCGGGTCATCGGCGGGCAGGGCGTTGATCTGGTCGAAGAGGGCTCCGAGGTCAGCGATGTTTTCGCTGGGGCCGTCTTCGGCCGCCATGGGCTGGAGCTTGGCCTCTTCGACCTGCTTTTTGGACTTCAGGGGCTGGTCGTGGGGGATGCCGAGGTATTCGAGCACCTGCTGGGCGACCTCGGCGAAGACGGGACCGCTGGCCGCGCCGCCGTAGTGCATGTTTTCGCCGCCGGCGGTGGGGGTATCGATAACGACGGCGATGGAGATGGCCGGAGAGCTGACCGGAGCGAAGCCGGCGAAGCTGGCGACGAGCTTGGTGTGCGAGTAGGTGTGGGTGGCGGGGTCGATCTTTTCGGCGGTGCCCGTCTTGCCGGCGGAGCTGTAGCCGTTGAGCTGGGCGAGTTTGCCGGTGCCTTCGACGACGATGCCCTGCATCATGGCGCGCATCTTGGCGGCGGTGAGCTCCTTGATGACGCGATGCGAGCCGTCGGGGAGGGTGGACGGCAGCTGGTTTTCGGGGTGAAAGGCCGCGGGCTGCAGACGGGCGTCGCCCTTCATCTCGTCGGTGGACTGGAGGAGGATGTGCGGGGGCAGATAGGTGCCGCCGTTGGCGATGGAGGAGACCATGCTGACCAGCTGGACGGGAGTGACGCCGATCTCCTGCCCGATGGCGAGCGAGAGGATGGAGGTGGAGCCCCACTTGCGGGGCGCGCGCAGCAGGCCGCGGGTCTCGGAGGGGAGCTCGATGCCGGAGCGGTCGCCGAAGCCGAAGGCGCGCATGTAGTCGTAGAACTTCTGATTGCCGAGCTTGAGCGCCATCTTGGCGGCGCCGACGTCGGAAGAGTGCTCGAGCGCCTGCTGCACGGTGATCACGCCATAGTGGTCGGACTTGTCATCGTGCAGGGTGCGGCCGTACATGGTCATGGAGCCGCCCTGGCAGTCGACCTTGTCGGTGGGCTCGACGCCGGCACCATCGAGCGCGGCGGAGTAGGTGACGAGCTTGAAGGTGGAACCGGGCTCGTAGATGTTGGAGACGGCGAGGTTCTGCAGCTCGTCGGCGTTGAGATGACGGGAGTCGTTGGGGTTGAAGCGCGGGCTGACGGCGAGGGCGAGGATCTGGCCGGTGTGGGGGTCCTGCACGACGACGGTGCCGTGGAGGGCCTTGAGCTTGGCGACCTGTTCGTCGAGGGCGCGCTCGGCCATGTACTGGATGTTGCTATCGATGGAGAGGACGAGGTTTTCGCCGGGCAGGGGCTCCTGCTCGAAGCTGTCCATGGTGTGGCGCTTGGCGTCGACGGCGGTGAGCATGTGGCCGGGCGCACCGTGGAGTTCGTCGTCGAAGTTGCGCTCGAGGCCGCCGAGGCCTTCGTCATCGGTGCCGACGTAGCCGAGGGTGTGCGCGGCGAGGTCGTTGTTGGGGTAGAAGCGCTTGAACTCCTTTTGCACGTAGACGCCGTGGAGGTTCATCTCAGTGATGCGTTCGGCGATCTCGGGCGAGACCTTGCGGGCGACCCAGGCGAAGTTGCGCGAGGCGTCGAGGCGGGCGAGGATGCGGTTCCCGGTGGTGAAGCTGTCGAGCGGGTCGGTGTGGACGATCTTGGCGAGCATCGCCGCGTCGGCTTCGCGATTGTCGCCGATCTCGGTGGGGACGGCGTAGATGGAGGGCACGAGCACGGTCATGGCGAGCTCGCGGAGATTGCGATCGTAGAGCACGCCGCGGCGCGGGGCGACCTCAAAGCCGCGCTGTTGCTGGCGGGCTGCCATTTTGACAAAGTGATCGTGCTTGACCACCTGCAGCCAGGTGAGGCGCAGGGCGATGGCGCCTGTCCAGAGGCAGAAGGCGATGGCGACCCAGAAGAAGCGCACGCGGCGAATGGGCGCAGTGAGCGGCCCGCCCGCGCGGGTGGCGGGCCGGAGGTTGGGGCGCTTGCTGGGCTTGGGCTTCATGG
>CAXTGE010000089.1:6173-9512 GCA_964243645.1 uncultured Acidobacteriaceae bacterium | reverse complement strand
AGGCGGAGCTGGCGGTTCTGCTCGCGGAGCTGCTCTACCTGGGTCTTCTGCGCTTCAACGCGGTAGCCGACTTCGATGGCCGAGAAGTGCTGCCACACATAAATCATCGTGAGCGCGAAGAAGATGCTCATCACAACGGTGAAGGTGCGGACCTCACGGCGGCGGATGGGGTCGTCGGCCTTGACGATGCGGCTGTTGTCGATGTGCTTGGCGAAGAACATCTCGGGCGTGGGACCGCGGCGCTGGCTGCGCTGCGCGTCATAGCGCTGACCATTGAGCACAGCGATGGAGACAGGCCGGCCACTGCTCTCCCGCCGGGTGGGGAAATGTGTCGCTGAATCGGTCAGGTGCCCTGTTGGAAATGCCGCTGCTGCCATGGTGTCCTACCCCCCTGGAAAGACCGTCTCAATCCGCTTTCCAGGCCCTTTGCTTCGTTCACTGCGTTCATCTCTCGTGCTTCTCGGCTTTCGTGAAGGTCTTTTACAGACTCTCGCGTAAGCAGAGTATCTTTTCTGGTTCATGTAGCACGAAAGTGTGCTAGACCAGCAACCACCGACTTCCGTGCACCATCTTTTAGTCAGAGGTCGCTATTCCGCAATTTGGCCATACCGACGTCACTGAGGAATCCATGGTTACCCGACCTTTTCGGCTCCCCTCAACTTTGCGGAGCGAGACCTTGGGTTGCGAAGGCTTTCCTCTTCGCCCGCGACCAACGGCTTCTTGGTCAAGATTGCCATGGTTCCCGCCCGCTGCCTCTCGCGGAGCGCATCTTTTACCAACCGGTCTTCCAAGGAGTGGAAGCTGATGCAGGCCAAACGGCCGCCCGGTTTTAACAGAGATTCCGCGCTTTGCAGCAGCGATTGAATCTCGGCAAGTTCACTGTTGACTCGAATTCGGAGTGCTTGAAAGGTTCTGGTCGCCGGATGAATCTTTTCGCCTTTCATTGTTGGGGCCGCGGCCGAAACCACCCTGGCTAATTCCGCCGTGGTGTGGATCGGCCGGGCCCTCACAATGGCTCTGGCGATTCTCCGCGACCTCCTTTCCTCTCCGAATTCGTAAATCAGGTTGGCGAGGTCTTCTTCGTCCGCCTGATTTACCACCTGGTGTGCCGAAAGCTCGCTGCGCGGATCCATCCGCATGTCCAACGGCCCTTCGGTACGAAAACTGAATCCTCGGTGCGGCTGATCGAGCTGCAGGCTGCTGACGCCGAAGTCGGCGAGCAGACCATCGAGCACCGCCGGCGCAATCTCCTCAGCTAAAGCTGAGAAAGGACGGGCGACATACCGTATTGACGGCATATCCGATCCCAGCTCGGCAGCGAGTGCCGCAAGCCGTGCCTGCGCTTCGGTCATGGCATCGGGGTCGCGATCAAAGCAGATCATCTGCCCCGTCCCGCCAAGCCTGCGGGCAATCGCGAGCGTGTGACCGCCGAGTCCCAATGTGGCATCGGCGTAGGTTCCGCCGGGCCGCACCTTCAGAAGGTCCAAACATTCTTCAAGAAGAACCGGAACATGTTGCGGTGGCTGCATCAGTCGACCGCCTCACGCGCTCCCTGGGGAGCTGGTTTTGTTCAAAACTCAGATCCCGAAGGATGCGAGAGACGCCATGTCTTCCGCAGTCATCCGGTTCTCTTCCAGACCGACCTCGAAGCGATCACGATTGACGACTTCGAGATAGCGACCCTTACCGATTACGACGACATCGTCCGCGAGCCGGGCCTTAACGCGCAGAAGTTGCGGCATAAGCAACCGGCCCTGGGTGTCATAGCCCACTTGCTGGCCGTAGTAGTTCGTCACGTCTTCAAACTTCTTTCGTGCGGGCGTCATCGAGGGCACGTTAGCCATCCTGGCCTCGATCTCTTCCCAAACCTTCAACGGGTATACCTCGGCACGGTCCCCGTCACGACTGGTTATGAAGTACTCTGTCTCGCCAAACTCGTCGTCCAGCCGTCGCTTGAAATCGGTCGGAACTTTCAGACGACCTTTTTCGTCGATTCGGGTCGGGTTGTTGCCACGTACCGCCATGCTGTTGAACCCGCCCTGATACCTCTGCTGTGCCGAGGCCGCTCTACACTGGACCCGAAAGCTTTCCTTGCGATTCCGCTTTTCCCTTTTTCACCACTTTTGACCACCGCTGAAACAAGCATGGGTGAAGGTCGGTTTTAAGTCCAGACCTATTTTGGTGACGCAAAGATTTTTTCCTGAAGCAAATGTGGAAAAAGCCACGTTTTGCGGCTTTGCTGAGCAATACCGCTATTTGTTGTGTTTACTTTTTGGATGCCGGTGCAGGATAGCCCTTGTGCGAATCACGCAAAAGTTGTAGCGAAGAAGAGGCGAAACTACGCCAGCGGGGGATAGACGTTTTTGCCCCGTTTCTTCAATACCCAGAGCAGGTAGAGAAGGATAAAGAGATTGACGGCGAAGGCACCGACTTTGTACCAGGTGAAGCGGCGAAGAATCTCAAAGGTCTCGACGGGGAGGCCCATGAAGGTAAGCACGACGGTGAAGTACTCAGCCCAGGTTTTGCGCAGCACGAGGCCGCAACCCTCGATGAGGCAGAGCATGGCATAGATAAAGGCACCGGCACCGATGCGCCGCAGATCGTGCGCATCGATGAGGTCGGCCTTGTCCATGATCATGCTGACGACGCGGCCCTCGGGGTCGATGGGAAGCAGATCGATGATCCGCATCACGAAGTCGCCGATGTTGCGGTGCACGAAGTGCAGCGCGCCGGCACCGACCGAGATGAAAAACAGTGCCTTGGAGAGCTTGAAAAGACCAACTAGAAAGAGGCCACGCACATCCGCGGACGAGCCCTGGGAGGGGTCCCCGTCACAGGAGTGCGACCTGAGGTCGTTTGCGGGATGGGGTTGATCCGCCGCAGCCATTCCTAACCAGTTGACGAGTGGGGTGCGGGTTTGTCAACGCGCGTTCTGTGGGACGCAGCCGATGCGGCAACCAATAAATGTTGGGACGGCATCAATCCAGTCGGGCAGTAGGCTGCGTTAACGACATGGGTGTCATTGAACGGCGGGCCGGATACCCTTAAGCCCTAGCTCGCCGCACGAGAGGAATACGAGATGAAGAAGAGTTTGCTTGCGGTAGTGGCCAGCGGCGTGCTGGTATTTGCCTCGATGGGTGCGACAGCACAGAAGACCGATCCGTCCGTCGGCGGCGCAGCGATGTACCCCAGCAAGACGATCGCGGTAAACGCTTCTGCCGCCCCTAACCTGTCCACGCTGGTCACAGCGGTGAAGGCAGCCGGCCTGGTAGACACGCTGAACAGCGCCGGACCGTTCACGGTGTTTGCGCCGACCAACGATGCCTTTGCCAAGCTGCC
>CAXTGE010000089.1:0-6073 GCA_964243645.1 uncultured Acidobacteriaceae bacterium | reverse complement strand
GGGGTTGCCGTTTTGCTTTGGTGTGGGTCCTTGCATCGTAGAGGGTTATGCATCTGCGGTTTCAGACGGAGCAGTGGCTTCCCTTTCCTCGCGCCCTGGTGTTCGCCTTCTTTGCGGATCCTGTCCACCTGCCGCCGTTGATGCCGGCATGGCAGCAGGCCCGGATCGATGAGGCGACGATGGTGCCGCCACCTCCACGGCCCGCAGAGATGCCTGTGTACCCCGGTGAAGCCGCGGGGAGCGGCTCGAAGCTGCTGATCACGGCTCGCGGGGGGCCGGGCGTTCCCTTGCGGCTGCCGTGGCACGCGTTGATTGAAGACTTTCGCTGGAATGAAAGTTTTTGCGATCTGCAGGTGAAGGGGCCGTTTGCATATTGGCGGCACTGTCACTCGGTGCGGGACGAGACGCGTGCGGGGCAAGCCGGGACGGTGGTGCGGGATGCGGTGGAGTATGCCCTGCCGCTGTGGCCGTTAAGCCGTCCAGCGGCACCTCTGGGGCAATTGGCCATGAAAGCCATGTTCGGCTACCGGCAGAAGCAGGCGGCGACCCTGGTGCCGCAATACGCGGCGCAGATAGGGGCGGTCACGCCGGATTGAGTGCGTTGGGACAGCAGATTCCCTTCGGGAATGACAGAAAATCGTTTCCTACGCAGGGGCAGCCTGGATCAGTTTAGGCGTGTACATGATGCTTCAAGAGAGGGCGCACGCGGTCGAGTGCGGCTTCCGCGGTGAGGCCGTAGGTGCGGCGGAGATCCTCCACCCGGCCGTGCTCGATGAACTGATCGGGCCAGCCGAGGCGGATCACAGGGGTGTTGAGTTCCGCGTCGTTGAGTGCTTCAAGGACGGCGCTGCCGAAGCCCCCGGCGAGTACGTGATCCTCCATGGTGACCAGGAGCTCACACCGGCGGGCGTAGCGCGTGATGCAGTCGGCATCCACGGGTTTGGCGAAGCGCGCGTTGATGACGGCGACACTTTGCCCATCGGCTCCCAGTTCGCGGGCGAGCTTCTCGGCCTCCGGGAGCATGTTGCCGAGGGAAAAGATGGCCACGTTGTGGCCATCCTGGAGAACTTCGGCGCAGCCGATCGCAAGGGCCCGGGCTTGTGCTTTGGGCGTTGCGCCGGGACCTGTACCGCGTGGGTAGCGGATGGCGCTGGGGCCGGAATGGCAGAGCGCGGTAAACATCATGTCCTGCAGCTCATCCTCGTCCTTGGGATCCATGTGAATGAGGTTGGGCACGCAGCGGAGATAGCTGATGTCGAAGAGGCCGTGGTGGGTGGGCCCGTCATCGCCGGAGAGGCCGCCGCGATCCATGCAGAAGACGACCGGAAGCTCCTGCAGGGCGACATCGTGCACGATCTGATCGAAGGCACGCTGGAGGAAGGTGGAATAGATCGCGCAGAACGGACGAAAGCCTTTGGTGGCCATACCGGCGGCAAACAGCACGGCGTGTTCTTCGGCGATACCGACGTCGAAGTAGCGGGTGGGGTGGTGCGGGCGGAAGAGATCGAGCGCGGTGCCATTGGGCATCGCCGCAGTGATAGCGACGACCTTGTCGTTGCTGCCGGCCAGCTTGGTCAGGCTTTCCGCGAAGACCTCGGAGTAGGTTTTCTGGCCGACAGCCTTGGTTTCGCCAGTCTCTGGGTCATAGGGCCCCAGGCCGTGAAACTTCTTCTGCTTTTCGAGCGCCGGGCCAAAGCCGCGGCCCTTCTGCGTGAGCGCGTGGAGCACCACGGGCTGGTTCTGGGTCTTGAGAAACTTCAGCGTCTCGATGAGCAAGGGAAGATTGTGGCCGTCGACCGGACCGTAGTAGTTGAGACCGAACTCTTCGAAGATCATGCCGCGGCCAATGACGCCCTTGGCGGCTTCTTCGGCTTTTCGGGCGATGTGACGGGCCGCCTTGCCACCAACTTTTTCGAGCATGCCGGTGACACGGTCATGCAGGTTGACGTAGGTGGGATTCGTGGCGATCTTGTGGAAGTACTCGGCGATAGCCCCGACGTTCTTGTCGATGGACCACTCGTTGTCGTTCAGGATGATGATCAGTCGTTTGGTCTGTGAGGCGATGTTGTTAAGCGCTTCGTAGCTGATGCCGTTGGTGAAGGCGGCATCGCCGGCGAGAACAACAACATTTTCCGTGCCACCGGACATGTCCCGAGCCACGGCCATGCCGAGGGCCGCGGAAAGGGCAGTACCCGCGTGTCCCGCACCGAAGCTGTCGTGCTCGCTTTCGGTTCGCAGCATAAAGCCATTCAGTCCGCCGGCCTGGCGGATGGTGTCGAAGCGATCCTCTCGGCCGGTCAGCAGCTTATGAACGTAGCTCTGGTGAGAGACGTCGAAGACGAAGTTGTCGCGGGGCGTGTCGAAGACGAAGTGCATGGCCAGCGTAAGCTCGACGACGCCCAGGTTTGGCCCGATATGGCCGCCGGTCTTGGCGACGCCGCGAATGAGGCGCTCGCGAATCTCCTCGGCAAGGCGTTCCAGCTCCACGAGGCTCAGCCGCTTGACGTCCGCCGGCGACTTGATCCTGCTTAGATACTCACTCATCCCGTGTTCCACAGACCCGTTTCCGAGACCCATGCGGCTTTGCAGACGCGTGAGTCTGAGCCATCCAGTGTAGCAATGGTCCTTTAATGGACGCTGAAACGGGTGGTTGAGGTGCACCGGGGAGCTACCCGGAAGTTGTACAGGACAAACTACTCGTCGTTTTCACGCAATTTCGCAATCACGGTGAAATCTTCCAGGGTCGACGTGTCCCCTTTGACCTCACCCGTGGTGGCGAGCTCGCGAAGCAGACGGCGCATGATCTTGCCGGAGCGCGTCTTCGGCAGGGCCGGGGTGAAGCGGAGGTCGTCCGGACGGGCGAGCCCGCCAATCTCCTTGCCGACCCACTGCTTGAGCTCGTGTTTGAGCTCCTCGGTGGGCTCATGGCCGTCCTCCAGCGAAACAAATGCGGCGATGGCCTGGCCTTTCGTTTCGCAGGGACGGGCGACCACGGCGGCTTCGGCGACCTTGGGATGGGCAACGAGAGCGGATTCGATCTCGGCCGTACCGAGCCGATGGCCGCTGACGTTGATCACATCGTCGACACGGCCCATCAGCCAGAAGTAGCCGTCTTCGTCCTGACGAGCGCCGTCTCCGGTGAAGTAGACGGGATGGCCTTCAGCATCTTTGACCTGAGAAAAATAGGTGTCGAGAAAGCGCCCGTGATCGCCCCAGATGGTACGCGCCATGGAGGGCCAGGGCCTGGTGATGACCAACAGGCCACCCTGGCCGGCAGGAACGGGCCGGCCATCCTCCGAGACGATCTGCGGCGCGATCCCAAAGAAGGGACGCGTGGCCGAGCCGGGCTTGGTGGCGATGGCGCCAGGGACGGGGGCGATCATGTGCGCGCCGGTTTCGGTCTGCCACCAGGTATCGACGATGGGGCAACGCCCGTGCCCGATCTCGCGGTGATACCACATCCAGGCCTCCGGATTGATGGGCTCGCCGACAGTGCCCAGCAGGCGGAGGCTGCTCAGATCGTGCTTCCCCACCCACTCTGAGCCCCACTTGATGAAGGCACGGATCGCGGTGGGCGCAGTGTAGAAAATGGTGACCTTGTGGCGATCGATGATCTGCCAGAAGCGGTCAGGCTGCGGGAAGTTCGGGGCACCCTCATAGAGCAACACCGTAGCGCCGTTTGCCAGGGGACCATAAACGCAGTAGCTGTGGCCGGTAATCCAGCCGATGTCGGCCGTGCAGAAATAGATGTCGCTGTCATGGAGATCGAAGTTTATTTTGCTGGACAGGTAGGTGCCGACGGCATAACCGGCGGTGGTGTGGACCAAGCCCTTGGGCTTGCCGGTGGTGCCGCTGGTATAGAGGATGAAGAGGGGATCGTCGGCCTCCATGGGCTCGGGCGGGCAGTCCGGGGAGGCTGCGGCCAGAGCCTCGTGCCACCAGAGATCGCGGCCGGGAGACATCGGGACAGGCTTCGCAGGGTCGCGCTGGAAGACAACCGCGTGGCGGATGCCGGGGCAGCGCTCGAGGGCCTCGTCGACGATTGCTTTGAGCTTGATCTCGGTGCCGCGGCGGTAGCTGATGTCCTGGGTCAGGATGACCCGGCAGTCGGAATCGTTGACGCGGTCGGCAATGGCGTGGGCCGCGAAGCCGCCAAAGATGACGGAGTGCACGGCACCGATGCGCGCGCAGGCGAGTAGCGCGATGGCCAGCTCCGGCGTCATGCCCATGTAGATGGCGACGCGATCGCCCTTTCCTACGCCGACATTCTTGAGTACGTTGGCGAAGCGACTGACCTGCTCGTGGAGTTCCGCATAGGTGAGGCTGCGAATTTCGCCAGGCTCCCCTTCCCAGATCAGGGCGACTTTGTCGCGACGGGGTCCGAAGGCGTGGCGATCGACACAGTTCGCGGCCAGGTTGAGACGGCTCCCGTTGAACCAGCGAGCGTCAGGTCCGGTGCCGTCCAGTACAGTTTGCCAGGGCTGCATCCAGTCGAGCTCGGCCGCAGCCTGCGACCAGAAGGCTTCCGGCTCATCCATACTTTGACGATATCGCCGCTCGTACTCCGCCTGACTGCCTATCCATGCGTTGTTGGAGAACGCCGGCGAGGGAGGAAAAAGGCGATCTTCCCGCATGAGGGAGTGAAAGGTGGAGGCGTCGCCGGATACGGCTGGGGGCGAAGAGGGCAGGATCGTCGATTCGGCAGACATACAGGGAGAGCGCGGGCAAATGCCGAGACGCAGTGCCTCGCAGTGTAGCCCATTGGAGGTAACGCCGGGCAAATGGGCCGGCCAAGTTGCAGAAACTAAAGTCACGTGACCTAAACGGGTTACGCCTTGTTCTTCTGTTTCGGTCTGCCACTCCTGCGGAAGTGCTATAGCGACGCGGGTCAGGCTCCGCCACACTCAAACCACGCCAAGAGAGACGTGGCCTAGGAAAAGGAAAAAGCCGTCTAACAACGGTGCGGAAATTTCAAGCTGACCCCGAAGACGCGAAAGGAGAAGGACAACGTGATGTGCCATCCTACGATATGTGACGTTCTCCGCATCCGCCGCTATCGGGTTCTTTCTGGGGTTTGCGTTCGGCGTGGGATGCGCGCTGGCGGTGATGTACTCGATCTATACGGGCGGTTACCGGGCAGCGGTACAGGATACAGAGTTGCCGGATCCGCCGAAGCGCCTCACCCAGTTACGAGCAAGACTTCGATCTGCGGCCAGGAATTGATTTCGGGCCGTTTGCCCGCATCCAAGAAACATACTCGCGCTTCCAGGGTCCATGCCAGAGAGTTCCCATCCGTCCTACAGTCGAGAGGCGACTACCGGCCTTCCCAATGCGCGCCGAAGCTTTCCCGTATCTCCCACCTGCGGAACTTCCGTCGCTCGTCTGTGGGAGCTGAGTTTCTGGGTTCACCTTCCCCGACGTTCTGGGAACCTGTTGTAGCCAGTGTGTGCTCGGTGAGGTCTCCAAAGCACGCAGACGAGGCGAAGCAGCGTCGCAAAATGCTTCAGACCGTCACCCCGAGCACCACGGTTTGTGCAGAATCCGTTGCCGATGCTGATTCCTTTCACGGCACACGGTCCCATCGTCTGCAAGTTTTTTGTCGCCGGATGCAGAGAAACGCAGCTGCCGGCCAGATTTCCACCGGCGCGCGCCGCACAAAGATTGAGGGAACAAGGAACCAGGCGTCTGATATGGTTCTGGTAACAACCCAAGGTACTGTGCCGGCGTCGCTCCAACTGATACCGAGAGGTTGATCGAGATGCCCAAGCCACTTCGCAGCACTGAACCGAACCCGCCCAGCGTGGCGTTCCGCGACTTTGGTGTCCTGAATGACGGGACCCGGAGCAAGAGCGCGGCGCTCACGTCCATTTCCGTGAACGTGCTTATCGCCCTGGCGCTGCTGTTTCTGGTGAAGGCCGCGGTCGTCAAGCCCAAGACGAAACTGGCATCGTTGGTCGACCCGGTGACGATGGCAAAGCCGGATCCGCCGCCGCCGCCAAAGCCACACATCAAGCTACCGCCGCCTCCCTATCAACCCCTCCCGCATCCCTCCCCGCGCGGAAAACATCTCTCC
>CAXTGE010000088.1:2760-12097 GCA_964243645.1 uncultured Acidobacteriaceae bacterium | reverse complement strand
GGCAGCGGAAGATCGGGCGGAGGGGGAGCGACGGGAGCCACGGGGGCCACGGGATTGCAGGGGCCGCTTGGGGCGACGGGTTCCGCAGGGCCGGTCGGGATGAGTTTTCAGGGAAACTACAGCTCGTCAGTGAACTACAGCCTGGGGCAGGGCGTGTTTTGGCAAGGCGCAGGGTGGGTTTCGTTGGAGAACAGCAACGTGGGCAATGCTCCCGACCAGAGCCCCTCCGCCTGGTCGATGTTTGCCGCGCAGGGCCAGATGGGCGTGACCGGAGCGACCGGCTCAGGCGCTGCGGGCACCACAGGAGCAACCGGTGCCGCTGGACCTCCCGGTGCGATGGGCGCAAGCGGCGTCACGGGGGTGACCGGCGCCGCCGGGCTGCGCTTCCTGGGAGCGTATTCGTCGACAAACGGCTACTCGGTAGGGGACGCGGTCAGCTACAACGGCTCGAGCTACGCTTCGCTGGTGAACAACAACCATGGGCAGGCGCCTGACGGCTCGCCCTCCAGCTGGTCTCTCCTGGCAGCGCAGGGGTCGACCGGCGCTGCGGGCAGCCCTGGCCAGACAGGGGCGACCGGCGCCCTAGGGGCAACCGGGGCCGGGGGCGCAACGGGCGTTGCCGGTTCGACCGGCGCGACCGGCGCCCAGGGGGCGGTGGGCATCAACTTCCGTGCTGCATGGAGCGATGCGACGCACTACGCCACAAACGACGCGGTGACGTTTGCAGGCTCGACATACCTGGCGCTTTCGGGCAATACCAATCAGGAGCCGGACCAGTACGCGCAGGTATGGACCGTGGTCGCCGAGGCTGGCGGCGTGGGACCGACCGGGATGGCAGGTGCGACCGGCAGCGCCGCCAGCGTGAGCGTCGGTGCGGTGACAACGCTGGCCGCGGGATCCCAGGCGACGGTCACCAACTCGGGGTCAAGCACCGCGGCGGTGCTGAACTTCGGCATACCGCAGGGTGCCACAGGCAGCTCCGGCGGGTCTTCCGCGGCCGCGGCCCCCCGTGTACCGGCAATTTATCACTCGGTCAGCTTCAATTATCTGTATTACGCCACCAACACAACCTCCAGCAGCGCGACGGAGACGGCCACGGTGCTGTCCTGGACGGCGCAGGCGTGCACGGCCTCAAGGCTGGATGTGTATTCGCAGCAGACCGGGACGATCAAAGTCACACTGCGGGTGGGCTCGGCGACCGCGCTGAACAGCACCACGCTGACCTGCACCGCCGCGACGAATGCCAGTTGCTCCGCCACAGGGGCCATCCCGGTCGCGGCAGGGCAGTTCATGGATCTCTATGTGCAAAATGCGTCGGGTACGGCGGCAGCTGTCTGGACGGCCGTGGAATGCGACCCGTAACGCAGGTGGCGTGGGTTCCCTAGAGCGGAAGCACGGCGCGCAGACTGGCCGCCAGTTCGATAAACAACCTGGGATCGAGCTCCGCTCCTGCTTCGAGCATGTGTTCCATCTCTCGGGCGATGTCGGTTCCCCGGGGATAGCCAAACATGCCGAGGGAGCCGGCGAGTTTGTGGGCGAGATCGGAGGCTTCGGTGCGAGCGGCCGGGGTGAGCTCCCCGCGGCCGGCCTGCTGGGCAAGCTCTTCCAGGTACGCGACACGTTCCCGCATCAGGGGAAGCGTCTGTTGCCAGATGCGCGAGAGAATCGCGGCCGGGTCAAAGTTGGCGGCACGCACGGAGCCGTTATGCCTCGCCGAGGAGGGCTGGGGGTCGGCGGCGTTCGCCTTTACGTCAGCGTCGGATCCCGGCATACGCGTCCCGGAACTCAGCGCCAGCCAAGGGCAACGGACATCTCGTCAGCCAGCGTCAAGGGATCGAACGGCTTAAACAACACGCCGGAGACGCCCAGCCCGGCAAAGCGGCGCTGATCGACCCCCTGTACCTTGGCCGTGAGCAGCACGACGGGAATATGGGAGAGTTCGGGGGTTCGCTGCATTTCACGGAAGGTCGTGGGCCCATCCATCGCGGGCATCATGACATCCATGAGGATGGCGTCCGGTAGTTCGGCCATGGCTTTCTGTATGCCGGCCGACCCGGAGTGTGCGGTGCAAACCGTCCAGCCGGCAACGGTTTCGAGTGAAAGTGCGGCAACTTCGCGAATGTCGTCTTCGTCGTCGATGATGAGAATGCGTCGCACTGTTCTACCTGAGCTGCGATGAATTTTTGTTGTAATCAATGGTTCAAGTCCCTGGGGAGAACTCAAGGGCCGGACCGTTCAGGTGCCGGACCATCGCGAGTACGAGATTTTCTATCTCTTTTGGCTGTACCCGTGCTTTTGTGAGGAATTGGGTGGGACCAAGGCGAAGTTGTTCCATCTCCTCTGGGGAGACCTCACGGCCGGAGTACACGACCAGAGGCAGCGTGCGAAGCGTGGGTTGACGACGGAGCCAGTTGACCAGCGCAAAACCGCTTCCGTCAGGAAGGCTGAGATCGAGCACAAGAAGTTCCGGGGGGTTGGTTTCGCAGGCCCGAACGGCTTCGTTGAGCGAGGCCGCGTGGTCAATCCGTACCGGATTTTCGTCGGACTCCCTCCCAAAGCTGGAGAGCACGACCGTGGCAAGGTCGGCATCGTCCTCGACGAGCAGAATGCGTGCGGGGCCGTTGCCGCGATGCAGTACCCTGCCGAGCTCCGCCAAGAGAATGCCCGGGTTGAAGGGCTTCTGCACCCAACCCTGCGCCTTGGCGATGACCGGGGTGCGATGGCTATTGAGGGTCGCGGGTGATAGCACGCTGAGTACCACGACGGGAATGGAGGAGGTTGCCGGATTGCCTTTGAGCCGCTCGATGGTCTCCCATCCGGTGAGCCCGGGCATGTAGAGGTCGAGCAGGATGGCTTCGACCTGCTGATGCTGAGCGGTCTGGAGCGCGGCCTGTCCGGAGTCCGCTTCGATGACGGTATAGCCCTGGTTGCGGATGTGTTCGGCGACCACGTGGCGGACGCCGGGGTCGTCATCCACCACCAGAATGGCACCATGCGTGGTGGCCTCATGCTGAGCGGCGACCTCCGTGGCGTGATTTCTAGGCAGGCGCACGACAAAGGTGGTTCCGGGGGTTCCGGCGATGCGGCTGTCGTTGCGCTCGGCCCAGATGTCCCCGCCGTGCTGATTCACGATACTGCGGCAGATCGCCAGGCCCAGCCCCGTTCCGCCTTTCTGACGCGCATCGGCCGCTTCCACCTGATGGAAACGGCCAAAGATGGTTTCGAGTTTGTCGACCGGAACGCCCCTGCCCTGGTCCTCCACATGGACGCTGAGGTCGTTGGGCGCCGTACTGGTTTTGACGTGAATGGTCGAGCCTGCCGGAGAAAACTTGATCGCATTGGAGAGCAGATTGGTGAGCACCTGCTGCAAGCGGTCGGGGTCGCCTTCAAAGATGACCGTGCCCCCATGGCTGCCAAAGGAGGCTTCGAGCCTGACGCCGTTTTCGTGGGCCATGGCGGTCATGGTGTCCACCGATTGCAGAACGAGCTCGCGCAGAGAGCAGGGGCGGAGCCGGATCGGGGCATTGCCCGAATCCATACGTTCCAGATCAAGGATGTCGTTGATCAGGCGCACCAGGCGGTCGGTGTTGGTACTGGCGATGCGCAGGAGATTGGCGGCGCGGTCATCGACCTTGCCCATGAGACCGGCGGAGAGAAGCCCCAGAGCGCCCCGGATGCTGGTGAGAGGGGTGCGTAGCTCATGCGAGACCGTGGAGATGAACTCATCCTTGACGGTGTCCAGCTCGGTCCGCTGGCGGAGGTCGGTCCTGGATTGTGCCGCCTCGTCCGCCACCCGATGCAGACCCGCCTGCAGAGATTGGCACCTGCGCCGCTGCTCCAGCCACGCGGCTGCGGTACCCGCGTTGGTGAGGGCAAGCACAGTGAACGTGATGGCAGGACCCGGAGTCATAGGAATGGTGACTAATAGTAATGCATCGAATGGCCCGGAAACATGCAACTAAGGTTACTTAAGTAGCCTCGTGCCATGAAAACCTTAGTGCGACAAACCTGCGACGTCAAGGATCGCCCGCCCAGCTTGCTCGGAAGCAACTTTCCGGTTCGCAAGGGCTTCCGGCGTGAAGGGGATCGGCTCCGGTGCGAACGCGATCCGTGCTCGGATGGGTGCCAGGCCAAAAAGATTCCAGAGGTGGGCAGGAAGGGTCTGGTCTCCCCAGGCGATGTCGTCTCGCGAGGTCTTTCCCGCAGCGATGTCCGAAGCTGCTAAGTCATAGTGAAGAAAGCCTGGTGTGACGGAGGCGCCTGCCTTTAGGGAGTTGGCGAGGAGACCGCTGTGAAGAGGAAGCAGAGGGACGTCTCCCAGCCCGGTCTTGCCTTCGGGGAAGAAGACGATGGGGAGACCATCCCGGAAGCCCTCCGCCATGCTGATGGCGGCCTGGGCGGCACTGCCGCCGGCACCCCGTGTGACATACACCGTGCCGGCCATCATGCTCATCCAGCCGAGCAGGGGCAGCTTGCGGGTCTCGATCGCCGAGACAAAGACGCAGGGGCGCAGGGCAGCATGGACGAGGATATCGAGGTAACTAAGGTGGTTAGTGATTACCGCGCCTTTGTCCGGCACCGGACCCAGTGTTTGCCAGTAGACATCCGCCGCACGAAGGACCTTGCGGCAGAAGTCAGTGAGCCAGGCTGCGCGGGCCAGACGCGTTCTCGGGCGAGTGATCACCAGCACTGTAAGGGAGGAGACGAAACACCAGACGATCTTCGCGCTTTTGCCCAATTTCCGGAGCAGAACCATATTTCTCGTACGATACAAGGGCCCGAGTGGGTTCCGGGGGTCTTCCGTCAAGGAAGCTAGGATGCGCCGTGGAAATCCTGTACGGAATCCGCGGAGTGCACCCATGCCGCATAGATCAGGTCACGCAATTCAATGGCACCGGCAGCCAGACGCTCCTCGGTGAAGGCCTTGGCCTCAGGCGTTCCAGCGGCAGTGAAGCCGCCCGCTTTCTCGAGCTGATAGGTCTTTTCCACGAGGCTGTTGGAGTGGTGGATGTAGTCGAGATACTGCGTCCACTCGTCGTTGATGGCCTGCGGTTTCGTCGATGCCACCAAAGGCGCAACCTCGGCCGGCTTGACGTTCGCCGTCACGTAGACGGACTCGAATTGCGAGTGAATCCCGTGCTCAGTGGTGTAACCGTTCGGGTTGGACTTCTCGACCCAGCCGTTGTAGTTGATGGTGATGTGGAGGGGCTGCGAGCCATCAGCGACGTAGTGGCCGAGCCAGCCGGCTTCGAAGAGGACGATGGTTTCGATACCGGAGAGGTCCGCGTTGGCGGTTTTGAGCCGGCGGTAGTCGCGAAGATCGGACTTGAGCCGCTCCCAGACCTCCTCGACCTGCCAGGGCTGCATGCCGACCTTGTCGGGGGAGAGCGGCAGCTCGGGATGCCGGGCCTGGGCGGCGGCGAGGGCCTTCATGAAGTCGAAGCGGCGCTTCGGCAGCATCATGCCATCGGGGCCGCAGCCCGGTGTACCGGCGGTGCAAGGCGTCCCCGCGAGATCGGCCCACTCGAGATCAAGAAAGTGGTCGGGAGCCTGGGTGTTGCTGAGTTCGTCCTCGGCTTTGTTGCGCCACTGATCGGGCTCCGGGCCCTCATACTCAAGGATGTCCGCGGCGTTGCCGTTGCGGAGAAAGGCGGGAACGTCCGCGGGGAGGTTCTCTGCAGCAAGGCGGTTGATCATGCGGTGACCATCGCGTCCCCAGGCGTGGGCGCGAGGCGCGCAGAGTGTGGCAGGCAGGCAGCAGAAGGCGGCGAAACGGCGAACCGAACGGGACCACAACATGGAGCTGAGTATACGGTTGCGGGATTGGAGGCGCGTACAGCGGCCTGGTTTTTGGGAGGCATCTCCCGCTCCTGACAGCCTCACCTGCTGTTTCATATGCGTGTAACAAAGGACCAGACATCCGCAGCATGCGCGACTGTACTCAAAGGATCGGGTTCATGTAGCGAAGCTGGTTTTGCGAAAGTGCCCAGCAGGAGAAGATCGAATGAAGATGAAAATGATGTGCGCGGCTTTCGCGCTGTCCGTATTGGGTGGATCTCTGCCAAATGTAGCCGGGGCGCAACAGGCTGCGACGCTGCATCCGTCTTATATAAGAGCGATACAGGATTTACAGCAGGCTCGTCATTACTTGAACGATGACTGGAACTATGCGCCGGTGAAGGCCGATGAAGAGGCGGCCGTTCGCGAAATCGATGCGGCGATCGAGCAGATCAAGAGTGCGGCGATCGATAAGGGCCAGAATCTTAGGGACACCTCCCGCATCGACATCCGCATCCCGCCGCACGATCGCTATCGGAGGGCACAGGAGCTCCTGAACAAGGCCCACGAAGACATGGCTTCGGAAGACGTGCCGTCTGAGAGGGATCTGCAACACCGCATTCAGGGGCACGTGGACCGCGCGCGCGACATCGTGAACCGGACGGAATCAACCGCGAAATGGCAGTAGATAGAGATGTGCAGGGAAGGGGTACAGCTTCGGCTGTGCCCCTCTCTTTTGTTGTAGAAGCGAAATCGGTCACACGAGTACAGGTAGATCGGCCAGGACGGGAGAGCCGAAGACGCGGCGGTAGCGGGTGATCGCTTCGGCGGAGCCGGTGGCCTTACGGGGATTGTCCGAGAGCTTGACCGTGGAGATGCCGTCGGCGGAGGTGATCTTGCAGACGAGCGAGATCGGGGCGAAGGTGTCGTCGCCCGGGTGCGGGGAGCGGGGATGGCAGCCCCGGAAGTCGTTGGTTAGCAGCGTGCCCCAGCCGGCGGAGAAGCGAATACGCGGATTGAAGTACTCGTGCAAACGGACGATAAGGTCTGCATCGAGGCCGTCAGAGGCGATCAGCCGCTTGGCCCTTGGATCTTCGCCGCGAGCCTCCAGCCAGGCGATGTATTCGTCGCCGGCCTCGAAAGGATCTTTGCTGTCAATACGTTCGCCTGTCCAGTGGGCGACCCAATCGGGTGCATGTTCAAGGAACTGATGGGTACCGAAAGTGTCAGGAAGAAGGATGAGGAGTTCGCCACCGTAGCTCTGCTGCCAGAGTTCGAGGACCCGGTATTGCGAGATACGTAGAGCCTCGTCGGAGACTTGCGAGGCGAGCGCGGCCATGACCATGGGTAGTTCATGGGCGTTGGTGCCGATGGCCTCGAGATTGTGCTTGTAGGCGAGCGCGGTGTTGGAGGTACCGGTGAGACGCGGACCGAGCGTGGCGGCGAGAGCCCCCACGGCGTACTCCTGCCAAAGAAAGCTGTGACGCCGGCGCGTACCGAAGTCCGAGAGGCGCAGGCCGTCGACGTGGCGCAGGAGCTCGATCTTGTCCCAGAGGCGCGTTTTGGCGCGGGCGTAGAGCACGTCGAGTTCAAGCTCGGAGAGCTCGGCCAGGGCGGCGCGGGTCTTCATCTCGCTGACGATGGCGAGCGCATAGACCTCCCACATGGTGACCTCGGTCCAGAGGCCGGAGAAGCGCAAAATGAGCTGGCCGTGGCTTTCGCCTTCGCCCTCGGCGATCTCGTAATCAGAGAGTCGGAAGCTGTGCTCAAGCCAGTCCAGGAACCCTGGTTCGAAGATGTAGCGGGTGCCGTAGAAGGTGTTGCCGGCCAGCCAAATAAGCTCGCTGCGCAGAAAGCGCAGCTTGCGCACGTGTTCCAGCTGCTCGCGCAGCATGGCGGCCGGGATGCGCTCCGCGAGGCGGACCCTGACGGTGCGATTGTGGATCTCGCTGGTGACACGCGTCGCCGGCGAGTTCTTCCAGATGTACTGCAGCATGAGGAGCTTGTAAAAGTCGGTATCGAGCAGGGAGCGGACGATGGGGTCGAGCTTCCAGTTGTGGTTGTGCGCGCGCTCGGCGAAGTTCACGTTCATGGCTGGGATTAGAGTAGCGGAGGGGCGAAGGTTCCATGCAACTCCCTGAGGCACTGTGCAGTGCTGGCGGCTGTTTATACGTGGGCGGCGGTGGAGAGGACAGCCGGAGAAGTTCGACGCGGCTATGGAGAGTTTCCTGTGCTGAGTCCGTCTGTTGTCTCCCGAATTCGCTTGAATTGATGTCGATTTTGCCGCATCCTATTAACAGTCAGATGACTCCGGGATGCGGTTGATCGGCATGGGGCCCGCGAACGAGAGATCTGAAACTCCGCTTTCATACAAATAGGCAGCGTGGTCGGTGAGAATGGCTGCGTGGGATGGGCCTGGGATTTGGTAGATATACGGGCGCGGCTGGCTTGCGTTGCTCCTGTGATCCAGGCTTGGATGAAGACTCGGTTTCAAGCAACCTCACGTGCAGCACACACACTGGAGAACACTCATGGCCACCAAGCAGGAACTTCTTACAACACAGATCAAGCCTATCGATATCACGAAGCTGGACGTCGTGCCCCTGGTGGACGCGATGGCCGACCTGGCGTTCAGCTCGCGCGACCTGGCGCGCGCGGCACAGCTGTATGACATGATGCTGCGCGACACCGAGTGCGGCGTGATCCTTTGCCTGGCTGGTTCCCTGATCTCCGCCGGCATGCAGAAGATTATTGTCGAGCTCGTCCGCAACAACATGGTGGACGCGATCGTCTCGACCGGCGCGAACATCGTCGATCAGGACTTCTTTGAGGCGCTGGGCTTCCGTCATTATGTCGCCCCGGACTTCTACAAGTATGGTGCCGGCGATAACGAATTGCGCGAGCTGATGATCGACCGGATCTACGACACCTTCATCGACGAAGAAGAGCTGCGCATCTGCGACGAAGCCATGCACAAGATCATCAACGGCATGAAGCCGGGCGCGTACAGCTCGCGCGAGATCATCCGCGAGATGGGTGCGTATCTGGAGAAGAACGGCCGTACGCCGCAGGGCGGCAACGACGACTCGATCGTGTTTGCCTGCTACGAGAAGAATGTGCCGATCTTTGTGCCGGCCTTTGCGGACTGCTCCGCGGGCTTCGGCTTTGTCGCGCATCAGCACGAACGGCAGGGCAAGGCGATGGTCTCGCTCGATGCGGCCAAGGACTTTTATGAGCTGACCCAGTTTAAGCTGCAGGTGCCCACCACGGGTCTGCTGATGATGGGCGGCGGCGTACCGAAGAATTTTGCGCAGGACATCGTCGTAGCTGCGGACATCCTGGGCGTGGAAGCGTCGATGCACAAGTATGCGATCCAGGTAACGGTAGCCGATGTACGCGATGGCGCGCTGAGCGGATCGACACTGAAGGAAGCCAGTTCGTGGGGCAAGGTCGATCTGACCTATGAGCAGATGGTCTTTGCCGAGGCCACGATCGCCTTTCCGCTGATTGCGGGCTATGCGTATCACAAGCAGGCGGCCGCGGCGCGCAAGGGCATGGC
>CAXTGE010000088.1:0-2660 GCA_964243645.1 uncultured Acidobacteriaceae bacterium | reverse complement strand
AGGGAAAAGCACCATAGAATCCGTTCATGCTTTCCAAGATGGACTGGTTTCGCCTGCGCAAAGGTGCGGGTGCAGGTGTCTTTGCTGCCGCGCTGGTGCTCCCTGCGCTGAACGGGTTGGCTGGACGGGCACAGCTGCTGGGCAAAGAGGTGAGTGCGGTGGAGCCGGGCGACCTGCCGAGGCAGTGGCTGCCGGCAGGGCCGCGCTGCATGGAGATCCCCCCGTGGCAGGTGCATGAGTACAACCCGGAGTTCCTGATTTTGCGGCAGTCCGGCTGCACAGATTACGAGAAGCCCTTTGTATACCTCATCTTCGGCAAAGATCACGTTCTGCTGTACGACACGGGAAGCCGCATGGGAGAGATTGTGCCGGTGCTGGCGCGCACGTTGCATGCCTATATGGAACGGCACAAGCTGAGCGGCCTCGATCTCTACGTGGTGCACTCGCATGCGCATGAGGACCACACCTGGGGTGACAAGGACGTACAGGCGTGGCACGATGCCAGCATCCACGTGACATTGATTCCCGCTACCGTGGAGGCGTCCAAACGCTTCTACCGCATCTCTTCATGGCCTGAGGAGACGGGCAGTGTGGACCTGGGTGGTCGCGTGCTCGATGCCATTCCCATCCCGGGGCATGAGACCGCAGGGGTGGCATTGTATGACCGGCTGACGGGCGTTCTGCTGACGGGCGACAACGTGTATCCGGGCAGGCTGTATATTGCGGATTTGGATGCGTTCACGAAGAGCAATGAGCGGCTGATCCACTTCACGGAAGGCAAGCCGGTGAGCCATGTTCTTGGCAATCACATTGAGCAGAAGCGCACTGCCTTCGAGGACTACCCCGTGACCTCCATCTACCAGCCGGAGGAACATGTTCTGGAGCTGCCGCGCGGGGTGCTGTACGAGATCCGGAATGGGCTGGAGCGGATGAAGGGAACGCCGCAGAGGGAGTACTTCGCGGACTTTACGCTTTGGCCTTCGGGAGTCGGGTCCCGTCCATCTGCTGAGGAACGTGAGCGTACCAAACGCTACGAAGAGCGTCAGGCCTCCCACAAGTGGGACCAGACACAGCCTTAAGGTCGTGCCTGTATTTGGTCCTGCAGGCAGCGCCGAACCTGCGCCACGGACCAGTCCAACGACTCGCAACCGCTTACGGTTAGCGTTGCGTGGTGCTGGCTGGGAAGGATGTAGAGGTCGGCCATGGGCCGGACGGCGGCCTCGTACTGCTCGCGCACGGAGGCTTCGGTGCGGCCGCGCTCACGGATGTCGCGATGGATGCGCCGGGTGAGGCAGACCTCGTGTGGTGCGTCGACGTAGACGGAGAGTGTGTAGAGCGGTAGGAGCTCGGGGTAGTGCAGGGCGAGGATGCCTTCGACGATGACGACGGGGCAGGGTGTGATCGTGGTGAAGGCGCTTTCCACGCGGGAGTGCGTGCGGAAGTCGTAGACGGGCCTTTGGATCGCACGGCCTTCGGCAAGCTCGCGGAGATGCGCGATAAAGAGCTCGGACTCGAGCGAGTCCGGGTGATCGAAGTTGCGTTTGTCGCGGCTGTCGAGAGGAAACTGCGAGAGATCGCGGTAGTAGAGGTCGAGCGGAAAGAGCGTGGCGTTCAGGCCATGGGCTAGTTCGCGGGCCAGCGTGGTCTTGCCGGAGCCGGAACAGCCTGCGATGCCGATAAGAAGGGGGCGCTGCGGGGAGGTCGTCGGTGGGGCCGTGCTCACGAGGTCCAGTGTATCGGCCGGTGCCGCCTGCGGCAGCGCCAGGGTTCTTGTTGAGTTGTGCGTGCTGAGTTTCTAGTTGCGAGCTAGGTTGTCTGCATGGACGTGGCAATCTGCGGGATAAGGGCCTTGAGCAGTGCAGTGAACTGGGTCTCGGTGCGGATGCCGGTCTCCATGACTTCTTTGTGATGAATGGGGGCGGAGGACAGGCCCGCGGCCATGTTGGTGACGAGCGAGAGGCCGAGGACCTCCAAGCCCATGTGACGGGCGACGATCGTCTCGTGCACGGTGCTCATGCCGACCAGGTCGGCACCGAGGGTGCGAAACGCGCGAATCTCCGCGGGTGTTTCAAAGCTGGGGCCAAGGACGGCGAGATAGACGCCCTCGGGGAGCGGCAGGTTTTGACGTTCGGCTTCGGCGTGGGCCAGTGCGCGCAGGCGAGGTGAATAGGCGCTGCTCATGTCGAAGAAGCGTAGGCCGCTACCCTTACGCTGCGCGAAGCGCGGCTCATTGGGGCCGAGCGCAGCGTTGGTCCCCGTGAAGTTGATGTGGTCGCTTAGGGCGACGAGGGTGCCTTGCGAGTAGGCGGGGTTGAGGCCGCCCGCGGCGTTAGTAAGAATCAGGGACCCGCAGCCGAGCAGACCGAGAACGCGGGTGGGAAAGGTGACCTCGTCCATCGTGTAGCCCTCGTAGGCGTGCACGCGGCCGGCCATCACGGCGACTTGAGCACCACCGACCGTGCCGAGGATGAGCTCCCCGGCGTGGCCTTCCACGGTCGGCTGCGGCCAGTGCGGGATGTCAGCGTAGCGGATGGTGATCGCGGTCTCGACCTGCTGCGCAAAATTGCCGAGCCCGGAGCCGAGAACGATGCCGAGGGTGGGCTTTGTAGCATCGCAGGTGCGAAGGAAGTCGGCTGCGGCGAGAGCGCGGCTGTAGAGGT